>NZ_JAMJFM010000013.1:0-181559 GCF_023544705.1 Streptomyces sp. MCA2
GGGGGGGGGGGTTTTTGTGGGGGGGGGGGGGGGCCGTGGGGTGGGGGGCGCCCACCTGGGGGGGGCGGCTCCCGGAGGCGGGCGGCCCCCAGAGGCGGGCGGTCTCCAGGGGGGTGGCTCGGGCCGGGGCGGGCTGCCGGGCGGTGGGCAGGTCAGCGGCCGCGGGGCGGATGGCTCGGGCCCGGGGCCGGGCTGCCGGGCGGTGGGTCCGGTCCGGTTTGGGAGGCCGTAGACCCTGCTGGTAGCCTGGTCCACTGCGCTTCGTGCCCTCTCACGTACGAGGCGCCACTCGAAACTCCAACGAACCTGAAAAGGCTCTTTCGTGGCGAACATCAAGTCCCAGATGAAGCGGATCAAGACCAACGAGAAGGCTCGTCAGCGCAACAAGGCTGTCAAGTCCACTCTCAAGACCGCGATCCGTCGCACCCGCGAGGCCGTGGAGGCCGGTGACCTTCAGAAGGCCACCACCGCCCAGGCCGCCGCTGCCAAGACGCTCGACAAGGCCGTCAGCAAGGGTGTCATCCACAAGAACGCCGCCGCCAACAAGAAGTCGGCGATGGCGAAGAAGGTCGCGTCCCTCAAGGGCTGACCTTCCTACCGGAGGAGATCGTCGGCCGGTCCAGGCCTGATCTTCGTCCATCGCAACACCTGTAGTACTCCTGTCGGCAGGGACTCAGCGGCCCCTCTCTCCGCTCCTTGACCGATGCACACCGCGCCGCACACGGCCTGCGTTCGCCACGCGGGTGCGGCGCAACCCGGCTCACTCGGTGTCAACCGCCGACCAAGCCGCAACAGCTTGATACGAAGACCCCGCCTCGCCCCTTCCCCAGGGGCGAGGCGGGGTCTTTTGTTGGTTTTTAGGCGTTGCGGCCTTTTATCGCCGGGGCTTTTGTTGGGTTCTTTGGTGTGGGGGAGGCGTGGGCGGCGTGGGTGGCGTGGGCGGCTTACGTGGGGCTTTTGTTGCGGGGTGTTGCGGGGGCTTTGTGTGGGGCCTTTGTGCGGGGCCTTTGTTGTGATCTCTGTTGGGGGATCTGGTGGCGGGATGTGGTGGTGGGGATTTGTTAGCAGTGAAGTTGGCGTGAGGTTGGTAGTGGGGTTGGTAGTGGGGTTGGTAGTGGGGTTGGCAGCGTCTTGTTGCGGAGTTCTGTTGTAGGGGGCCTGCTGTCGGGCCGTCGTTATGGGGCACTTGATATCGGGGGCTCGTCATGGGGCGTGACGGAAACGGACCCGGTTTGTGTACGGGGGGGGTGGGGCGGTGCGGACGCGGCTCGGGAAGCCGGCCATGGGGGGAAATTCCGGGCCACAGATCCGGGTTCGCTTTCGACGGATTCCGCTACGCTGCCGCCATGTCCATTCCGGGGGAACAGAACAATCCATACGGCCCGCCACAGCCCAACCCGTACGGCCAGGTGCCCGCAGCCCAGAATCCGGTGCCCGCACAGCAGAATCCCTACGCACAACAGGCCATGCCGCAGGGGCCGGGTGCCGCATACGGCTATCCGGCACCCGGCGTACCCGCTCCGCCCGTAGGGGCACCCATCGGTGCCCCCGGAGCGTCGCCCGGCGGCGCGGGCCGTGGAATGTCCGGCTGGCTGTGGGCGGTCGGCGGGGCGGTCGCCGCGTCCGCGATCTGGGGGTCCGTGCTGTTCGCCACCGGGGGCTTCTCCTCCGAGCCCACCCCCGATCTCGCGGGCTACGCCTACACCGGCGATCTGTGTGCGGACACCTCGCTGACGCCTTTCCAAGACGCCCACTTCAAGACCAAGACGAACACCGGAACGACCTCGAAGGACGCCAACCCGCAGCACAGCGGCACCCAGCTCAAGACCCTGGACACGATGACGTGCAACGTCTCGTTCGAGCAGGAGAACGCTGGCAGCTCCGCCTACTCCTCGACCTGGCTCTACAACACCGCCACGCTGCACCGGGGGGCCGACCCCGCGCCGGAGTTCGCCGACGGCTACCGCTCGTACGAGAAGCAGGACGCCTCGGTCGGCTACCGGGTCGAGGCCGTGACGGGACTCGGCGACGAGGCCTACCTGGTGACCCGGAAGGACGAGGGCGGCACGAGCAACAGCTCGTATGTGATCCTCGGCGTCCGGGACGGCTGGATGACGTACCAGTCGACGTGGTCGAGCTATGCGTCGAGCAGCAGCGGCAGCAGCAGCGGCAAGCAGCCGACGGCCACCGAAGTGGCCACGATGCTGAAGACCAGCGCGACGGAGACACTCAAGCGACTCCAGAACTCACGGTCTCGGTGAGGGTGAAACCGCAAGGGGTACTGGAACGGGCCTCGGGGGCAATCGAACGGACCGCGGGGGCAGCGGGCCGTGGGGCAGCGGACCGCAGGAGCAGCCGACCGCAGGGCAGCGAACCAGAGGCATCGGACCGCAGGAGCAGCCGACCGCCTGACGGTTGATCGCGCTGAGGCCCTGCGGTGAGGGCGGAGCGCCGTACGGCCGGAGTGCGGTGAGGGCGGAACGCCGTACGGCCGGCGTGCGGTGAGGGCGGAGCGCAATTTGGCCTGAGAGCAATGAGCACGGAACCCCGTACGGCCGACGTGCGATGGGGACGGAACGCCGTAAAGCCGGGGGCGGTGAGGACAGAGCTGGGTGACGGCCGCCTCGTTGCCGGCAAGCGAACCCACCCCTGCCTGCCGACGAGCCCGCGGCTACTACCGCACCTACTTCACCGCGACCGGGCCGCCCGGGCGATCGCCACGACGGCCTTCTCCAGGGCGTACTCCGGATCGTCCCCGCCGCCCTTCACCCCGGCGTCGGCCGCCGCCACCGCGCGCAGTGCCGTGGCCACGCCGTCCGCCGACCAGCCGCGAATCTGCTGCCGTACGCGGTCGATCTTCCAGGGCGGCATGCCGAGTTCGCGGGCGAGGTCGCCGGGGCGGGC
This sequence comes from Streptomyces sp. MCA2, assembly GCF_023544705.1. Taxonomy (NCBI): domain Bacteria; kingdom Bacillati; phylum Actinomycetota; class Actinomycetes; order Kitasatosporales; family Streptomycetaceae; genus Streptomyces; species Streptomyces sp. MCA2. The sequence continues at coordinate 2,905 of NZ_JAMJFM010000013.1, forward strand.
GCCGCGCGGGGCGGAGGCCAGCTTGCCGATGGCGCGGACGCCCTGGGCGAGCGCACTGGTGATCATGACGGGGGCGACTCCGGTGGCGATCGCCCAGCGCAGTGCCTCCAGCGCCTCGGCGGCGCGGCCCTCGACCGCACGGTCCGCGACGGTGAAGCTCGACGCCTCGGCCCGCCCCGTGTAATAGCGCGCGACGATGGCCTCGTCGATCGTGCCCTCGACATCGGCGGTCAGCTGCGAACAGGCCGAGGCCAGCTCACGCAGATCGCTGCCGATCGCATCGACCAGCGACTGGCAGGCCTCCGGCGTCGCCGAACGCCCGACCGCCCGGAACTCGCCCCGCACAAAGGCCAGCCGGTCGGCCGGCTTGGTCATCTTGGGGCAGGCCACTTCCCGCGCCCCGGCCTTACGGGCAGCGTCCAGCAGGCCCTTGCCCTTGGCGCCGCCGGCATGCAGCAGCACCAGCGTGATCTCCTCGGCGGGCGTGCCGAGGTACGCCTTGACGTCCTTGATGGTGTCCGCGGACAGATCATGGGCGGCGCGCACGACGACGACCTTGCGCTCGGCGAAGAGCGAGGGGCTGGTCAGCTGGGCCAAGGTGCCGGGCTGGAGCTGGTCGGGGGTGAGGTCGCGCACATCGGTGTCCGCATCCGCCGCCCGGGCAGCCGCCACCACCTGCTGCACCGCACGATCCAGCAGCAGGTCTTCCTGGCCCACCGCGATCGTGACGGGGGCGAGCGGGTCGTCTTGAGCTGTCTTCCTGGCCATCGCGTCCAGCATCCCACGCCCCACTGACAACCCGCCCCGAACCGCTTTGCCGCCCCGTCCCGGACCGCTTTGACGACCTGTCCCGGTCCACTTCCAAAACGAATCCCGGACCGCTTCCACAACTTCCGCCCCGGACGGCTTTGGTGCCCCCTGCCGGACAGGACCACCACCCCCCTGTCGGACAATGGCCGGGTGAATGATGCTGCCCCACACCCACCACACGTACGGCATGTACTGGTCCTTCCTGACCGCGACGCAGCGGAGGAGGTCGCCGAGGCGCTGACCGAACGCTTCGGTGTCGCCGAGGAGCCCCAGCTCGTACGGGACGCCCTGGCCGGTGAGGACGACGCCGAGGATGCGCAGTGGCTGGTCGTGGTCGAAGACCCGGCCGCCGCCCACGACCCGGCGCGGCTGCACGACCTCGCGGCCGAGTACGAGGGCTGGCGCGAGGCCGAGTAACGACGGGCCGCGTGGCGACGAGCCGAGTGACGACGGGCCGCATCACAACGATCCACGGACCACGAGCCACGAGCCACGGGTCTAAGCGCCGCTCCCGGGCGTCCGCACCCCGCCGACCACGGGCTCCTGCCCCAGGACGATCCCGAACTGCTCCCGGTAGACGGCGAGGACCTCGTCCTCGCCCACCTGGCGCTCATCCCGCGCACCGTCCGCCCCGGTCGTCACGAGCGTACGGCCGGAGAGCGTGACCCGGCCGGTCTCCGTCAGCCGGGAGCACACCAGGGACTGGGTGAAATGCGACTTGGGCGAGGTTCGGTGCCACCAACAGCCGGCCTCGAAGTCCGTGTAGGCACGCGGACGTTGCTCGAGGCGGTACTGCGGAGCGCCGTCCCTCAGCACATCGAGGTCCCCCTCACCCGTCTCCTCGATCCGGAACACACCACCGGGATCGGGCTGCTCGGCCCGGCTGTCCCAGCGCAGCGGAAAGTGACTGTGCCTGCCGAAGCCGACGTCCGCAAGCCACGGCCCGCTCGGCGTCCGGACGCGCAGCGCAAGGTGGTCGTACGGGATCCCGGGCCCGTCGGCGCCGAACACGCGGCCGGGGAGCAGGTCGACCTCGTAACCGAGCGCGCCCAGGAGCATGGCGAAAGCGCCGTTGAGCTCGTAGCAGAAGCCGCCCCGCCGGGCGCCGACGATCTTGTCCAGCAGCGGCTGCTCCGCGAGCACGATCTCTTCGCCGAGGTGGATGGAGAGGTTCTCGAAGGGGACGGTACGCAGATGGCTGAGGTGCAGAGCATGCAGCGCGTCGGCATCGGGGGCCGCGGGGCGGGCGGCGCCGACCCGGGCGAGGTAGGCATCAGCGGCAGCGGTGTCCATCAGGTGTGCGTCCTCTCCGAGGCGAACCAGCGGCGGGTCCGTTCGACCGCCGAGGCGGGCGTTGCGGCAATGACGTCGGCGAGGGTCTGCGCGGCCAGCTCACGCCGCCAGGCCAGCTCGGCCTTGCGCATCGCCGTGGAGATTCCACAGGGCCTGCCGAACTCCCTGCCGGAGGCCTCGGCACCGGCCCCCCGCTGACGGATCTCGGCGCAGCGAAAGGCGTCTTCGGTGCCCTCGATCGCGGCGACGACATCCATCAGCGTGATCCGCTCCGGCGGCCGCGCCAACTGGAAGCCGCCCCGCGCGCCTGGCGTGGAGCTCAGGATCCCGGCCCGAACCAGCGCCTGTAGCCGCTTGTTCAGGTAGGCCGCAGGCAACTCGAACGAAGCCGCCAGCCGAGCGGTGGACACGGGCCCTTCCCCTTCGAGCCAGGCCAGCGTCACACAGCAGTGCAGGCCCCACTCGACGCCTTCACTCATCCTCATAATCTGGAGTCTACAGATCCTGGTTCATTACCTCTGCGCGATGCGCCCACCCGCGATCCGCCCTCCGCAATCCCCCTTCCGGCGTCGCCTGCATGACCCATCGGGCCCTCTGCACAGCACTGCCCGCCGCCTCCCGCCTGCGGAGCAGCAGGATCCCCGGTCCCACGCGGCTGTTCGTGTACACCGCCCTACGTGGCTTCGCCCGTGCGTTCAGGGAGGTGTACGGAGGGGGTGGGGTCCGGCCCGGGTGCAGGCTCGTGGCTCGTGGTGGCTCCCGGAAGGGTGCGTATTCGGGGGACGGACGAGGGCAGCAGCCACAGAAGGCAGAGGGCGGCTCCGACGGTGGCGATCCAGAGAGTGGGACGCAGCCCCACAGCCGTGCCGAGTGCGCCGCCGGCCATCGCCCCGAGGGGGCGAAAGCCGTAGTTCAGGGTGCGGGACGCACCGGCGACGCGAGAGCGCAGGGCGTCCGGTATCAGCGCGGCGAGCAGTGAGCCGGAGGAGATGTCGACGAGCATCACACCGACGCTGGAGAGGAACTCGGCGAGGAAGAGCAGAGCGATGACCAGTGGAGTGGCACCGGCGGCCAGCGGAACGAGCAGGAGCGGCACGGTGAAGGCGGCGTAGCCGAGGAGGATGGTCGGACCGATGCCGATACGGTGCACCACTCGTCCCGCGGCCGCCGCACCGATGAGTCCGCCGATCGCGCCACTCCCCAGTACCGTCCCTAACAGGCCCGCGCTCAAACCGAGTTCAGTGGTGGCGTAGAGCACGAAGAGGGTGTGGAACATGAGATTGAAAAACTGCACCGTCCCGGAGGCGGCGAACATCGCGCGCATCGTGGGATGCCGCAGCGCCCAGCGCAGTCCCTCGGTGACGTAGCCCTTGGCCGACGGTGCGGGCGGCGGCTCGGTCGGGGCGATACGCGCCAGCAGCGCGGCGGAGTACAGGAAGGTCAGTGCGTCGGCGAGCAGGGCCACCGGCGCGGCGAGCAACTGGACGAGCAGACCGCCCGCGCCGGGTCCGCTGACAAAGGCCATCGCGCGGCTGCCGTTGAGCAGGGAATTGCCCGCGACGAAACGGCTCTTGGGAACGAGTGAGACGAAGAGGGTCGCATTGCAGATCTCGAAGAGGACGGTGCATCCACCGACCATGAAGGCGACGGCGTAGAGCTGGGCGAGAGTGAGCGCGCCCACGGCGTACGCGAGGGCCAGGGAGACGATCAGCAGTGCACGCAGCAGATCGGCAGCGATCATGATCCGGCGCCGCCGGGCCCGCCGGTCGATCCAGGCGCCCGCCGGGAGACTCAGCAGCAGGGCGGGCAGCAGCTCAGCGGTCTTGAGCAGGCCCATCTCGGCAGCGTCGGCACCCAGGGCGAGGACCGCGACGAGCGGGATGGCGATGAGGGAAATCTGATCGCCGATGAGGGAGACGGACTGAGCCGTCCAGTAGCGGCGGAAGGCACGCTCCCGTAGGAGGGCGGGGACCCGGCTCGCTAACGGCCTCATGAGGCCCCGCCTTTGGCCGGGCTCGAGCCCTCGGTCACGGCTGAGTCGTGAGCCGAGGAACTGCCCGCGGTTGCGGCGCCAGCTCCAGCTGCCGGCCCGCCGCCGCCCGGATCTCCGTCCTCGGCACGAGATGCGCTGCCGCTCCGCGCCTCGAGGTGACGGACGAAGGCGACCCGCAGGAAGCTCACCAGCCGGGCATCGGCCGGCCGCGACTCCGGGTCCTGCAACCGGCCCACATACGGACTGAGCAACTCCGTTACACGTTCGTCGAGTTCGGTGAGTTCGTCGGCGGTGAGATAGAGCGAGACATCTCCGTACTGCTCGGCCTGCTGCCATGCGCGGGGCAGGGCGGCGCGCTGCTCCAAGGCATGCGTCATCTTGGCGAAGTAGTTCTCGGCAAGGGCGACGTTCAGGGCCGTGGAGGCCTCGAAGACGTCGGGATCGTCGGAGTATTCCGGCCAGCCGGTGAACTGTGCCGTCGCCCGCCATGGCTTCTCCCGCCCCCGTCCGCCCTCGGCCTTCTCCACCAGGTCGTACTTGGCGAGCATCCGCAGGTGGTACGAGCAACTGGCGACGGACTCCCCCGTCAGCTCGGCCGCGCGGGTGGCGGTGAGCGGACCTTCGCGACGCAGCAGCCCGACCAGCTCCATGCGGGTGGGGTGGGCATAGGCGCGCAGCGCACGCGGATCGGAGAGCCGAGTGCAGTCGGCGAACGGCTCCGACTGCGGCCGCAGTTCGCCCACCGCGTCGGGCCCCACCGGTTCGGTCTCCGTGGACCGCTCTGATTTCTCCTTCGCCATGATGTAAAGCTACCTTTAGAAAGGTTCCTTTACAAGGGTTTTCGGGGCGTCGGACGAATCTCTGGCGACGGGCTGCCGGATGCTTCTGGGGCAGGCCTGTGCCCTGCGCCGGCCGCAGAATTCCGGCGAACGCCACCTGCCCACCGGGAAGGCGAGCCGGGAGCGGCCGAACGGGCAGCGATGGGCGCCAATGGCGGCGTCTGCTCCGGCGCTTGCCCACCGGAAGGGCCCCGGGGCCGACACGGGCACGGGCACGGGCACGTGAGCGACGGCTGCCGACCGTCCGCGCCTGGGGTCGACGGCGGCCGGCCTCACCGCCGCCGGATGTACCGCCGCCGGGTCGACGGCCGCCGCCCGGACGAGTCCGGGTTCTCCGGCCGCCTGCCAGGCGGACCTTGATTCGGTGGCCGCTGACCGTCGCCGACAGCCTGGCCGTTGTGCCCAGGATCGCGATGGCTCCGTCGGTGTCCGTCCGCAGGACCCGGGCGCCCTGGGCGCGCAGTGCCGTGATGGTGCGGGGCGCCGGATGGCCGTACGGGTTGTCGGCGCCGCAGGAGATCAGGGCCAGGCGCGGGGCAAGCCGATGCAGCAACGGCGGATCCTGGTTGGCGGAGCCGTGGTGTGCCACCTTCAGGACATCGACGCCGCCCAGCTCCGGATGGGCCGCCAACAGTGCCCGCTGTGCGGGTGGTTCGAGGTCACCCAGCAACAGGAGGGTCAGCCCGCCAGTACGGACCAGCAGGGTGACGCTGGCGTCGTTGGGGCCCTCTACGGCGTCGAGGCCGGCCGGTTGGCTGTTGGGGTCGGTGGGGCTGCCGGGGACTGGTATGTCGGGCGGAGCGGGTGGCCAGAGGACCTCCCAGGTGAGTGGGCCCAGCTGACGCCGCTCGCCCGGTTCGGCCCGGACGACAGGAACCCGGGCCGCGGCAGCCGTAGTACGCACGAAATGCGCCTGCCCCGGCGGGTCCTGGAGCGTCGTGGTCTCGATCGCACCGACCGAGCGGCCGCGGAGCGCTCCAGGGAGCCCGTCCACATGGTCGGCGTGGAAGTGTGTCAGGACGAGAAGGGGGATGCGCCGAACCCCCAGGTCGTTGAGGCAGCGGTCGATGGCGTGGGGCTCGGGCCCCGTGTCCACCACCAGCGCCGTACCGTCCCCTGCCGCCAGTACCAAGCCGTCGCCCTGCCCCACGTCGCAGACCACGGCCCGCCACCCCGGCGGTGGCCAGCCGGTGAGGACACGGGTGATCGGGGCGGGGCGGCACACCGCCAGAATCAGCGCCAGCACACAGAGCGCGCACAGCCAGGGGCGGCGCAGCACCCGGCGGGCGACCGGCACCAGGGCCACCGTGGCAGCCGCCAGCACCAGCCCACCGGTCCAGCCGCCCGGCCAGTCGAACTCCGCCCCCGGCAGCGCTGCGCCTGTACGGGCGACGCCGGCGATCCACTCGGCAGGCCAGCCCGCGCACCACGTCAGCGCCTGGGCGACCGGCAAGGCGACCGGGGCGGCGGCGAGGGCCGCGAAGCCGAGCACCGTCGCGGGAGCCACGGCCAGTTCGGCCAGCAGATTGCAGGGCACCGCGACCAGGCCCACCCGGGCCGCCAATACGGCGACGACCGGGGCGCAGACCGCCTGGGCAGCGGCCGCGGCGGCGATCACCTCGGCGATCCGGGGCGGCACCCGACGGCGCTGGAGCGCGGCACTCCAGCGCGGCGCGAGCAGTAACAGTGCGCCGGTGGCCAGGACGGACAGCAGAAAGCCATAGCTACGGGCCAGCCAAGGGTCGTAGAGCACCAGGAGCAGCACCGCCGCGGCGAGGGCCGGGAGCAGCGAGCGGCGGCGGCCGGTGCCGATCGCCAGCAGGGTGATCAGGCCGCAGGCGGCGGCCCGCAGCACGCTGGGGTCCGGACGGCACACCACGACGAAGGCGAGGGCAAGCGCGCCGCCGACGACGGCCGTGCCGCGCAGCGACAGCCCCAGACGCGGCGCCAGCCCGCGGCGCTCGGCGCGCGTCGCGAGGTGGGGCGGCCCGATCAGCAGGGCGAGCACAATCGTCAGATTGCTGCCGGAAACGGCCAGCAGATGCGTCAGATCGGTGGCACGAAAGGCGTCGTCGAGATCCGGCGGCACACGCGAGGTGTCCCCCACCACGAGCCCCGGCAACAGCGCTCGGGCATCGGGACGCAGCCCGTCGGTGGCCTCCCGCAGCCCGGCACGCAGATGTCCCGCCAGCCGCTGAAGGGGGGACGGCGCACCGACCTTGACCGGCGGCGCATCGGCGGTGATCCGCAGCACGGCGGCAACCTCGTCTGTCGGGGACAGCGGCGGTACGGCGCGCGCCACCACCCGGATACGTGTCGAGGGCAGCAGCCCGCGCCATGCCGACGCGAGGCTCCCGCGAGCTTCGGGGCCGCGCTCATCGCCGCCGCCTCCGCGTTGCCGTACGACCACCAGCGTCGGCGTGCGTACGGCAGTGATCGCACCGTCCGGTGCCGTGACGCGGACGGCCTCGGCAGTGAACACCAGTACCGGGGGCGTCCGTTGGGAGCCTCGCACCTTGGGGCGGGTCAGATGTGGATCGCCGGTCACCTCCAGCTCCGCCGTGACCCCCGCGTAGCGCTCCGCCAGGGCCGGCAGCGGCCCGCGCCGCACATCCGACGCATGCAGCGCCGCCGACGCAGCCCCCGCCGCGGCACACAGCAGCACCGCGGCCAGGGCCACGAACGCCCCTGCGGACCAGCGGCGGGGAGAGCGGGGACGGCGCGCCCCCGCCATTCGCCGGGCGGTGTCGGCCCGAGGCCCGACGACGTCCCTCTCCGCCCCCTCCCTCCCCTCCGCCTCCTCCGCCTCCTCCGCCTCCTCCGAGGCACGCTCCGCCTCCTCCGGGACTCGCTCCGCCCTGCGTCGCGCCACGGCCACCCGCAACGCGAACACCGCGAGCCCTACAGCCCCGCAACAGGCCACCGCCACTCCCCCGCCGGGAGCGCCCAGGCTGATCACCGCGCCCGCCCAGGCCGCCAGTGCGGGCGCGACCAGCCGCAGATCGGCCGGGCCCTCCTGATGCGGGTCCGAGGCGCCGTGCGGTGACTCCGCCGCGGCGTGAACGGTGGCGCGGGCACCGGTCATGGCTGCACCAGGGGACGTAGATCGGCGAAGCGGCGGTCACCGATGCCGGTCACCTGGCGGAGCTGGTCCACCGAGGTGAACCCGCCATGCTGGGTACGGAATTCGATGATGTGCCGGGCCAGGACCGGCCCCACTCCGGGCAGGGAGTCGAGCTGCTGCTCGGTCGCCGTGCTGAGGCTGACCGGACCTGCCGGGCCGGCCTGGCCGCCGCCGGCACTGGGCAGCCCACCCCCTGACCCACCGCCCCCCGCACCGGCGGGACCGGCACCGCCTCCGGCCGCACCGGCCGCGCCCACCACGATCTGTTCGCCGTCGGTCAGCGGGCGCGCCCGGTTCAGCCCGCGGGTGCTCGCTCCGCGCAGCACCCCGCCCGCGGCCTGTAGCGCATCGATCACCCGCGACCCCGGCGGCATCCGGTGGATTCCCGGGTGCCGGACCTTGCCCGTGACATCGACGACCAGCTGCCGCCCCGCACCGCCCGGCGGACCATGCGCCACCGCAGCGGCAGACGAGGACGAGGACGGCGGCGACGGTGAGCGTGGCCCGGGGCCGCCCGTCACCGCGGACCGTTCGGCTGCCGGGGCCCGTACCGGCTCGGCGCGACCGGTCCAGAAGTGCTGCACGGCGAATCCCACGGCCACCACGAGCACCAGGACCAGGGCGACGAGCGCCTTCGGGTCGGTGCCGCAGCGTAACTGCACCCAGAGCGGGAGCCGTTCACGCACCGCAAGCCATGCCCGCTCCCGGCGGCCCGGCCCCGGCGGATCGCTCCCGGGCCCCGGCGGATCATGCCCAGGACCCGGCGGCCCCGCCCCGGCCACCGCACCCGGATCGCCGAAGATCGCCGCGACCCGGGCCCGCACCCGCTCACGCTCCCCCTCCCGCCGCTCCGACGCACGGGCGGGAGCCAAGGGACCGGCGGGAGCGGCGAGCACCGACGCAGGGGACGAAGCCCAAGAAGTCGAAGAAGTCGAAGAAACCGACGCAGCCGAGGCAGCCGCGGTAGCCGAAGAAGCCAACGAAGCAGATGAAGCAGGCGAGTTGGAGGAGAACGCCGAAGGCGGCGGCGCGGACAAGGCCGACGCACCTGACGGGCCGGAAACCGTCGACCAGGCCGGCGAAGCCATCCACGCGGATCGAGAGGAGTTCATACCGATCGACGCTAAGCACCTCGCGCAGATCTCGCCGCGTCGCCGCACATCCGGTGGATGACGCCCCAGTTGTGGATAACTCCGTCACCCACAGGGCAAACCGACCGCCGCTCTCACCGCGGCGACACCACAGCCCCCAGCAGCCCCGGCCCCGTGTGCGCGCCGATCACCGCGCCGACCTCGCTCACATGGAGCTCATGGAGCCCCGGCACCCGCTCCCGGAGCCGCTGGGCCAGGGCCTCCGCACGCTCCGCCGCGTCGAGATGGTGGACCGCGATGTCCACCTGGCCCCCGCCCGCCCGCTCCACGGCGATCTCCTCGAGCCGTGCGATGGCCTTGGACGCCGTACGGACCTTCTCCAGCAGCTCGATCCGCCCGTCGGCCAGTTGCAGGAGCGGTTTGACGGCGAGCGCGGAGCCGAGCAGCGCCTGCGCCGTGCCGATCCGGCCGCCACGGCGCAGATAGTCGAGAGTGTCGACGTAGAAGTAGGCGGAGGTGCCCGCGGCGCGCTTCTCCGCGGCGGCGACCGCCTCGTCGATGTCCCCGCCCGCCTCCGCCGTCTCCGCGGCGGCGAGGGCGCAGAAGCCGAGAGCCATCGCGACCATCCCGGTGTCCACGACGTGTACGGGTACCGGCGCTTCCCTGGCCGCCAGCACCGCCGCGTCGTAGGTGCCGGAGATCTCCGAGGAGAGGTGGAGCGAGACGATGCCGCCCGCGCCGGCCGCCGCGACCTTGCGGTACGTGTCCGCGAACACCGTGGGACTGGGCCGGGAGGTCGTCACGGGCCGGCGCTTCTGGAGCGCCTGGGCGACGGATCTCGCGGAGATCTCGGTGCCCTCTTCCAGGGCCCGGTCCCCCAGGACGACGGTCAGCGGAACGGCCGTGATGCGGTGACGCTCGACAGCCGTCCGCGGCAAGTAGGCCGTGGAATCGGTGACGATCGCGACATGGCGGGACATGACTGGGAGGTTATCCGGGGATCTCGGCGCCGCACAGTGCGGGCCCCTCCCCAAGATCTTCCAGGTTTCCCCAAGGCTCTGCCAAGAGCCCCCGGAAAATACGCTGTCCCGGCCCTCAGATCCTCGCAGATTCGCCGATACTCGCCGCTCCCGGCCTCACCGCGGTCTCCCCCGGGGCCCCGCCCCGCCCCCACCCCACCCCTCACCCCGCCGATGTCTCGCGGGCTCACAGCCTCACGTCGTCGTCTCCTCCGTCCGCGGTGCCTTCTGCCACGGGTAGGACGGCTGGGTGCGCGGGTCCTGGGCGGTGATCGCCGGCGGGTCCTCGGAGTCCGGGCCCCAGGAGTTGCCGCTGCCGGCCGAAGCCTGGCCCGACCCCTGCGCCTGCCCCTGCCCCGGGCGGCGCTCCTGTACGGGCTCCCGCAGCGGGTCCTCGGCGCCCTCGACCCGGGTCCAGTGGCGCAGCGCTCCCGACTCCACATCGATCTGGTCGCTCAGCGAGGCAAGATCGTCGTCCGCGAACTTGCGGGCACGGTCGCGCGCGGCCCAGCGCAGCGACTCCGCGGAGTGCGTGATCCGTTCCAGCCGCTCACGGAATTCCGGGAGCCGGTCGGCGATGGTGGCCCGGTCAGGCTCACGTTCGAGCCGCTTGAGTTCATCGTCGAGCTCATGGCCATGGACGCTCAGTCGCTCGAAGAGCCCGATCGCCTCGCTGAGGGAGGCATCCTCCGAGGAACCGCTGTGGAGCGCTTCCTGGGTGGCGCGCATGGACGTGCGCAGCGAGAGGCGCAGCTGTGCCAGTTCGCCGACCACACCGGGCTGGGCGAACTGCCGGGCCCGGAGGGTGGTGTCCTCGACGGTTCTGCGGGCCTGCGCGACCGTCCGGTCCACACCGGCCTTGGCCGCCTTCACGGCCTTGACCGTGACGAACACCCCTGCCAGGACGAACAGCACAAAGAGCAGCCCGAAGACGGCAACAGCAGCTTCCATGGGCTCTCCCCAGACGTCTCGGCGGCGCCGGTTCCTCGCCCGCGCCCCTGTACCTCCACGGTAAACGGCCAGGGCCGGTCACGGGTTCCGGACGACCCCCCAACCTGCCCGTAGGGGAAAACACCCATGGCGCCCGTGAAGCACCACATCCGCGCGCCCGGGGCCGCACCCCGAGGCCGCACGCCCGGAATGGCGCCGGCCCGCACGGCCGCCGCGGCACCGAAGTCCCACCGGCACGCGCCCCCGGCCCCGCCGAGCGCCACGACCCCCGAAACCTCGACCTCGGGCCCCCGAAACCTCGCCCCCAGGCGCCCGACCCCTCGACCTCGGCCCCCCGAAACCTCATCCCCGGGCGCCCGGGACCGTCCCCGGGCGCCCCACAGCGGCCTACGCCGGGACGATGTTCACCAGCTTCGGCGCCCGGACGATGATCTTCCGGATGCCCGCGCCGTTCAGCGCCGCGACCACGGCGGGCTCGGCCAGTGCCGCCGCCTCCAGGTCCGCCTCGGAGATCGACGGGGCGACCTCCAGGCGTGCCTTCACCTTGCCCTTGATCTGCACGACGCAGGTCACGGTCTCGTCGACGACATACGCCGGGTCGGCGACCGGGAAGTCCGCGTGCACCACGGTGCCGGTGTGGCCCAGCTTGTGCCACAGCTCCTCGGCGATGTGCGGGGCCAGCGGGGCGATCAGCAGCACCAGCCGCTCCGCGACGGTGCGCGGAACCCGGCCGCCCGCCTTGGTCAGGTGGTTGTTCAGCTCGGTCACCTTGGCGATGGCGGTGTTGAAGCGCAGGTTCGCCATGTCCTGGGTGACACCGTCGATCGCCTTGTGCAGGGCCCGCAGGGAGTCCTCGTCCGGCTCGGTGTCGACGACGGTGACCTCGCCGGTCGCCTCGTCGACGACGTTGCGCCACAGGCGCTGGAGCAGGCGGTACTGGCCGACGACGGCCCGGGTGTCCCACGGCCGCGACACATCCAGCGGGCCCATCGCCATCTCGTACAGGCGCAGGGTGTCCGCGCCGTACTCGGCGCAGATCTCGTCGGGGGTGACGGCGTTCTTCAGGGACTTGCCCATCTTGCCCAGGACGCGGCTGACCTTCTCGCCCTGGTAGTAGTAGCCGCCGTCGCGCTCCTCGACCTCGGCCGCCGGGACGGCGATGCCGCGGCTGTCCCGGTAGACGAAGGCCTGGATCATGCCCTGGTTGTACAGCTTGTGGAACGGCTCGGAGGACGAGACGTGTCCCAGGTCGTGCAGCACCTTGGACCAGAAGCGGGCGTACAGCAGGTGCAGTACGGCGTGCTCCGCGCCGCCCACGTACAGGTCGACGCCGCCGGCCGGCTGACCCTCACGCGGTCCCATCCAGTACTGCTCGATGTCCGGGGCGACCAGCGCGTCGGCGTTGCCGGGGTCCAGGTAGCGCATCTCGTACCAGCACGAACCCGCCCAGTTGGGCATGGTGTTGGTCTCGCGGCGGTAGCGCCTGATGCCGTTGCCGTCGCCCAGGTCCAGGTCGACATGGACCCAGTCCTCGTTGCGGGACAGCGGGGTCTCCGGCTGGGTGTCGGCATCGTCCGGGTCGAAGGTGCGCGGGGAGTAGTCCTCGACCTCGGGCAGCTCCAGCGGCAGCATCGACTCGGGCAGCGCGTGCGCCACGCCGTCCTCGTCGTAGACGATCGGGAACGGCTCGCCCCAGTAGCGCTGCCGGCTGAACAGCCAGTCGCGCAGCCGGAAGTTGACGGTGCCCTCGCCGATGCCCTGGCCGGCCAGCCAGGCGGTGATCTTCGCCTTGGCGTCCTCGACGCCCAGGCCGTCCAGCGAGACCGTCTCACCGGACGAGTTGACGATCTTGGCGTCGTACGAGGCGAAGGCGTCGTCCCAGGCCGAGGGGTCGGTGCCGCGGTCGTCCGACGGCTCGACGACACAGCGCATCGGCAGCTCGAAGGCGCGGGCGAAGGCGAAGTCGCGGCTGTCGTGCGCGGGGACGGCCATGATCGCGCCGGTGCCGTAGCCCATCAGGACGTAGTCGGCGATGAAGACCGGGACCTGCTCGCCGCTGACCGGGTTGGTCGCGAAGGCGCCGGTGAAGACGCCGGTCTTGTCCTTGGCCTCGGCCTGCCGCTCGACGTCCGACTTGGACGCGGCCTGCTTGCGGTACGCGGCGACGGCGTCGGCCGGGGTGGCGTGTCCGCCGGTCCAGACGTCGTGGGTGCCCTCGGGCCAGGCGTCCGGAACGATGGAGCCGGTGCCGGAGCCGTTGTCGGAGCCGGCGACCAGCGGGTGCTCGGGCGCCAGCACCATGTACGTCGCGCCGAACAGGGTGTCCTGGCGGGTGGTGAAGACGGTGATCTTGTCGTCGCCCACTGGGAAGTCGACCCGGGCGCCCTCGGAGCGGCCGATCCAGTTGCGCTGCTGGAGCTTGATGGCCTCCGGCCAGTCCAGCGCGTCCAGGTCGTTCAGCAGCCGGTCGGCGTAGGCGGTGATGCGCATGTTCCACTGGCGCAGCTTGGCCTTGAAGACCGGGTAGTTGCCGCGCTCGGAGCGGCCGTCGGCGGTGACCTCCTCGTTGGCCAGCACCGTGCCCAGGCCGGGGCACCAGTTGACCGGCGCGTCCGAGGCGTACGCCAGGCGGTACTCGCCCAGGACGTTGGCCCGCTCCAGAGCGGTCAGCTCGCTCCAGGGCCGGCCGTCGGGGGTCTGGCGGGTGCCGGCCTCGAACTGGGCGACCAGGGTGTCGATCGGGCGGGCCGCGTCCGCCTCCGGGTCGTACCAGGAGTTGAAGATCTGGAGGAAGATCCACTGGGTCCACTTGTAGTACGCCGGGTCGATCGTCTCGACCGAGCGGCGCTGGTCGTGGCCCAGGCCCAGGCGGCGCAGCTGGCGCCGCATGTTCACGATGTTGGCCTCGGTGGAGACCCTCGGGTGGGTGCCGGTCTGCACCGCGTACTGCTCGGCGGGCAGGCCGAAGGCGTCGAAGCCCAGGGTGTGCAGGACGTTGTGGCCCGTCATGCGCTGGTGGCGGGCGTATACGTCGGTGGCGATGAAGCCCAGCGGGTGGCCCACGTGCAGACCGGCACCCGACGGGTAGGGGAACATGTCCATGATGAACTTCTTGGGGCGGGCCACCAGCTCGGCGTCGCCGGCCAGCTCCCCCTGGGGGTTCGGGGCCTCGTAGGTCCCGTCGGTCTCCCAGAAGTCCTGCCAGCGCGCCTCGATGTCGGCGGCCAGCGCGGCCGTATAGCGGTGCGGCGCTGCCGTCTCGGCAGCGGTAGTCGTCTCGCTCATCGTCCTCAAAGCTCCATCGATCGTCTCTGCCTGCGGAAACGCGCCAAAATCCCCGGCACGCCGGAAACAAAAAGACCCCTCGCACAGGAGGGGACGCCGCGCCGATTCCGACGGGTTCTGTCATCCGTCGGTACTGATCAGCGCGGCCCGCTAAGCAGAAGGCGTACGGCACGCATGGCGTCAGGGTACCGCAGGGCGTACGGGGCCCGCGCTGAGGATTCCCCCAACACGGGCCCCGCCCCCGTTACCCCTTGCCCCTACCGCCGCTCCACCGGGGCCGCGGACGGCGCGGGGAGGCGGTGCCGTGCCCCGGTGTCAGGGGCGGTAGGAGCTGACATATCCGGCGCCCGGCGAGCCCACGCCCGTGACGTCGTCATAGCCGACGCCCGCATGCAGGGAGCTGTCCTTGCCCAGGCTGCGCAGCGAGGTCGTGGTGCCCTCGCCGGCGTCGGCGCCGTTGACGTAGTCGACGCGGACGACCGCCAGGTCACGGCCGGCACCCAGCGGGTGGTCGGTGACGTCGTGGTAGGCGGCGGTGCCGTAGCGCTGGTAGATACCGGGGTTGGCGAAGCCGATGGCGACGCCGTGCCGGGCCTGCTGGGCGAGCGCCTGGACGCCCGCGATCACCGGCGCGGCCAGTGAGGTGCCGCCGATGCGGTACTCGTCATAGCCGAGCTTTCCGCCCGGCAGGGTCTGGGTCTGGCCGACCAGGAAGCCGGTGTTGGGGTCGGCGACCGCGGCGATGTCCGGGACGGTGCGCATCGCGCCGCCGCCGTTCGCCTTCGCGAGCCCGTCCGGCACGATGCCGCGCTGGTAGAAGGGCTGCCCGACGGTCTTGCTGGTGCCGCCTCCTGCGCCGCCGTTGAAGGCGCCGGGGAATCCGGTCCAGTCGTTGCCGTCCTTGGAGAGCGCCGCCTTCAGGGTGCCCCAGCCGGTCTCCCACTGGTAGGCGTCGTGCTTGCCGACGGCCAGGGAGGTACCGCCGACCGCGGTCACCCAGGCGGAGTTCGCCGGGGTGTCGACCTGCTTGGTGCCGGTGTTGGCGACCTCGTCACCGTTGTCGCCGGAGGAGAAGTAGAAGCCGATGCCCTGCACCGCGCCCTGCTGGAAGAGCTGGTCGTAGGCGGCGGCCACGTCCGGGGTCTCGTTCGCCTCGATGTCGCCCCAGGAGTTGGAGACGATGTCGGCGAGGTGCCCGTCCATGATCTTGCCGAGCGAGTCGAGCAGATCGTCGTCCATGCAGGAGGCGCCGCCGACGTAGACGATGTCGGAGTCGGGGGCGACCGCGTGGACGGCCTCGACGTCCAGGGTCTCCTCGCCGTACCAGCCGGCCGCGCCGCAGTCCTCGATGTGCGTGTAGTCCGCGGGCAGCACCTGGGAGAGCTGGCCGCGGCGGTAGCGGGGGTCACCGTTGCGGGCGGCGTACTTGCCGGCGTCCTGGGCGATGGTCGGCGAGGCGTAGGCGTCGGTGATCGCGACGGTGACGTGCTTGCCGGTCCACTTCTTCGCCCCGTAGGCGGCCCGCAGCTGCTTGCCGGTGTAGCCCTTGATCGCGTACGGCGCCTTACCCCCGTAGGCGGACGGCAGCTTCTTGTCCGTCCTGGAGCCGTAGTACGAGGAGAACGGGCCGGAGTTGCGGAAGACCCCTTCCGGCGGCGGCAGTTCGCTGGAGTGGTGCTCGGCCATCCGCGGCGCGTTGTTCAGACCGGTGACCGTCAGCACCGCGCCGGCCAGCGAGGCGGGCGCGGAGGCGGTGGCCGACGGGGCGTGGTACGTGTGGCCGTTCTTGCGGTAGTTGTGCAGGTCGGTGGCGAAGGCCCGCTCGGCGGCGGCCGCGTCCCCCGTGATCGTCACATACCGGTTGGTGGTGCCGGTGACCGTCAGGCCGGACTTCTTCAGCCAGCCGGTCACCTTGGCTATCTGGTCGTGCGTGGCACCGTAACGGGCACGCACCTGGGCGGGGCTCAGGTACTTCCCGTACGCGGCGGAGTGCGGGTCGGACACGGCCCGGGCGTAGTCCGCGAGCCCCTTGGCGTCACGGCCGGCCAGGTAGACGCGGGCGGTGACGGCCGCGGAAGCGGAGGTGGCGCCCTGGTCGGCCTGCCGGGTGGCCCACAGGGGCTTGGTGCCCGCCAGCGCGTGCCGTCCGCCGTCGTGGCCCGCGGCGTCGGCGGCGGGTGCGCCGAGCGCGAGCGCACCGGCGACCAGCGGCAGCGTCGCTGCCCAGGCCAGACCGGCGCGGGCGCGCAGTGATCTGGTGCGGCTTGATCTCATGTAACCCCCTGCTGTGGCGATGCGGTGCGCCGCGGGGTGCCGCGCCGCGCCGGTGCGCGGGCGCGCGGCACCGCACGAGCGGTGAATGCGCGGGATGTGACGCTCGCGCGATGCGTCACTCTTTCGGTGAACCGTTCATGTCAGGGGCATGCGAGCACCAAGAAGAGACCAAGGAATGGCAAGCACGGACCAGGAAGGGGCGTGGAGCGAACACTCAACTCGCCATAACGGACGGCTCACTGACCGGAAATCAGCGCAATCCCGGACGAACCCCGCCGGGCGCGAACGGCCGGGACACCCTGGCCCCGCACACGCACAACAGAGCGGGCCGTCCGCATCGGACGACCCGCTCTGTTCACTGTGGAGCTAAGGAGAATTGAACTCCTGACCTCCTGCATGCCATGCAGGCGCTCTACCAACTGAGCTATAGCCCCGTATTCTGTTCCCGCCCGGTTCCCCGCTGCGGCATCGCCTACATTACACGGACCTCCCCGGCTTCTGCCAAATCGTTCTGCCCGGGGCCCCTCGGCGCGACGCGCGGTACTGTCGGCGATCTGTGTCCGATTCGTCCAGGGGAGCCGTACGCCGTGACCGCGCTGGAGCTGGAAGCGCCCACCGAGCCCGGCGGCGCCCGCCCCGGCAGGAGTCTCGTCCGCCGGTATCCGACCCATGCGGCGGCCCTCGCCTGCCTGGTCTCGTTCACCGTCTTCTGGGTCGTGCAGCGCCTCGCGCACGTGACGATGCTCGACCTCATGGTCTACCGCGCCGAGGGCTTCACCGTCCGCAACGGCGAGTCCCTCTACGACATGGTGGCGACCTCGGCGCACCTGCCCAACACCTACCCGCCCTTCGCGGCGCTGCTGTTCACCCCGCTCACCCTCCTCGGCGTCCCGGAGATGCGCACCCTCGCCACCGTCGGCAACCTCCTGCTGCTCGTCGCCGTCGTCCACCTCTCGCTGCGCCTGGCCGGCCGGCCCCGCAGGCTCCCCCGGCCGGCCGCGGCCCTCGCGGTCTCGGCGCTGCTGGTGTGGTGCGAGCCGGTGTGGACGACGCTGCGCTACGGCCAGATCAACCTTCTGCTCGCCGCGCTCGTGCTGTGGGACCTGACCCGCAAGGACACCCACCGGCTCGCGGGCATCGGTATCGGTATCGCGGCCGGCCTCAAGCTGACCCCGGCGCTGTTCGCCGTATTTCTCGCCGTGACCGGCGCCGTCCGCGCCGGGCAGCTGCTCCGCTCCGGCGCGGGGGCGCGCGCCGCCTGGAACCCCTGGCTGCGGCAGGCCGCCGTCGCCACCGGCACCTTCCTGGCCACCGCCCTCCTCTCCGCGCTCGCGCTGCCACGCGACTCGCACCGCTTCTGGACCGAGATCGTCTTCGCCGCCGACCGGGTCGGTGAGGTGGAGATCACCGCGAACCAGTCGCTGCGCGGCGCCCTCGCCCGGCTGCTGCACACCCACGATGCGGGCACCGCCTGGATCGTGGTCGCCGTTCCGGCCGCGGCCCTCGGTCTGGCGCTCGCTGCCGGATCGCTGCTGCGCGGGCAGCGCGCCTGGGCGGCCGTCGCCTGCGCCGCGACCGCTCTCCTGGTCAGTCCGATCTCCTGGTCCCACCACTGGGTGTGGTGCGTACCGATGGTGATCCTGCTCGGCTCGGAGGCGCTACGGCGGAGCGGCACCGCCGCCCGCCGCTGGTGGGCTGCCACCGTGGCCCTGGGCCTGCTGTTCTGCTCGTTCGCGCTGTGGTGGGTGCCGCACCGCTGGCACCACCACGAGGAACTGCACCAGAACGGCGCCCAGATACTGCTCTCCGACGTCTATCCGATCGCCGGTCTTGCGCTGCTGGCACTGACCGCGGCCCGGCTGTGGCGGCCCGGCGGGCGACCGGGGCGGAACAGCGAGCCCCGGCCTGCCGATACCGCGAGTGGCACATGAACCGGCTGCCCTCACTGCGGGATTGAGTCGTGGGGTGGGCCTGCGGAGTGGGGCTGCGGGATTGAGCCGCGGGACGGAGTGGTGAGAGTCGCACATGTGTCACAACGGCGCGCCCCTCGACGGCCGTTCCGCCTGACCGAAACCGCTCGAGACTGCTCGAGACTGCCCGCAGCCGCTCGGGAACGCTCACCCCTGACCGATACTGCCCGATTCTGGAGCGAACTGTCCTGTACCGCCCGAGGGTTGCCCGAGTCTGCGTCAGCCAGAGAAAACGGACGCCGCACCGGGCGGACACCCCCCTCCGCCTCCACGGGGGACACCCTCACTCACGGCCTCGCTCACGCCCCGCGCCACGCCCCCGCTCAGGCCGTCGCGAACGAGTAGAAACGCTTCAGCGTGCAGTGCTCGTCCAGCAGCCGCCCGTAGATCGGCTCCCCGTCGAGCTCACGGTAGGTCTCGATGGGGTCGCCTTTTATGACCAGGGCGCGGGCGCATTCCTCGCACCAGTACTGGTATTCGGCGTTGACCGGTTCCATGTCACGGACGATCGGCGTACCGCTGCCGCACCAGTCACATTTCCTGCTGTGGGCGCCCATCCATCAGCTCCAACTGTGGCCGCAGGCCGTACAAACGAAGGAAATGCCACCGTTGGCACCCAGCACCTGCGCCACATGGGAGGAGCGGCAGGAGGGGCATTGCAGAGCGGAACCGTCAGTGCCGCTGCCCGAGGGGAGGGGGCCGTCAACAGGGCAGGTGAAGCGGAGCGCATATTCCGGCAACCAGTCATAACCTTGCGCCTCGGCCACTTCGAGCAGGTCATTGACCTCCTCGAGGATGCTCGTGGGCATCGCGATCTCTCCTCCCCTGCCGGCGCCGTCCGATTCTGCCACGGACCACGGACCGGGTCAGGTCCGCCTTCTCGTCATCCAGGCCGACCCGCCCACCGCCGCCGCACCCGCCAGCGCGAGCATGCTCCCCCATAGTGCCCGCGACGGCGCACCGGCTCCCGCCTCCGCCAGCCGATTAAGGAAGAGTGTCCCGAAAAGGGAGGTCCCCAGCAGCAGTCCGACCTGGTTGACGGTCACCACGAGACCGCTCGCATCCGCCGCGTGCTCCGTACGTACGGACCCCAACGCGGCGGCAAGACTGGGGCTGTGGGCGAAACCGAGGCCCGCCCCGATGGCGCCGTACGCGACAAACAGCCAGACGCCGCCGCCGGCCCCGCCGTCCTTGAACGCCGGCCCGATCCCCACCAGCGCGGCGGACACCACCACGAACCCGCCCGGGACCAGGAAGGGATGCAGCCGTCGGGGCAGCCGCCGCCACCACAGCCCCACCGCCCCGTAGGCGAGCGCCGTGGGGACGAACGTCAACCCGGTGCGCAGCGCGCTGTAGTGGAGGGCGGTGGTCTACAACGCCCGTTATGACGTCCTGGCCTCCAATACGGCCTACCAAGAGGTCTTCCCCACCGTCGCGTTGGCGCGCGGTCCAGCCCGCAACGTCCTGTGGCAGCTCTTCACCACACCTCCCTGCTGCTGCACGATCCTCAACCGCGACGAGGAGTTCCCCGCCCTCGTGGCGCAGTTGCGCAGTTCGTACGGCCGGCATGTGGGCGAGCCGGCGTGGGAGTCGCTGATCGGGCGGCTGTCGCGGGTCAGCGCGGATTTCGCGCGGCTGTGGGAGGCCGGGGACGTCTCGCCGCCGCGGAACCGCATGAAGGTGATCCAGCATGCCTCGGTCGGTGAGATACGGCTGGTCTCGACGTCACTGGCGGTGGGCGGCGTCCCGGAGACCCGGATCGTCGTCTACACCCCGGCCGACGAGGAGAGCCGGGAGCTGACGGAGGCGCTGCGCGGCATCCATGATCCGCTGATCGGCTGCCCCGAGCATCTGCGGCCCGCCTCCCGGGCCCGCGCGGAGCTGGAGCAGCGATGGGAGCGCAGCGGCGGCGCGCCCGCGGAGCGCTGACCACGACCCCGGCCGGTGAGCGATTCCGTGTGGTGAGGGATCCCGTATAACGCAGAGATCCCGCCTCCGTCTGGAGGCGGGATCTTCCGGGTTGTGGAGCTAAGGAGAATTGAACTCCTGACCTCCTGCATGCCATGCAGGCGCTCTACCAACTGAGCTATAGCCCCGGGCCTTGTTCCGCTCCCCCGGGTTTCCCCCGGCGGCGCCGCGAACAAGAAGAACTTTAGCCTGCGACCTGCCCAGATGTGAAATCCAGTCGGCCGGGGCCGCCCTGCGGGGTCAGTCGTCGTCGCCGAGCACCGGCACCGGCAGAGTGCCGGCGTTGTGCTCCATCAGGCGCCAGCCGCGCGCGCCCTCGCCCAGCACGGACCAGCAGCAGTTCGACAGACCGCCCAGGCCCTCCCAGTGATGGGCCTCCAGGCCGAGCAGCCGGCCGATGGTGGTACGGATCGTGCCGCCGTGGCTGACGACGACCAGGGTGCCGTTCTCGGGCAGCTTGTCGGCGTGGTTGAGCACCACGGGAGCGGCCCGGTCGGCGACCTCGGTCTCCAGTTCGCCGCCACCGCGCCGCACCGGCTCACCGCGCTTCCAGGCGGTGTACTGCTCGCCGTACTGCGCGAGGATCTCGTCGTGCGTCAGGCCCTGCCACGAGCCCGCGTAGGTCTCCCGCAGGGCTGCGTCGTGCGTCACGTCGATCCGGGTGAGCGCGGCCAGCTCGTCGGCGGTCGCCGCGGCCCGTTGCAGGTCGGAGGCGATGATGACGTCCGGTCCGAGGGCGGCGAGCAGCCGGGCGGCACGGCGGGCCTGGCCGAGGCCCTCCTCGGTCAGCTCGATGTCCGTCGACCCCTGGAAGCGGCGTTCCAGATTCCAGGCCGTCTGGCCGTGGCGCCAGAGGACGATGCGGCGGCCCCGGCCGCCCTTGGTGCCGTTCAGAGCAGTTCTCCGTCCTGCTCGCCCGCCGTGGCGTCGGCGTGCTCCGCGGCCTTGCCGCGGGTGGCCTTGGCCTCCTCGGGAAGGTCGATCTCGGGGCAGTCCTTCCACAGGCGCTCGAGCGCGTAGAAGACGCGCTCCTCGCTGTGCTGGACGTGCACCACGATGTCGACGTAGTCCAGCAGCACCCAACGGGCCTCGCGGTCGCCCTCGCGGCGGACCGGCTTGACGCCGAGGTCCTTGTTGAGCCGTTCCTCGATCTCGTCGACGATCGACTTGACCTGGCGGTCGCTGGGCGCCGAGGCCAGCAGGAAGGCGTCGGTGATCGAGAGGACGTCGCTGACGTCGTACGCGATGATGTCGTGCGCGAGCTTGTCGGCCGCGGCCTGGGCGGCGGCGTTGATGAGCTCGATGGAACGGTCCGTGGCGGTCACAAGCGGCTTTCCGGGTCGAGGGGCAGCCTTTCCGGCCCGGCGGGGCAGCTGGCTCACTGCTGAGCCGCGGCGCGCGCCGCAGTCCCCATGGGCGACCGGATCGGCGGTCAAGTACCCCTCAAGGGTCTCACGGACCACCGACACTCCCGACTGGGTTTTCGAACCCTCTGGTCGGTTTCGATGTCCGGGCTGGTCAGCGCCGGATTCGGGACCGCTCGGCCCCGCCGTTCCTCGTCGGCGGGGCCGAGCGCGTCCGGTCAGCCCTTGTAGTCCTGGCCCAGGACCACGGTGATGTCGGCGTTCGCCGCGCCCTTGCCCTGCCCGACCGCGCCCGCGGGCAGGCCCAGGGTCTTGGCGACCTCCGCGGCCTTGGCCTTCTGGGCGGCGTCCGCGTAGGTGATCCGGGACGTGGCGGCGGCCCTGCCGGTGCCGTCGTCGACGAAGCTGTAGCCGCCGTTGAGCAGCGAGACCTGCGCCTTCTTCGTGGCTCCCGGGTTGCCGGTGGCGTTGCGGACCGCTACCCGGGCGGTCGCGTCGGGGGCGGTCTTCTTGACCGTGCCGCCGAGCACGTTCTTGACCACTTCGGCCGTGGCCGTCGGGCTGAGCGTGCCGTTCGCCTGCACGGGCAGCATGGTCGTGCCGTACCCGCCGGTCTTCGCCAGCTCCGCCCGCTGCGCCAGCGAGCTGCCCAGCTGGCCCTCGGTGAGCGGCGGGTCGAGCACCTGGAGCAGCGACTTCACGGTGGCGGTGGCGCCGTCGGCGTCGCTGGAGACCTTCTTCAAGGTCGCCTGCATGACCTGGCCGAACCGCTGGAGCTGCCGGGTCTGGGGCTCGCCCGGCGCCTGGTAGGTGGCGTAGGCGACGGCGGCCTGGCCGTTGAGGTCCTGGGCGCTGCCCTGCTTGACGACCGGGGAGGCGCCCTTCTTGGCGCCGGGCACGGTGGCGTCGGTGTCGAGGGTGATCCCGCCGACCGTCTCGACGAGGTTCTCCAGATACGGGGTGTCCAGCCGCCAGCTGGCCTTGAGGTCGGCGCCCAGGAGGCTGTTGAGGGAGTCCCGGGTCGGCTCGGTGCCGTCGTCCTTGACGGACTTGCCGAGCGTGGTGCTGGTCCCGTCGTCCTTGGAGACGATGAGGCTGTTGGGCAGGAGGACGGTGGTGCCCTTGTGGGTGGTCTCGTTGTCCACCAGCAGCGCCGTGGAGCTGTTCCCTGACTTGGTGTCCCGCAGGTGGACGACGAGGACGTCGCGCTTCTGCCCGCCTGCCGCGGCCGCCGGTCCGGTGCCGGGGCCCGCCAGACCGGGCAGCTTGCCCGCCCACCACAGATAGCCGACGCCGCCGGCGACCAGCAGAGCCAGCACGACGGACAGCGCCACGATCCGGCTGCGGCCGCGCCGCTTGGCCTCCTCGCGCCGCTCGGTGCGGCTCTCGGTGAACTTCAGCCAGTCGATGACGTCTTCGGAGTCCTCGTCCGGCTCCTCGATGAAGGAGAACTGCTCCGTGCGGTACTCCGGGTCGTCGGCCGAGGGCCCGGGAGAGCCGCTCGCGGGACCCTGCTGCACGGTGTCGTCCGCCGGGGCGCGCGGGGCCGGCGGCCGGGGCTGCCTGTCCTGGTGCTGCGGAGCGGGCTCGTCGTAGCGGGGCTGCTCCGCGTAGGAGACCTGCTCGTACGGGGACTGCTGGGCCTGCTGCGGGATCCACTCCTGCTGCTGCGGCTGCTGCTGGGGCTGCTGGGGCTGGGCGTACGGGTCGTACTGCTGGGGATAGCCCGGCTGGGCCTGCACCTGCCGGCCGTCGTACGGGTCATAGCCGTACTCCGCCTGCCCCTGCTCGTACGTCGGGTGGCCCTGCTGCGCCTGCGGGGCCTGGCCGCCGCCCTGTTGGCCGGCGTAGGGGTCGTAGCCCTCGTAGGCGGCCGGGGCGGCCGGCTGCCCGTAGGCGTCGTAGTGCTGCTCGTACGACGACGGTGCGGCGTCGCGGTACACCGGCCGCCCGTAGGCGTCGTAGGTGTAGCTCGTCTGCCCCTGCTGCCCCTGCTGCCCCTGGGCATATGGGTCGTGGGCATACGGGTCCTGCGGCCCGTACGGATCCTGTCGGTCGCTCACCGGTGCCCCTTTCCGTCAGCCCCGTCAGCGGTCGTTGCGGTACAGCTCTTTTTTGTCGATGTAGCGCACCACACCGTCCGGCACCAGATACCAGACCGGATCCCCCTGGGCGACACGCGTGCGGCAGTCGCTAGAGGAGATGGCCAGCGCCGGCACCTCGATCAAGGACACCGCCCCCTCGGGCAGCCCGGGGTCCGCGAGGACATGGCCGGGCCTGGTCACCCCGATGAAGTGGGCGAGCGAGACCAGCTCCGCGGCATCGTGCCAGGTCAGAATCTGGCTGAGCGCATCGGCGCCGGTGATGAAGAACAGATCCGCGTCACGGTGCTCCGCCCGCAGATCACGCAGCGTGTCTATCGTGTACGTCTTGCCGCCACGGTCGATATCGATCCGGCTGACGGAGAACTGCGGATTGGAGGCGGTCGCGATGACCGTCATCAGATACCGGTCCTCGGCCGGGGACACCTTCTTGTGACTCTTCTGCCACGGCTGTCCCGTGGGTACGAAGATGACCTCGTCGAGGTGGAACTGGCTGGCCACCTCGCTGGCGGCGACCAGGTGTCCGTGATGGATCGGGTCGAACGTCCCGCCCATCACTCCGAGTCGCCGCTTCACGGGCCCTGTGTGCTCTCCCATGCGTGCAGACCCTACTGGGCGGCGCGCGATACCGGGGGCCGGGTGCCGGGGCTCAGCGGTCCCGGTTGAAGCGGGTCGTGATCCAGAGCAGGAGAAGCAGGACAACCAGGGCGCCACCGCCGGTCACGAAGGGGCTGAGGCTGGCGTGACCGCCCTCGTGTCCGGGTTCGGCGGCGAGGGAAACCAGGGACTGTGCGGTGGAGTGCAGGCTCATCGTCAGCAGGACCAATCCGGGCTGGGGTCGGGCGGAGACTTCCACCACATCGTAAGCGCCGTCTCACCGCGGGCTCACGGCGACTCCGCCCGGACGCGCCCGGAGGGAGCCCGCGGGGTCAGTCCTGGCCGTAGCCGCGCAGCAGGAACCAGGCGAGCAGGGCGGCGCCCACGACGCCGACGATGATCACGGTTCGCAGGATCCACCCGGGCCCGCCGTCCCTGGCGGTCTCCTGGGCTGCGGCGAGCAGCACGCTCGGATACGGCATGACGGTGCGCTCCTCTGGTACGGCCCGTGTGGTCATTTGTACGGGCCTGTGCGGGCATTGGTGCGATCGCCAGCGTACGCCCGAGCATCCATTCGGCTGTCGGTGGCGTCCTCTAGTCTGAAACACACGCAGTCGAACAGGGGGAGGCCCCAATGACGGAGAGCCCAGGCGGCAGCGCGAACGTTCCGAGCCGGGACCGGCGGCGGTTCCCCGGTATCTCGTCGCGGTCGTACGAGCACCCGGCGGACCGGTCGGCGCTGGTGGCGCTGCGCAAGCTGAGCGGGTTCGACACCGTCTTCAAGACGCTCAGCGGCTTGTTGCCGGAGCGCAGCCTTCGGCTGCTGTTCCTGTCGGACTCGGTGCGGGTGGGCGAGCAGCAGTTCGCGCACCTCAACGACATGCTGCGCGATGCCTGTTACATCCTGGACCTGGAGAAGGTCCCGCCGATGTACGTCAATCAGGACCCGCAGCCCAACGCCATGTGCATCGGTCTGGACGAGCCGATCATCGTGGTGACGACCGGCCTGGTCGAGCTGCTGGACGAGGAGGAGATGCGGGCGGTCATCGGCCATGAGGTCGGGCACGCCCTGTCCGGGCACGCCGTCTACCGCACGATCCTGCTGTTCCTGACGAACCTGGCCATGAAGGTCGCCTGGATCCCGCTGGGCAATGTCGCGATCATGGCGATCGTGACCGCACTGCGCGAGTGGTTCCGCAAGTCGGAGCTCTCCGCGGACCGCGCCGGGCTGCTGGTCGGGCAGGATCTGAAGGCCTCGATGCGCGGTCTGATGAAGCTGGCCGGCGGCAATCATCTGCACGAGATGAATGTCGACGCCTTCCTCAAGCAGGCGGAGGAGTACGAGTCGGGCGGCGATCTGCGCGACTCCGTGCTGAAGATCCTCAACCTGCTGCCGCGCAGCCACCCGTTCACGACCGTGCGGGCGGCCGAGCTGAAGAAGTGGGCGGAGAGCCGCGACTACCAGCGGATCATGGACGGCCACTACCCGCGCCGGGACGAGGACAAGGACACCTCGGTCTCCGACTCCTTCCGGGACTCCGCGGCGCACTACGCCGACTCGGTGCGCAACAGCAAGGACCCGCTGATGGGTCTGGTGCGCGATATCGCCGGCGGCGCGGGCGATCTGGGCGGCAAGCTGCGCGACACGGTCTTCCGTGGCGGCGGCACGCGTCCCGACGGCTCGGGCGGCGCCAACGGCACCGGCGGAACCGGCGGAACCGGCGGAACCGACCGCCCGGAGGGCTCCTAAGGGCCCCTAAGGGGCTCCTAACGGATCGGATGCCGCGGCTTCGGCTGGGCGGAGGGCGCCAGCTCACCGCAGAGTGAGGGGTTGGCACGGTCCCTGGCATAGGGGTCGGTGCCCGTGGGCCGGTCCTTGCCGGCGTGCTGTCCCGCGAACAGCGGGCGCAGCGCGTCGGCCGGCTTCGAGGAGCAGGCCAGCGGCCCGGCCTGGAGGCTGCTCTGGAGCACCTCCAGGCGGTGGTCGGTGAGGTTCTCGCGGCTCAGCCGGAAGTGCACCTCGCGCCGGACGGTGACCAGCGAGGCGGCGCCCGGGGTGGCCTTGCCGACGTCCTGGGCCCGAGCGGCGTCCTGCGCGCCCGGGGCGGGCCGTACGGCGTAGACGAAGGTGTAGTCGGCGGTCACGTCGAGCGCGTCCGGGCTCAGCTCCGAGGCGGAGAGGGTGCCGTTGACCCGTACGTTCCGGTCGGCGAGCCGGGTCTGCTTCGGGTCGAAGCGGACCAGCCAACCGGTCGCCGCATTGTGACCGTTGTCGTCGGGGCGCGCCAGGCTGCGGTCGAACTGGTCGAGTTGGCTCGTGTCGAGCAGCAGCCGCACCGGCCGTACGGAGCCGCCGGTGAGGGTGTCCGGGTCCAGCGAGGAGCGGACGATGTAGTCCTTCGCGACGGTCAGGGCGGAGACGAGCTGGCCGTCGGAGAAGTGCTCGGTGCGGGTGACGGGGGGCAGATTCACGCCCGCGGCGCCGATCCGGTAGTTGGCCGCGGGGCTGTGGGCGAAGAGATCCTCGGGTGTGGCGCCCGGCACCTCACCGGCCGGCGCGAGCGGCACCACCGCGGAGCGCAACGGCTGTGACCGGACCGTCTCCGGGGTTTTGTACGGGTGGCGGATGCCCATGTAGACGGCGGTGCCAAAGGCGAGAACGATCAGCAGCACCAGCAGGACGGCCTGCCGGGAGCCGCCCAGCCGCATCCACGCATGCCGGGTCCTGACCGCCGGCGAGTGATGCTCGCCCAGCCGCTCGTCCGCGGAGAATTCCTGTAGCCGAGCAGCCCGCACGAACGATTCGTCGAAGACGACGGATCGGTATTCGTCCTCACCGCCTCCCTGGGCGCCGTTGGGCGTCCCTTCGGGAGGGTCACCAGGCCCGGTCATACAACAAGAGTAGGTCTGCCGGGGCGAAGGTAAACGCTGGGGCGCCGGACAAGTTCACCGGTTCGATTCCGTTTCAAAAACCCGCTTTGCGGGCAGCGCGCCACGGCGTCAGCTCGGCCTGGGCACGGCCGAGAAGGACGGGCGCACGGGCCCCGCCGACGGCACGGACGGCAGGCCGGGCCGCGCCGTCCGGACGCTGTCCATACCGGCCGTGGTGGGGGCGTCCACCCCACTGGACGTGGGCGCCGGTGCCGGGCTCTGGGTCCGCCCCGAGGAGCCCCGGTAGACGGCGCTGAAGGCCAGCGCGACCAGCCCGATGCCCATCACCACGGCCAGCACCCAGGCCACCGGCCGGTGCCAGCGGCTGCTGCCGCGGTAGGGGCGCAGCGCACCGCCGTAGGGCCCGTACGGGCCGTAGGGGTAGTCGCCGTACTCACCGTCGTCCTCGTACTCCGGGTAGTCGCTGTACCCGTCGTAGTCGTCGGCTCCCCGGGCGCGGCGGTGGCCGCGGGGGCCGAGCTCGTCCGGGTCGTCGCCCTCGGGGCCGAAGCCGGGCCCGGAGCGGGCCGCCTCGGCCTCGGCGCGCGCCTCGGCGGCGGCCAGCATCCGCTCGACCGCCGAGGGTTCATGAATCTGCGCGGACCGGACGAATTCCTCGTCGAAGACCACGGAGGCGAATTCTTCGTCCGCTTTTCCGTGGCTCCCGTGGTGGTGCTCGTCGGGCTCTTCACCGTCCGGGAACGGCTTGCCCCCCACGTCGTCCGACACCCGTCCAGGTTAGCCCCGGGCGGTCCTTTTGGGCAGAGAGAACGGGGAATCCGGGGGACGCTTCAGCGGGTGTGGCCGTCGCCCGTGAGGATGTACTTGGTGGACGTCAGCTCGGGCAGCCCCATGGGGCCACGGGCGTGCAGCTTCTGCGTCGAGATGCCGATCTCCGCGCCGAAGCCGAACTGGCCGCCGTCGGTGAAACGGGTCGAGGCATTGACCGCGACCGTGGTGGAGTCCACCAACTGGGTGAAACGGCGGGCGGCGGCCTGCGAGGTGGTGACGATCGCCTCGGTGTGGCCGGAGGTCCAGCGCCGGATGTGCGCCACCGCCGCGTCCAGGTCGGGCACCACGGCGGCCGCGATGTCGTACGAGAGGTACTCCGTCGCCCAGTCCTCGTCGGTGGCGGGGGCGACCAGCCCGGGACCCGCCTGCTGCCAGGCGGCGTCACCGTGCACGATCACCCCGGCCTCGGTCAGCGCCGCCAGGGCGCGCGGCAGGAACTTCTCGGCGATCCCGGCGTGCACCAGCACCGTCTCGGCGGCGTTGCAGACACTGGGCCGCTGGGCCTTGGAATTGACCAGGATGTCGACGGCCATGTCGAGGTCGGCGGCCTCGTCGACGTAGACGTGGCAGTTGCCGGTGCCGGTCTCGATGACCGGGACCGTGGACTCCTCGACGACCGTACGGATCAGGGACGCGCCGCCGCGCGGGATCAGCACATCGACCAGACCGCGGGCACGCATCAGCTCGCGCACCGAGTCGCGGCTCTCGCCGGGCACCAGCTGCACCGCGTCGGCGGGCAGCCCGGCGCTCCGGACGGCGTCCCGCAGCACGTCCACCAGGGCGCTGTTGGAGGCGTACGCGGAGGACGAGCCGCGCAGCAGCACGGCGTTGCCGGACTTCAGGCACAGGGCCGCGGCGTCCACCGTCACATTGGGCCGGGCCTCGTAGATGATTCCGATCACACCGAGCGGGACCCGGACCTGCCGCAGGTCGAGACCGTTGGGCAGGGTCGAGCCGCGCAGCACCTCGCCCACCGGGTCGGGCAGCGCCACGACCTGGCGGACATCGGCGGCGATGGCCGCGATCCGCTCGGGGGTCAGGGTGAGCCGGTCCACGATCGACTCGGCGGTGCCCGCGGCCCGCGCCTTCGCGGTGTCCTCGGCATTGGCGGCGACGATGGTGCCGGTTTTGGCCACCAGGGCGTCGGCGATGGCGAGCAGCGCTGCGTCACGGGCCGTACGCGGCAGCGGCGCCAGGACGGCGGCGGCCTCCCGCGCGCGGCGGGCGGTCTCGAGGACGGGCGAGGAGTGCGATGCGCTGCTGGTCATGGCGGCAGCCTAGCGGGGCGGCAGGCCGCGGCCACGCCGTATCTCACAGCGCGGGACGCGGACGACCGCTGGTCAGAAGGGATGGACGCCGACCGGTGAGGCCGGGGGCGGGCCGTACCCCTCCGCGATGCGCTGGTGGTAGGTCTCGCGGTCGATGACTTCCAGGCCGACGATCTCCCACGGCGGCAGCCTGGCCGTCGAGCGGTGCTCGCCCCACAGCCGCAGCGCGACCGCCGCGGCGTCGTGCAGGTCCCGCGCCTCCTCCCAGTAGCGGATCTCGGCGTGGTCGTTGGCGTAGCGGCTGGTCAGCAGGAAGGGGTGGTCGTGGGCGAGCTGTTCCAGCGCCCGCCTGACCTCCTTCAGCGGGGCCTCGGCGCCGGAGACACTGAGGGTGATGTGCCACAGCCGGGACGCCTCCCGGCGCCCGCCCTCGGGTCCGGGCCGCGCCGCCCTGTCCCCCTCCGCGTCCCGCTCGTCCGGCCGGCCGGTGTCCTCGGCGGTCCCGACGCTGGTCAGCGTGCGTTCCGCCGCCCCTCGGGGCAGGGCCCCTGGGCGCCCTCGTCTCACCGGCGGCCTCCTGTGATGCGAATCGCTCCGCCCTCGGGGGTGCGGAGCCGTCGTACGTCGGCGGGTGCGCTCGTGCGCTGCGGGCGCCGCTCCCCTGCGGCGCCTCCGCAACAAAGTTGACCAGTCCGCGGCCCGTCGCGGGGCGTTTTCCCCAAGGTCTGTACGGAAAGGCTGGTCTCCGCACCATGCGGGGGAAAATGTGCACGGAGCGTGACGACCCTCGGCCCAGGGGGCGTGCTCAGGGGTGCAGCAGCACCAGATCGTCGCGGTGCACGACCTCCCGCTCGTAGGCGGGGCCCAGCTCGCGGGCGAGATCGCGGGTCGAACGGCCCATCAATCGGGGGATTTCCCTGGCATCGAAATTGACGAGCCCGCGGGCGACCGCGTGGCCGTCGCCGTCCCGCAGCTCGACCGGGTCACCGGCGGAGAACTCCCCGTCCACGGAAGCGATGCCGGCCGGCAGCAGGGAGGAGCGCCGTTCGACGACGGCCCGCACGGCTCCGTCGTCCAGCACGAGGGCGCCGCGCGGGGTCGAGGCATGCGCGAGCCACAGCAGCCGGTCGGCGGAGCGGCGGCCGGTGCGCAGGAAGTGGGTGCCGGTCGAGCTGCCGGCGAGCGCGTCCGCGGCGTGCACGGCGGAGGTCAGGACGACCGGGATGCCGGCCGCGGCCGCGATCCGGGCCGCCTCGACCTTGGTGACCATGCCGCCGGTGCCGACGCCGGCCTTGCCCGCGCTGCCGATGGAGACGCCCGCCAGGTCCTCGGGCCCGCGCACCTCGGCTATCCGGGAGGTGCCGGGGGTGGCCGGATCGCCGTCGTAGAGGCCGTCCACGTCGGAGAGCAGGATCAGCAGGTCGGCGCGGACGAGATGGGCGACCAGGGCCGCCAGCCGGTCGTTGTCCCCAAAGCGGATCTCGTCGGTCGCGACGGTGTCGTTCTCGTTGACGATCGGTACGGCGCCCATGGCCAGCAGCTGGTCGAGGGTCCGGTAGGCGTTGCGGTAGTGGGCCCGGCGGCTGGTGTCGTCGGAGGTCAGCAGGACCTGGCCGACGCGGCGGCCGTAGCGGGCGAACGAGGCGGTGTAGCGGGCGACCAGCAGGCCCTGGCCGACGCTGGCGGCGGCCTGCTGCCGGGCCAGGTCGCGGGGCCGCCTGTCGAGCCCCAGGGGCGCCAGACCGGCCGCGATGGCTCCGGAGGAGACCAGCACGATCTCCTTGTCCTGGTGCTTGGCCAGCACGTTCACCAGCGCGTCCACGCGGTCCGCGTCCAGTCCCCCGGCGGCCGTGGTCAGCGAGGAGGAGCCGACCTTCACCACGATCCGGCGAGCGTCCTTCACGTCCTGCCTTGCGCCTGCCACCTGCATACCCCTGTGCTCGCCGATCCCACCGCCGTACGGGGGATCCCTGCCCGACCCGCACCACGGCCCTACGGGCGCAATCTACGGCAGGGCGGCCTGCGGGCGCTTCGTGATATCGCCTGGCGGACGCCCTTCGGAGGGACCGGCCGGACCCGGCGCGGACCCGAGGGCGCAGAATGGGGGCCGCAATTCCCGGGCCCTACTTCCGGGATTTTTCATGGCCACGCGGTTTTCCTTAAGACGGAAGCCGAGGCCAAGAGGTTGCGTTCGATTGGTCCGCTTTCGCGGTGATGAGAGCCACAGCAGATTGTCACCAAGGCCAACAAGGTCATACGGTCGGGTGTCCATCGGTCCCGTTTCGCCGCTCCGGCGGCGTCGCAGCGCGGGACCCGGCCGCCCCCCTCGGCCTCCCCCTGACCATTCGTGCTGCCAGGAGCCCTCCCCCGTGCCTTCCGCCGGAATCGCCCCCCGCCGAGCCGTCCAGCTCGCGGCACTCTTCGCGATGATGGTCGCGTTCACCGCCCAGTTGGTCGGTGCGCTGCTGCCCGTCATCCCGCTGTTCATCGCCGCATCCGTGGTCAACCTGGGTCTCGACCTGGTCCTCCAGCACAAGCAGCCCGGCCTGCTCGCGGTGCTCGGCCGGATCCGGTTCGATGTCACGGTGCGCCAGTTGCTGCGCGACATGCTGATACTGGTCGGCCTGCTGCACATCGACGGCATCAACCCGCTCGAGGAGCAGGCGCCGCTCACCATCACGCTGCTCCTCTTCTACGGCACCCACTTCGTGTGCCAGGCGGTCGCGGTGCTGGTCCGCAGGACCCGCAGCATGCCGTTCGTGACCCGCAACATCGACGCGAGCGCGCTGCGGCTGTGCGACGCCCCGCCGCGCATCCTCTCCCGCCAGACGGGCCGGCGGCTGCTGCGCTTCTCCGTGCCCACCACGGTCGGCATGATGCTCACCTCGATCACCACCGACGCGTACTGGGGCGGCATCGGCCTGGCCGTCTCCCTGACCCTGTCCGCCGGCGGCACGCTCTACCTGGGCACCTGGCTGCTGCCCAAGAAGCGGGTGGCCAGCGAGAAGCAGGCCCTCGCCTGGCTGGACAACTGGCTGGCCGAGTACCGGCCGACGGTCGGCATGTACTTCTCCGGCGGTTCCTCCTCCGCCTACCAGGCCAACATGTGGCTGAGCACGCTGGCCTCCCTCGACGGCAACCCGATCATCGTGCTCCGTGAGCGCTTCATGGTGCAGAAGATCGAGGCCACGGACGTGCCGATCGTCTGCATCCCCAAGGTCGCCAACCTGATGCGGCTGGAGCACTCCACGCTCAAGGTCCTGCTGCACCCGGCGAACTCCGGCAAGACCTCGCAGATCCTGCGCATCCCCTCCATCAAGCACGCCTTCACCAACCACGGCGAGAGCGACAAGCTGTCCTCCTGCAACCCGTACGCGAAGGCGTACGACGAGGTATGGGTGGCGGGTCCGGCGGCCCGTGACCGCTACCAGCTCGCCGACATCGGCGTCGAGGACAAGGACGTCATCGAGGTCGGGCGCCCCCAGCTGGCCCCGATCGAGCCGATCCAGCGGCAGGACGGTGCCCCGGCCGACCGGATGACGACCGTGCTGTACGCCCCGACCTGGGAAGGCTGGGACGGCAACCCGGGCAACACCTCGGTGATCCTGGCGGGCGAGAACATCGTCCGCGAGCTGCTCGCCGACGAGAACGTGCAACTGCTGTACAAGCCGCACCCGATGACCGGTTCCGTGGACCCGCGCGCGGGCGCCGCCAACACCCGCATCCAGGCGATGATCACGGAGGCCAACACCCGGCGCAGCGGGGAGCGGCCGGGCCCGGAGGCCGCCGCCGAGCTGGCCCGCCGTACCGAGGCGCTCAACGCGCTGACCACGTCCGCGTTCCGCAAGAGCGCGGACGAGCTGGAGCGGATGCGGCTTCAGGGCACCCCGGAGGAGGGCCGCGCCGCCGCCGTCGCCGCGGCCGTCACCGCCTGGGAGGAGGCGTACTGGAAGTCCTTCCCCCGGTGGGAGCACCGCATCATCACCACCGCCCGCCCCGGCATCTTCAGCTGCTTCAACCAGGCCGATGTGCTGATCAGCGATGTCTCCAGCGTCGTCTCGGACTACCTGAGCAGCGAGAAGCCGTACGCGGTCGCCAACACCTCGGGGATGAGCGAGGACGACTTCCGGGCGAACTTCCCGACCGTGCGGGCGGCGACGATCCTCACGCCCGAGGCGGACGGCGTGGCCGGTCTCCTCGACGCGGTCCGCGACCCGGAGCAGGACACCCTGGCCGCGGAGCGGGCCGAGCTCAAGGAGCACCTGCTGGGCCCGTCGGACCCGCCGTCCTCGGTCCGCTTCAACCAGGCCGCGCTGGATCTGTGCGCGAAGGCCGACGAGCGGCGCATCCGGATGGAGAACCGGCTGTCCGGTATCCCCGGCCAGCGCTCGCAGGAGGACATGGACGCCTCCGAGACGGCCGAGCACGAGGCCAGCGGCGCCTCGGACACCACGGCCGCCGTCTAGGCCGCAGCGGGCCGCTCACGGCCTCGGTGCAGAACGCCAACGGGGAAGGCCCCCGGGAGGAGAACTCCCGGGGGCCTTCCCCGTTGTGCGGTGCAGCGGACCGCCGGACGGGCCGTCAGAAGGGCTTGAAGCCCTCGTACTCCTGGTCGGCCTCGTCCCGCGCCACGTCCCGGTCCTTGCGGCGCTGCGCGGCCGGACGGGGCGCCTCCATGCGGTGGTCCTCGCCACGCCGGCCCAGCATCTCCGCGCCGGCCGCCATCATCGGCTCCCAGTCGAAGACGACGGCGTTGTCCTCGGGGCCGATGGCGATGCCGTCGCCCGCGTGCGCGCCCGACTTGCGCAGCGCGTCCTCGACACCGAGGCGGTTGAGGCGGTCGGCGAGGTAGCCGACGGCCTCGTCGTTGTTGAAGTCGGTCTGCCGGACCCAGCGCTCGGGCTTCTCGCCGCGCACACGGTAGAAGTTCTCGCCCTCCTCCGTGACCGTGAAGCCGGCGTCGTCCACGGCCTGCGGCCGGATGACGATACGGGTGGATTCCTGTACGGGCCTTGCCGCGCGGGCCTTGGAGACGACATCGGCGAGCGCGAAGGACAGCTCCTTCAGGCCCATATGGGCGACCGCGGAGACCTCGTAGACGTGGTAGCCACGCTCTTCCAGGTCGGGGCGGATGATGTCGGCGAGGTCCTTGCCGTCCGGGACGTCGATCTTGTTGAGGACGACCATCCGGGGCCGGTTCTCCAGGCCGCCGTACTGCTTGAGCTCCTCCTCGATCATGTCGAGGTCGGAGACCGGGTCACGGTCGGCCTCCAGGGTCGCGGTGTCCAGGACGTGGACGAGCACCTCGCAGCGCTCGACATGCCGCAGGAACTCCAGGCCCAGGCCCTTGCCCTGGCTCGCGCCGGGGATCAGGCCGGGGACGTCCGCGATCGTGTAGACGGTCGAACCGGCCGTCACCACACCGAGGTTGGGCACCAGGGTGGTGAAGGGGTAGTCGGCGATCTTGGGCTTGGCGGCGGAGAGCACCGAGATCAGCGAGGACTTGCCGGCGCTCGGGTAGCCGACCAGCGCGACGTCCGCGACGGTCTTGAGCTCCAGCACGATGTCGCGGGCCTCGCCGGGCACGCCGAGCAGCGCGAAACCGGGGGCCTTGCGGCGGGCGGAGGCCAGCGCGGCGTTGCCGAGGCCGCCGCGGCCGCCCTGGCCGGCGACGAAGGTGGTGCCCTGGCCGACGAGGTCGGCGAGCACATTGCCCTCACGGTCCAGGATGACGGTGCCGTCGGGGACCGGCAGGACCAGGTCCTGGCCGTTCTTGCCGGAGCGGTTGTCGCCCGCGCCCGGCTGGCCGTTGGTGGCCTTGCGGTGCGGGTGGTGGTGGTATTCGAGAAGGGTGGTGACGTCCTGGTCGACGACCAGGATCACATCGCCGCCGCGGCCGCCGTTGCCGCCGTCCGGGCCGCCCAACGGCTTGAACTTCTCCCGCATCACGGAGGCCACGCCGTGGCCTCCGTTACCCGCGGCGACGTGCAGCTCGACGCGGTCCACGAAGGTGGTCATGGTGGGGGTGCCTCCAGATAACTACGGGTATGTCGCTGTACTGCGCGCATGTCTCTGTACTAACACGCAAGGGCGGACCGGCCTTCCCGCTGTCGCGGGAAAAGGCGGTCCGCCCCTGAGTGGTGCTGATGCTGAGCTATCGCTCGGCCGGGCCGAAATTACTCGGCGACCGGAACGATGTTCACGACCTTGCGGCCACGGTGGGTGCCGAACTGCACCGCACCGGCAGCAAGGGCGAACAGGGTGTCGTCGCCGCCGCGGCCGACGCCCGTGCCCGGGTGGAAGTGGGTGCCACGCTGGCGGACCAGGATCTCACCGGCGAGGACGGCCTGACCGCCGAAGCGCTTCACGCCGAGCCGCTGAGCATTGGAATCGCGACCGTTCCGAGTGGACGATGCGCCCTTCTTATGTGCCATGTCTCCTCAGTCCCTTACTTCGCCGGAGCGTCGATGCCGGTGATCTTCAGCGCCGTGTGGAGCTGGCGGTGGCCGATCCGCTTCTTGTAACCGGTCTTGTTCTTGTACTTCTGGATCCGGATCTTGTCGCCCTTGTGGTGGTCCACGACCTCGCCCTGGACCTTCACGCCGGCCAGGACCCACGGGTCGCTGGTGACTGCGTCACCGTCGACCACCAGCAGCGTGGAGAGCTCGACGGTGTCGCCGACCTTGCTGGTGGAAATGCGGTCTACCTCGATGACGTCGCCAACAGCAACCTTCTGCTGGCGTCCGCCGGTGCGCACGATCGCGTACACGCGGAACTCTCTTTCGCTAGGAACGGATCCTCTGATGCCAGCCGCTCACACGGGCTCGGGATGGGGCCCGTGGAATCCGAATGGACGAGCGGCCTCCCTCGGCGGACCGAGAGGTGTTTGCTCAGGGGTTTGGTGTCACAGACACCGACGGTCAAGGTTACGGGGCCTTGACCAGGGGGTCAAACCGGCCCCGGACCGCTGACGGCCCGGGGCACGGCCTGCTGCTCAGTCCTCCGCGGAAGCCGACGCGGCAGCGGTCTTCTTGGCCGTCGCCTTCGTCGCCTTCTTCGGCGCCGCCTTCTTCGCGGTGGTCTTCTTCGCCGCGGCCTTCTTGGCGGTGGTGGCGGTGGTGGTCTTCTTCGCCGCCGCCTTCTTGGCCGTGGTCTTCTTCGCCGGGGCCTTCTTGGCGGCGGCCTTCTTCGCCGTCGCCTTCTTCGCGGTCTTCTTGGCCGCGGGCTCCGCCTCCGCCCCGGCGCCCTCGACGGGCTCCGCGACCTCGGCCGGCTCGGGCTCGGTGACCGGCTCCGTCGCCGGCGCCGGCTCCGCCGGGACGACGATCTCGGCGGCCTCCTCCGAGGCCTTGGGGGCGCCCGCCGGAGCGGTCGCCTTACGGGTCGCGCGGCGGCGCGGACGGGCCGGTGCGGGCTCCGCGACGGGCGCCTCGGCGACCGGCTCCGGGACCGTCTCCGGCTCCGCTGCCGGCGCCGGCGCCGACTCGGCCGGGACGACGATCTCGGCGGCTTCCTCCGAGGCCTTGGGGGCGCCCGCCGGGGCGGACACCTTCCGGCTCACCCGGCGGCGGCCACGGCCGCGCCCGGCGGCCGCCTCGGCCTCGGCAGGGCTGCTGAACCATTCGTCGGTGCCGTCCACCGCGGGCTGGAGCTCTGCCTCCGTCACGGGGGCGGGCTCCAGCTCCGGCGCGCCACCGTCCGGGGTCGGCTCGACCGCCTCGGCCTCGTGGACATGCGGCTCCGCCTGGGCGCCCTTGCCCTTCTTCTTGCGCTTGCCACCGCCACCGGCCGTCGTCGGCTGGTCCATGTGGACGATGACGCCACGGCCGTTGCAGTGCACACACGACTCGGAGAAGGACTCCAGCAGGCCCTGGCCGACCCGCTTACGGGTCATCTGGACCAGGCCGAGCGAGGTGACCTCGGCGACCTGGTGCTTGGTCCGGTCCCGGCCCAGGCACTCCAGCATCCGCCGCAGCACCAGATCCCGGTTGGACTCCAGCACCATGTCGATGAAGTCGATGACGACGATGCCGCCGAGGTCGCGCAGCCGCAGCTGGCGCACGATCTCCTCGGCCGCCTCC
Organism: Streptomyces sp. MCA2; assembly: GCF_023544705.1. NCBI lineage: Bacteria > Bacillati > Actinomycetota > Actinomycetes > Kitasatosporales > Streptomycetaceae > Streptomyces > Streptomyces sp. MCA2. The sequence continues at coordinate 40,657 of NZ_JAMJFM010000013.1, forward strand.
AGGTTGTTCCTGGTGACCGTCTCCTCGAGATTGCCGCCCTGACCGGTGAACTTCCCGGTGTTGACGTCGATCACGACCATCGCTTCGGTCTTGTCGATCACCAGCGAACCGCCGCTGGGCAGCCAGACCTTGCGGTCCAGCGCCTTCATCAGCTGCTCGTCGATGCGGTACGTCGCGAAGACGTCGACGTCCGAAGTCCACTTCTGGAGCCGGTCGGTGAGGTCCGGGGCGACGTGCGCGACATAGCCGTGGATGGTCTCCCACGCCTCGTCACCGCTGACGATGACCTTGGAGAAGTCCTCGTTGAAGATGTCGCGGACGACCCGGACGGTCATGTCCGGCTCGCCGTAGAGCAGGGTCGGCGCATTGGAACTGCCGCCGCTCTTGGCCTTCTTCTGGATCTCTTCCCACTGCGCCTGGAGCCGCTGGACGTCGCGCGCCAGCTCGTCCTCGCTCGCGCCCTCCGCGGCGGTGCGCACGATGACGCCCGCGTCCTCGGGGACGATCTTCTTGAGGATCTGCTTCAGCCGCGCCCGCTCGGTGTCGGGCAGCTTGCGGCTGATACCGGTCATCGAGCCCTCGGGCACGTAGACCAGGTAGCGGCCGGGGAGCGAGACCTGGCTGGTGAGCCGGGCGCCCTTGTGGCCGATCGGGTCCTTGGTGACCTGCACCAGCACGGACTGGCCGGACTTCAGCGCGGTCTCGATGCGGCGCGGGCCGTTGGACATGCCGAGCGCCTCGAAGTTGACCTCACCGGCGTACAGCACGGCGTTGCGGCCCTTGCCGATGTCGACGAAGGCGGCCTCCATCGACGGCAGGACGTTCTGCACCTTGCCGAGGTAGACATTGCCGACGTACGAGGTCGCCTGCTCCTTGTTGACGAAGTGCTCCACGAGCACGTTGTCCTCGAGGACGCCGATCTGGGTGCGCTCTCCGCTCTGGCGGACGACCATCACCCGCTCGACGGCCTCGCGGCGGGCGAGGAACTCCGCCTCGGTGATGATCGGCACCCGGCGGCGGCCCTGCTCGCGGCCCTCACGACGGCGCTGCTTCTTGGCCTCCAGGCGGGTCGATCCCTTGATCGACTGCACCTCGTCGGCGCTGGTGCTCTCGTCCTTCTTACGGGGCTCGCGGACCTTGACGACCGTGCGCTCCGGGTCGTCGGCGGTGCCGGTCCCGTCCTCGCCGGTGTCACCGGTGCGACGGCGGCGACGACGGCGACGGCGGCTGCTGCTGGAGCCGCCGCCCGACTGCTCGTCGGCTTCCTCCTGCGTCTCCGGCTGCTCGTCGGCCTGCTCGTCGCTCTCCTCGGACTCGGCCTGAGCGCTCTCGCGCTCGTCGTCCGTACGGCCCTCGGCGGACTGCTCCTCGGCGGACTCACCGCGGCGGCGGCGACGGCCACCACGGCGGCGGCGGCGCGAGGGGCGGTCGGCGGACTCGTCCTCGCCGTGACCACTCTCGGCCTGCTCGGTCTCCGGCTCGGCCGCTGCCTCGGCCTCTTCGGCCGCCGGCTCCTCGGCCGGGGCGGCGGTGACCTGCTCGGGCTCGGCCGGGGCGCCACGACGGCGACGGCGGCGCGCACCGCCGGCGGGCTGCTCCTCCACGGCCGGCTCGGCCGGGGTCTCCTCCTGGCGGGCCGCGGCAGCGGCGGCGGCAGCGGTCTCCGGCGTCTGGAACATCGGCTCGGTGAAGACCGGCGCCTGGAAGACGGCGGTCGGCGGCCGCTGCGCGCGGCGACGGCCGCGCTGCGGCGCCTCCTTCGCGGGCTCCTCCTCGGCACGGGGCGCCTCGGCGGCCGGCTCCGCGGCACGCTCGCCACGGCGGCGCGCCCGACGGCGGGGGGCCTCGGCGGTCTCTGCTGTCTCTGCGGTCTCGGCCTCGGCGGCCGGCGCCTCCGCGGCTTCCGCTGCCCCGGTCTCCTCGGCTTCCCCGGCGGCCTGCGGCGCACCCGAGGGGGCGGTGACCTTACGGGTGGCACGGCGGCGCGTGCGGGGCGGCTTGGCGTCCTCGGCGGGGGCCGGGGCCTCCTCCTCGGCGGCGGGAGCGGCCGGTGCGGCGCTCTCGTCCGTCGCGGCGGCGGCCTCGTCGGCGTCGCTCCCCTGGGGGGCGCCGGCCGGAGCGGTGGCCTTACGGGTGGCCCGGCGACGGGAACGGCGCGGCGCGGCGTCCTCGGTCTCCTCGGCGGCGGGCGCGGCCTCCGCGGCGGCCTCGACGGGCTGGGCGGCGGGCGCGGGCGCCTCGGCGGCGGCAGGCTCCTGGCCGGCCTCGGCCTGCGGGGGGCCGGCGGGGGCGGACACCTTGCGGGTCGCCCGGCGGCGGCCGCGGCGCGGCGCGGCGTCCTCGGTCTGCGACGCCTCGGCGGGCGTCTCGGCAGGCGTTTCGGCAGGCGTTTCGGCGGCAGCGGATGTCTCGGCTGCGGCCGGTTCGGCGGCTGCCTCGGGCTGCTCGGCGGCGGCCGGCTGCGGGGCTCCGGTCGGGGCGGTGACCTTGCGCGTCGCACGGCGGCGGGTACGGGCCGGCTTGGCCTCGTCTCCGGTGGTGACCGCGGAAGCGGTCGTCTCCTCGGCGAGGGCCGGATCGGCCACGGACGCGGCGGCGTTCTCGGTGCTCACCACTGCTTCGGCGGCGCCACCGGCCGACGGCGGACCGGCCGGCCGGGATGCCGCACGGCGCCTGCGGCGCGGCGGCAGCGTGTCGCTGGGTGAGTGATTGTCGTCGGCACCACGGTCCTCGGACGGCGTGGAGCGGGTGGGCTCAATGGGCTCGAGCATGCGGGCGGTTCTCCCGTCACGCTCCCGGGCGCCGCGCCTGATTCCGGCCGCGGTCCGCGTGATGAGCGCGGTCCCGCTGTCCGGGGCGTGGGCGCCGCACGGGAGCTGTCGTCTCGCTCACCGGTCCCCGTAGGGCAGGGACCGGCGAAAGTCTCCTGGTCAGTGCGTCTGCCGGACCGGGGTGGCTCCCTGGCTGATCGGCGACGCGACGACGGCAGTCCTACGCAGTACCTTCCCCGGCTGCCGGGGAGGCCCCACTCGTCGCCTTCGCGGCACTCAGCCCGGCGGCCGTGGATGGGGCGGCCGTGGCAGCGTCGCGGTCGGGCGCTAGCGGGTCAGTCACCGCGCCGGACTCCTCATCGAGCAGCCCCTGCGCCAGCCTGGTCACCGCTGCGGGGACCGGCGGCGCCAGGTCGGCCGTAGCTCGGAGGCCGGACAGGACGTCGTCGGGTCGAACGGCAGGTGTCAGATGCCGAACAACCAGCCGCAGTATCGCACAGGCATTGCCGTCGGGCCTATCGGTGTCGCGACCTGCGGCCTCCAGACGCGCCACTGCGGCCCGCGCGTCAAAGGTCCGGATGCCATTTTTCGTACGCCGCTCGACCTGCACCTCTTCCGCGGCGAGGAACGCCGCGACGGCGCGCTCGGCGGCCTGTACCTCGACCCCGTCGAGCCGGATCTCCCATACCGAGGCCTGGAGCCGGTCGGCCAGACCACTGGTGTGGGCCTCGACCGCGTCGGTCACATCGAGACCGTCCGGCAGCGACTCGTCGAGAAGGGTGCGGAGGGTGTCCGGGTCGCGGCGCTCGGCGAGCTGGATCTCCAGGTACTCGGCCTCACTGCCCGTACCGGTCGGGGCGGCGTTGGCGTACGACACCTTGGGGTGCGGGGTGAAGCCCGCCGAATACGCCATGGGGACCTCGGCGCGGCGCAGCGCCCGCTCGAAAGCGCGCTGGAAGTCGCGGTGGCTGGTGAACCGGAGGCGGCCGCGCTTGGTGTAGCGCAGTCGGATGCGCTGCACCGCCGGTGCGGGCGGCGGGCCTTCGGGCTGTCGCTTGCCCAGTGTCGTTCAGTCCTTCGTGAGTGCGGTCGTACTGCTACCTAGAGTACGTGTCCCGGGAGCTCCCGGTTCCCGGCGGGGCGCGGCAGCTGCGGCCCGCGGCGGCTGCGCGGGGGCCCCGAACAGCGCCCGCCGGATCTCCCTGCGGGTCTGCCGTACGGTTGCGCGGGCGGTGCGCAGCGCCTGCCGGACGGGTCGCCAGAGGCCGTCGCGGATGACGTGCCCGAGCGGGGTGAGCACGGTGCGGTAGACCCACCGCAGCGGTTCGACGAAGACCCACCGCAGTACCGTGCCGAGGAACCGGCCGAGGGCCCGGGAGAGGATTCCGGCGGCCCGCCAGCAGAGCCCGAACGCCGCCCCGACCTCGCGGACGACCACCGTCACCACGGCTGCCAGCAGCCGCCCGGCCGGCGCCAGCACATAACGCCACAGGGTGACCACCGGCACGGCCACGAGCCACCGCACGAGTGTGGCGAGTACGGCGCCGATGCCGCGCACCAGCCAGGCGATGCCGTGCCCGGCCGGCGTCAGGACGTACGCGTACAGCCACTGGGCGGGGACCACGATCAGATACCGGACAAGCCACGCCACCGCGGCGCCGATTCCCCGGCCGACGGGTGCCAGTACATACCGCCACAGGGTCACCCACGGCCACACGAACAGCGCGCGGCCGAGCCAGGCCAGGGCCACGCCCAGTGCGCCCAGCACCCGGACGATGCCGTGCCCCACCGGCGTCAGCACATAGGTGTACAGCCACTTCGCCGGGACCACCACCAGATACCGGACCAGCCACGCCACCGCCATGGCGGTCCCCCGGCCGGCCGGCGCGAGAACGGAGCGCCACAGCCACACCAACGGGGCGACAATCAGCGTCCGCCAGATCCAGCTCAACGGGATCACGACAAGGATCCGCCAGGCCCACGCCACAGAGATGACCACGAGAGTGCGCCAGGCCCACACCACGGGGACGGCCACGAGAGTGCGCCACAACCAGGCGAGGCCGCGGCCGAGGGGGCGCAGCACGCTGCGGTCCACGGCCCGGCCGGCGGCGGCCAGTGCATCCCACACCAGGCGCACCGGCACCACGAGCACCAGCACCACGATCCGCACCGGCAGCCGGACCACGGTCGTCACACAGCCCTCGCCCGGCTCGTAACGGGCGGGCACCTGTCGTTCCCTGTCGCTGGGCTCCATTCGCCCGTCCCCCTGTACTGCTGTCCTGGTACGTACTGCCCTGCCCCGGCGCCTCAGGCGGGCCGGTGCGGCTGCTGTCCGGCGGCGGTCGCCGCGGGGATCCAGTAGCGCAGCTTCTCGTCCCGCTGGTCCTCGAAGATCCCGCCGCAGGCCTCGATGACCTTACGTGAGCCGGTGTTGGTGTCGTCGCAGGTCACCAACACCGGGTCGATGCCCAGCTCGTGATGGGCGATCGGCAGCGCGGCGCGCAGGATCGCGGTGGCGTGGCCCCGGCGGCGGGCACCGGGGCGTACGCCGTACCCGAGGTGGCCGCCCCAGTTGAGGAGGGACGGGGTGAGGTGGTGGCGGAAGGTGCACCGCCCCAGGTAGGTGTCGCCGTCCACCCACCAGCGGGTGGTCATGGGGACCACACCGTCGGCGCGTGTGTTGCTCATGACGCCGCCGGCCAGTTCGACGTACTCGGCGAAGCCTTCGGCGGTCGGCCAGCGGCTGTGCCACGTCGTCAGCTCGCCGGCCAGGGTGGAGTGCGGGGCGGACTCCGCACCGTCGGCACGGAATTCGTCCATCGCGGCGAGGAACGAGGCATGGACGGCGACGGTGGGGGCGATGAGCTGCGGTGCCATCGCCTCATTGTGCCGGAGCATGCCACGGCCCGGCCCCCGCAGGGTGCGGAGGCCGGGCCGAAGAGGCGTGGTGCAGGCGCTACTTGACGGACAGGGGGAGCAGCTTCTTGCCGGTCGGGCCGATCTGGATCTCGGTGTCCATCTGCGGGCAGACGCCGCAGTCGAAGCACGGGGTCCAGCGGCAGTCCTCGACCTCGGTCTCGTCGAGCGAGTCCTGCCAGTCCTCCCAGAGCCAGTCCTTGTCGAGGCCGGAGTCCAGGTGGTCCCAGGGCAGGACCTCTTCGTACTCCCGCTCCCGGGTGGTGTACCAGGCGACGTCCACGCCGAAGTCGGGCAGCGTCTCCTCGGCGGCCTTCATCCAGCGGTCGTAGGAGAAGTGCTCGCGCCAGCCGTCGAAGCGGCCGCCGCCCTCGTAGACGGCGCGGATGACCGAACCGACGCGGCGGTCGCCGCGCGAGAGCAGGCCTTCGACGATGCCGGGCTTGCCGTCGTGGTAGCGGAAGCCGATCGAGCGGCCGTACTTCTTGTCGCCGCGGATCTTGTCCCGGAGCTTTTCGAGACGGGCGTCCGTCTCCTCCGCCGACAGCTGCGGCGCCCACTGGAAGGGGGTGTGCGGCTTGGGGACGAAGCCGCCGATGGAGACCGTGCAGCGGATGTCGTTCTGCCCGGAGGCCTTGCGGCCCTCGGCGATGACCTTGACCGCCATGTCGCCGATCTGGAGCACGTCCTCGTCGGTCTCGGTCGGCAGACCGCACATGAAGTAGAGCTTCACCTGCCGCCAGCCGTTGCCGTAGGCCGTGGAGACGGTCCTGATCAGGTCCTCTTCGGAGACCATCTTGTTGATGACCTTGCGCATCCGCTCCGAGCCGCCCTCGGGCGCGAAGGTCAGACCGGAGCGACGGCCGTTGCGCGTCAGCTCGTTGGCAAGATCGACGTTGAAGGCGTCGACACGGGTCGACGGCAGCGACAGACCGATCTTGTCTTCCTCGTACCGGTCGGCGAGGCCCTTCGCGAGGTCGCCGATCTCGGTGTGGTCCGCGGAGGACAGCGACAACAGGCCGACCTCCTCGAATCCCGTGGCCTTCAGCCCCTTGTCCACCATGTCGCCGATGCCGGTGATGCTTCGCTCCCGTACGGGGCGCGTGATCATGCCGGCCTGGCAGAAACGGCAGCCGCGGGTGCAGCCACGGAAGATCTCGACCGACATCCGCTCATGGACGGTCTCGGCCAGGGGGACGAGCGGCTGCTTGGGGTAGGGCCACTCGTCCAGGTCCATGACGGTGTGCTTGGAGACCCGCCACGGGACGCCGGAGCGGTTCGGCACGACGCGGGAGATCCGCCCGTCGGCCAGGTACTCGACGTCGTAGAACTTGGGGACGTAGACGCTGCCGGTCCTCGCCAGGCGGAAGAGGAGCTCATCGCGCCCGCCGGGCCGGTCCTCGGCCTTCCAGGCGCGGATGATCTCGGTGATCTCCAGCACCGCCTGCTCGCCGTCTCCCACGACCGCGCAGTCCAGGAAGTCCGCGACCGGCTCGGGGTTGAAGGCCGCGTGGCCGCCGGCGAGGACGATCGGGTGGTCCTCCGTACGGTCCTTGGACAGCATCGGAATACCGGCGAGGTCCAGGGCGGTGAGGAGGTTGGTGTACCCCAGCTCGGTCGAGAAGGAGACACCGAGGACGTCGAAGGCGCCGACGGGGCGGTGCGCGTCGACCGTGAACTGCGGGACGTGATGCTCACGCATCAGCGCTTCGAGGTCCGGCCACACGCTGTACGTGCGCTCGGCCAGCACGCCCTCGCGCTCGTTGAGGACCTCGTAGAGGATCATGACGCCCTGGTTGGGCAGACCGACCTCGTAGGCGTCCGGGTACATGAGCGACCACCGCACGTCACAGGAGTCCCAGTCCTTGACGGTGGAGTTCAGCTCACCGCCGACGTACTGAATGGGCTTCTGCACATGCGGGAGCAGGGCCTCGAGCTGCGGGAAGACCGACTCGGCAGACATCTCGAACCTTTGTGAGCTGGCAGGGGGCGACTCTCAAGCGTAACCGCTCGGGGGGCCGCCCCCTCGCACAGTGCTCTCACCGCCGGAACGCGGCCCGGTGCTTGCGCCGCGAGGCCTTCTTCCACCGGCCCGGCAGCTCCCGTTCCCGGTCGGCCGCCAGGGCCTCCTCGCGCCCGTGGAGCAGACCGAAGGTGAAGCCGCCCTCACCGGCCTGGTGTGCCTGGGTCGCCAGTTCGCGCAGTGCGCCGCGCGCCACCACGCTGTCCTGGTGGTCGCCCAGCAGCTGCTGCACCCGCTTGATCCGCTTGGCGAACTTCTTCGCCGGCGGGCCGAGCGCCGGACGGGAGGCCTCCGCCGCGTACCGCGTCCGCTTGGCGGCCTTGCGGGCACCGTGCAGCGCCTCGTCCCGCTCCCGCCCGGCCGGTGCGGCCAGCGCGGCCTCCACACGGCGGGCCAGCCGCCGGTAGTCCTTCAGCACGGCTTTGGACACCAGCTGGGGCGCCGGCCGGGCGGCTGCCGGGCGCAGCGGCGGCTCCTCCAGGAGGGCGTGCAGCGTCTTCAGCAGCGACAGGTAGCGAGGCCCGTCCAGTACGGCGAGCACCTCCTTCCGCGAGCCGGCCCGGCGCCGCTCGGCCCAGATGCGCAGCCGGGCGTCCACCGGTCCCAGCCGGAGCGTCGGGGGCACGTCGGCCAGCGCCTTCCGCAGCCGCGCGGTCAGCACCTCGCGGTCCCGGTCCACCCCCAACTCCGCTGCCAGCCACTTGAGTTCGAGACCGACGGGCTGGGTGGCGGCGCGGTCGAGCACCCTGGTGTACGAGCGGAAGGCGCTGCGCAGCCGACGGGTGGCGACCCGCATCTGGTGCACCGAGTCGGGCAGGTCCCGCCGTACCGCCGGATCCAGTTCGATGATCACCCGAACCTGCTCACGGACGTAGCGGAGCACCACGTCCCCGGCCGTGCACCCCTTCTTCTTCCCGGCCTTCTTCCCGGCCTCCTTCCGGGTCGCGGCCTTCTTCCCGGCGCCCTTGCCCTTCCCTCCGCCGCCCTTCCCCCCGCGCTTTCCGGAGCCTTCGGCACGGCGCCCGCCCGGCCCGGCGTCGTCCGCCGCGGGCCGGTCGCGCGCCGCCCCCGTCTCCGCCAGCGCCCGCGCCAGCTTCGACTGCGCCGCGGCGGGGCGCGCGCCCGAGGCGACCAGCGCCCTGCCGACCTCGTCCAGCAGCGCGGTGTCGCCGCCCCCGGTCAGCTCCACCTCGATCTCGCACCAGCGGGCCTCGGCGGGCCCCGGCGGCAGTTCCGCCTTCCTCGCGGCCTTGCCCGCCCGCTGCGCCCGCACCTCGTCCACCGCCACCTCGGCGAGCGGCACCCCCGCGGCGTCCTTCAGGAGGTGCACCGTGCGCCGCGTCCGCAGCCGTACGACGGGAACCAGCTCCTGGTCCAGCACCCGCGACCGGACGAGGGCGGTCAGTTCCGGAGGCGGCGCATCGGACAACGGCGCCCGCACCTCGTCCCGCACCCCCGGCGCGACCGGCAGCTTCAGATGCCAGCCCGCGTCCTTGCCGCCGGTGCGGCGGCGCAGCGTGATGCCATCGGCGGCGAGGCGGTGGCCGGCGGTGTCGTAGTAGAGGGCGTCAAGGTCTTCGACGCCGGCTTCCACCACGGTGGCGACCCGGTCGATACCGGCCAGATCGGGCAGCTGCGCATCATCGTCGATGTCGTACTTGCGTTCGATTTCTCGCACGGTTTCCGCCATGCATCGAGGCTAGCCACCCATCCCGGCCGCGACCACCCGCCCGCCCACGGGAGCTGCCGCATGGCGGGATCCGGAGCAGAGGGTGGCACGCGCCCCACGGCGTGACTTACGGTGTGTGACGAGATGAATACGCAGAGTGCAATCGGCGCTCACTCGGCCCCTTCGGGGAGGGAGACACCCGTGCACCCCCCAGCCGCACCCGCCACCCGGACACCCCTCCGCCTCTCGGCAGGCGCCCGCCCCTATGTCCTGACCGCACCGAGCACCCCCACGACCCCGAAGGCCGCCCGCGATTTCGTCCGTGCCGTCCTGCGCCGCACGGGCCTCGCCCCGCTCACCGACACCGCGGTACTGCTCACCTCGGAGGCGGTGACCCGCTCCCATCTGCGGACGCCGCGGTCGGCGGACATCCTGCTGCGGATGCTGACCGCCGGGCACGGACTGCGGATCAGCGTGCACGACGAGGCGCCGGCCCGGATTCCGCGGCCGGCGCCGACGGCCGGTGAGCAGGCCGCCGACTACGGGATGCTGCTGACCGGTCGGCTCGCCGACGACTGGGGCACGACGCCGTTCGAGGGCCTGCCCCGGTCCGCCTCGCTCTGGTTCGAGCTGCACCTCGCCCCGTGACGCGGCGTCAGCGCGAGGCCGACAGCGGGCGCTGTACCCGGATGGACTGGAGCAGCCCGATCGCGATCCAGACCGCGAACATGGATGTGCCGCCGTAGGAGACGAACGGCAGGGGAAGGCCGGTGACGGGCATGATGCCGAGGGTCATACCGACGTTCTCGAAGGCCTGGAAGGCGAACCACGCGATGATGCCGGCGGCGACGACCGTGCCGTAGAGCTCGGTGGACTCCCGGGCGATCCGGCAGGCCCGCCACAGGACGACACCGAGCAGGACGATGATCAGGCCCGCGCCCAGGAAGCCGAGCTCCTCACCGGCGACGGTGAAGATGAAGTCCGTCTGCTGTTCGGGGACGAACTGTCCGGTGGTCTGGCTGCCGTGGAAGAGACCCGAACCGGTCAGCCCGCCGCCGCCGATCGCGATCCGGGCCTGGTTGGTGTTGTAGCCGACACCGGCCGGGTCGAGGCTCGGGTTGGCGAACGCGGCGAACCGGGCGATCTGGTAGGCGTCGAGCATGCCGAGCTGCCAGACGGCCACACAGCCGACGACGCCGGTGCCGCCCAGGCCGAGGATCCAGCGGTTGGAGGCGCCGGAGGAGAGCAGCACGCCGAGGATGACGGCGCCGAGCACCATGACCGAGCCGAGGTCGGGCATCAGCATGATCACGGCGACCGGGACGGCGGCCAGGGCGAGGGCCTGGACGACGGTGCGGTGGCCGGGGTGCGGGCGGTCGCCCGCGTCGACCCGGGACGCCAGGATCATCGCCATGCCGAGCGTGATGGTGATCTTCGCGAACTCGGCGGGCTGGAGCGAGAAACCGCCGGGGATCGCCAGCCAGGAACGCGAGCCGTTGATGGTGGCGCCCAGCGGCGTCAGCACCAGCAGTGCCAGCACGACCGACAGCGCGTAGAGGATCGGGACCGCACCGCGCAGGGTGCGGTGCCCGAGCCAGATCGTGCCGGCGGCCAGTGCCAGGCCGATGCCGAGATTGAGCAGATGGTGCAGGAAGTAGTAGTACTCGTCGCCGTGGTTGAGCTCGGTGCGGTTGCGGGTGGCGGAGAAGACCAGCACCGAGCCCATCAGCGACAGCACCAGGCAGGACAGCAGCAGTATCCAGTCCAGCTTGCGCAGCACCGAATCACGCGCCGTCAGCTTGCCCCAGGTGCCGAGTTCGGGGGTGTAGCGCCGGATCGAGAACGCCCGGGAGGTGTGGCTGGTCGTCACTGTGGGCTCTCCGATGCGGACGGCGACGGCGACGGCGGCACGTACGGCTTGATGGGCTGGGCCTGGATCGTCCCGTCACCCTCGATCTTGGGGAGCGAGCCCTGGGGCTTCGGCAGCAGGGCGGCCTTCGGGTCGATCCCGCCCTTCTCGTCGACTCCGTACAGGGCGTTGTAGATGTTGCGTACGGCCGGACCGGAGGCGCCGGATCCGGTACCACCCTGGGAGATCGTCATGACGATCGTGTAGTCCTTGGTGTACGTCGCGAACCACGAGGTGGTCTGCTTGCCGTAGACCTCGGCCGTACCCGTCTTGGCGTGCATCGGAATCTTGTCCTGCGGCCAGCCCTGGAAGCGCCATGCGGCGGTACCGCGGGTGGCCACACCGGCCAGCGCGGAGTCCATCTGCCGGAGCGTCTTGGGGCTGTCGGGCAGCTTGCCGTGCGACGTGGGCCTGACCGGCTGCACCTTCTTGCCGTCGGGGCTGACGATGGCCTTGCCGACGGTCGGGTTGTAGAGCGTGCCGCCGTTGGCGATCGCGCCGTAGATGGTCGCCATCTGGATGGGGGTGACGAGGGTGTCGCCCTGCCCGATGGCGTAGTTGATGGAGTCGTAGGCGTGCAGCTTCATGCCTTCGAGGCAGCCCTCACGGGCGAGCTTGGTGGCGAAGTCCTTCTTCTTGGGCCAGGCCTTGGCCTGCTTGCACCAGCCGGACTTGTTGGCCTTCCAGAAGGCGTTCTTCCACTTGCGGTCGGGGACCCGGCCGGTGACCTCGTTGGGGAGGTCGATGCCGGTCTCCTTGCCGAGACCGAACTGGTGGGCGGTCCGGTAGAACCAGTCGTTGGGGTCCTTCTTGGGCTTGTCCCCGCCGTCCTTCTTCCACTCCTCGTGCGAGAGCCGGTAGAAGACGGTGTCGCAGGAGACCTCCAGCGCCCGGCCCAGGCTGATGTCGCCGTGGCCCTCGCCCTCGAAGTTCTTGAAGGTCTGGCCGCCGATGCTGTACGAGCTGGTGCAGGGGTAGTGGCCGTTGAAGTCGTAGCCCGCGTTGATCGCGGCCGTGGTCGAGATGACCTTGAAGATCGAGCCGGGGGCGGCCTGTCCCTGGATGGCGCGGTTCAGCAGCGGGTAGTTGGAGTCCTTGCCGGTGAGGTGGGCGTAGTCCTTGCCGGAGATCCCGCCGACCCAGGCATTGGGGTCGTAGCTGGGGTTGGAGGCCATCGCCACCACCCGGCCGGTCTTGGCTTCCATCACGACCACGGCGCCCGAGTCGGCCTTGTAGTTGGTGCCCGTGTTCCGGTCGTGCACCTTACGGGCGTCCTTCATGGCCTGGTCGAGCTGCTTCTCCGCTATGGCCTGCACCCGCGCGTCGATGCTGGTGACGACGCTCGCGCCGCCCTGGCCCTTCTCGCTGTTGGCCTGTCCGATGACCCGGCCGAGGTTGTCCACCTCATAGCGGGTGACGGCGGCCTTGCCGCGCAGATAGCGGTCGTACGTACGCTCCAGACCGGACCGGCCGATCTGGTCGGAGCGCAGGAACGGCGAGTCGGTGTCCTTGGCCTTGTTGATCTCCTCGTCGGTGACCGGCGAGAGGTAGCCGAGCACCTGGGCGGTGTTGGCGTCGCCGGGAGCGGCGTAGCGGCGGACGGCGGTGGGCTCGGCGCTGATGCCGGGGAAGGCCTCGGAGCGTTCGCGGATCTGGAGGGCCTGCTGGGTGGTGGCCTCGTCGGTGATCGGGATCGGCTGGTAGGGCGAGCCGTTCCAGCAGGGCTGCGGGGTCTTGGCGTCGCACAGCCGGACCTTGTTGCGGATCTCCTTCTCGGACATGCCGAGCACCTTGGCGAGCCGGCCGAGCACGCCCTTGCCGTCGTCCTTCATCTTCAGCAGCTCGGTACGGCTCGCGGAGACGACCAGACGGGTCTGGTTGTCGGCCAGCGGCACCCCGCGCGCATCGAGGATGGAGCCGCGGGTGGCGGGCTCGATGACCTGCTGGACGTGGTTGTTTCTCGCCTCGGTGGCGTACTCCTGGCCGTTGCGGATCTGTAGATACCAGAGCCGGCCGCCGAGTGTGAGCAGCAGGGAGAAGACCAGGATCTGGATCGCGATGAGCCGGACGCTGACCCGGGAGGTCCGGGTTTCCGGAAGATTACTCATGGCGCGCAGCGCCTCCACGAGGGGTGGTGGTCGAAAGGAGCGAGGGCGTCACAGTCGCTTGACCCCCTTGATGCGGCCCACCTTGTCGCGGGCCGACTTGCCGAGCAGACTGCCGCGCTGGCTGCCGATGCCCGTCCCCGTACGCACGGACTTCATGGCACCACGGCTGGCCTTGAGACCTGTGCCGGTGGTGAGCCAGCCGTACCCGGAATCCCGGCCGGCCGCGCCGCTCGAACCGGAGCCGTCGCCGGCCAGCGCCTCACCTTCCGTTCTGCGCGCCAGCGCCATCACCAGCGGGACGGTGAAGGGGGCCAGCAGCAGGTCGTAGAGGGTGGCGCTGAGCAGCAGTCCGACGATGCCGACGTGCCGGGCGGCGGTGTCACCGACCAGCGCACCGACGCCGGCGTACATCAGCGTCGAGCCGATGGCGGCGCCGAGGACGACGAGCAGCGGCAGCGTCGCCGAGCGGTGCTGGCCCGACTCCGGCTTGGTCAGGCCCGCGCAATAGCCGATGACGCAGAGCACCAGCGCATAGCGGCCGATGGCGTGGTCGGAGGGCGGGGCGAGGTCGGCCAGCAGTCCGGCGAAGAAGCCGACCAGCGCGCCGCCGACATGGCCGTAGACCAGCGCGAGGCCGAGCACCACGAGCAGCAGCAGGTCGGGTACGGCGCCGGGCAGTTGGAGTCTGGCGAGAATGGTGACCTGGATGACGAGGGCGACGACCACCAGCGGGGCCGAGAGCAGGATCCGGTTGATGCGCATCGGTCAGCTCCTGGGAGAAGCGCTCGCGGAGGGGGTGGCCGTGACGGTGACCGTCGGCGTCGGCTTGGGCTTCGCGGGGGCGGGCGGCAGGACGGTGTCGCGCGGGTCCTGGCGGGGCGGTGCGACGACTACGCCGACGATGTCGAGCTGGGAGAACGAGACAAAGGGCCGGACCTGGAGGTTGCGCGTCAGATCGCCGTTGGACGGCTCGACCTTGACGACCCTGCCGACCGGCACGCCGGGCACGAACGGCTTGTCCTTGCTGGAGCCGAAGGTGACCAGACGGTCGCCCCGCTTGATGTTGGCCTTGCCGTTGAGGAGCTGGACGCGCAGCGAGCTGACGCCCTGCCCGTTGGCGAAGCCGATCTCGTTGGTCTTCTCCATGCGGGTGCCGACGGTGAAGTCGGGGTCGGCGGCCAGCAGGACGGTGGAGGTGTCGGTGCCGACGGTGGTGACCCGGCCGACCAGACCGTCGCCGTTGAGCACGGTCATATCGCGGGCGATGCCGTCGCGGGTGCCGGCGTCGATGGTGACGGTCCAGGAGAAGCCCTGGGCCGAGCCGATGGCGATGACCTGGGCGCCCTTGATGCCGTACTGGCCGGTGCCCGCGGTCTTGAGGATCTTGTCGAGCTCGGCCGCGCGGTTGCGGTTGCGGTCGGAGGAGCCGAGCTTGGCCTTCAGCGCCTCGTTCTCGTGCTCCAGCTTGCTGATCCGGTTGTGCCGGGCGCCGGAGTCCCGCACGGCGCCGACGGCGTTGCCGACCGGGTTGACGACGCGGGCGACGCCGCTTTCGACCGGGCCGAAGGCGGAGGCGGCGGCTTGCCGGGCGCCATCGAGCGGGGACTGTTCGCCGCCGCGGATATCGACCGTGATCAGCGCGAACGCGATCGCGACCAGCAGCACCAGCAGCAGCCGGCTCTCTCGTGTGTCCCTCACGTGCGGCGGCCGTGTCCTTCCTCGTAGGACCGGCCGGCTGCGGGCCCCGCCGGTCTCGTTCGGGAGTTGAGCGTTGTGCCTGTGTGACGGTGCCGGACGGTGAAGCGTCAGTGCACCGTGTCTGTCGGGAAGTTGTGCCTGTATATCAGCGATCCGCCGGACGGATCGGCCGCTGTCGCCATGGTTCCCGAACGCCGCGGACGCCGCTCGACGGCCGCGGCGCGCTCGGGACCCGGGTCCTGCTACCTGCGCGGCTGGGAGTCGAGAACCTGCTGGAGCGCCTCGAACTCCTCGACGCACTTGCCGGAACCGAGCGCGACGGAGTCGAGCGGGTCCTCGGCGATGTGGATGGGCATACCGGTCTCGCGGCGCAGCCGCTCGTCGAGGCCGCGGAGCAGGGCGCCGCCTCCGGTGAGCACGATGCCGCGGTCCATGACGTCACCGGACAGCTCCGGCGGGCACTTGTCGAGCGTCGTCTTGACCGCGTCGACGATGGAGTTGACCGGCTCCTCGATGGCCTTGCGGACCTCGGCGGCCGAGATGACGACGGTCTTCGGCAGGCCGGAGACCAGGTCGCGGCCGCGGATCTCGGTGTGCTCGTCCTGTTCGAGGTCGTACGCCGAACCGATGGTGATCTTGATGCTCTCGGCGGTGCGCTCGCCCAGCAGAAGGCTGTACTCCTTCTTGATGTGCTGGATGATCGCGTTGTCGAGTTCATCGCCGGCCACCCGGATGGACTGCGCGGTGACGATGCCGCCCAGCGAGATGACCGCAACCTCGGTCGTCCCGCCGCCGATGTCCACGACCATGTTGCCGGTGGCCTCGTGGACCGGCAGGCCGGACCCGATGGCGGCGGCCATCGGCTCCTCGATGATGTGCACCTGGCGCGCACCGGCCTGGGTCGACGCCTCGATGACCGCGCGGCGCTCCACTCCTGTGATGCCGGAGGGGACACACACGACGACCCGCGGGCGGGCCAGATAGCGCCGCTTGTGGATCTTGAGGATGAAGTAGCGGAGCATCCGCTCGGTGATCTCGAAATCGGCGATCACGCCGTCTTTCAGGGGCCGTACGGCGACGATGTTGCCGGGCGTGCGCCCGATCATCTTCTTCGCCTCAGCACCTACCGCGAGAATGCCGCCGGTGTTGGTGTTGATGGCCACGACCGACGGCTCGTTGAGGACGATGCCGCGGCCCCTGACGTACACCAGCGTGTTGGCGGTCCCGAGGTCGACAGCCATGTCACGGCCGATGAACGACATGTTGTTCCCCATGAGGATACGTCTGGCCTTCCCAACTGGAGCGAATGCTTACTGGAGGTCGGCAGGAGGTGATGCGCTGTGCGGCGCGGAAGCCTCCATCGTAGTTCGTAGTGCGCCCACTCGAACACGTCGGGAGGCTGTTCCGCCATTGTCAGCCGTACACGCACCCGCCCCCCTTAATGGTGACGTCGTGTCGCGGTGATGCGTTCCCCCGATCGTGTCGTATACACCAAAGGGCGACCGATGATTTTGTCGGTCGCCCCTGGTCACGGGGGGTGTGCAGCTGATGAAGCGTCAGGAAATGCCGGGGAAGAAAATCTTGATCTCGCGCTCGGCGGACTCTTCGGAATCCGACGCATGGATCAGATTCTCTCGGGTGATCGTTCCGAAGTCCCCACGAATGGACCCACTCGGCGCGGCAATCGGGTCAGTCGGACCGGCGAGCATCCGTACGCCCTCGATCACCCGCTCGCCCTCGATGACCATCGAGACCACGGGTCCGGAGGACATGAACGTGACCAGGGGCTCGTAGAACGGCTTGCCGACATGCTCGGCGTAGTGCTGCTCGAGGATCTCGCGGTCCAGGCTGCGGAGCTCCAGCGCGCTGATCGTCCAGCCGGCCTTCTTCTCGATACGGCCGATGATCTCGCCGATCAGACCGCGCGTGACGGCGTCAGGCTTGAGGAGGACGAGGGTGCGCTGGCTCACGGAGAAACTCCCTGGATATGAACAACGGTCAGCGGGTGCATTGAGGCTACATGGGTGACCAGGCCCTGCGCGGGCCCGCCCCCGGCCTCTGACGTGCCCCTGAGGGCCTCGCCGGGACCGGGCGGCGGCAGGCTTCCTAGGCGGGCTCCGCCGGCGCCTCGGCCTGCGCCGCCCAACGGGCCTTCGCCTCATCGATCTTGCGGCCGAAGTGGACCGACGCCCACCACAGGGCCGCGAAGATCCCACCGAGGAAGAACATCGTCGGGACCACGAAACCGCTGGCGATCAGCGCGATCTGAAGCACCCAGCCGAGCTGGACGCCACCCGGACGGGTCAGCATCCCGCACAGCAGGATGCTCAGCAGCATCGCGATCCCGCTGACCGTCCAGATCGTGGCCGCCGGCAGTTCGGTCATCTGCATCGCGACCAGGCCGGCGAAGCCGATCACGAAGAATTCGCCTATCAGGGTGCCGGCACACAGCGTGCGCATGGTCAGCTCCTCCCCATCAGCAGCCGGGCCTCGCCGACCGTGATCACCGAGCCGGTCACCAGCACACCCGCTCCGGAGAACTCGCCCTCTTCCTCGGCGAGGGTGATCGCCGCTTCCAGGGCGTCGTCGAGCCGGGGCTCGACCTGGACCCGCTCGGCACCGAAGACCTCGACGGCGACGCCGGCCAGCTCATCGGGATCCATCGCACGATGGCTCGAATTACGAGTCACCACGACCTCGGCGAAGATCGGCTCGAACGCCTCCAGGAAACCCCGTACGTCCTTGTCCGCACTGGCGCCGACGACGCCCACCAGCCGGCTGAACCCGAACGCCTCGGTGACCGCCTCGGCCGCCGCCCGCGCACCCGCGGGGTTGTGCGCCGCGTCCAGCACGACCGTCGGGCTGCGCCGCACGACCTCCATCCGGCCGGGCGAGCTGACGGCGGCGAACGCGGAGCGGATGGTGTCGATGTCGAGGGTGCGGGCGTGATCCGAGCCGACGCCGAAGAACGCCTCGACCGCGGCGAGCGCCACCGCGGCGTTGTGGGCCTGATGGGCGCCGTACAGCGGAAGGAAGATCTCGGGATACTCGCCGCCCAGTCCGCGCAGCGTCAGCATCTGCCCGCCGACCGCGACCTCGCGGTTCAGCACCCCGAACTCCATGCCTTCACGGGCGACCGTGGCATCCACCTCGACCGCGCGCTTGAGCATCACCGACGCCGCGTCCACCGGCTGCTGGGCCAGCACGACCGTGGCGTCCTTCTTGATGATCCCGGACTTCTCACCGGCGATCTGCTCGGGCGTCTCCCCCAGCCGGTCGGTGTGGTCCAGGGCGATGGGGGTGACCACGGCGACATCGCCGTCGATGACGTTCGTCGCGTCCCAGGTGCCGCCCATGCCGACCTCGACGACCGCGACGTCCACGGGGCTGTCCGCGAAGGCGGCGTACGCCATCGCCGTCAGCACCTCGAAGAACGACAGGCGGTACTCCTGCTGGGCGTCGGTCATCTCCACATACGGGGCGATGTCCCGGTAGGTCTCGATGAACTGCTCGGCGGAGATCGGGGCGGCGTCCAGACTGATCCGCTCGGTGATCGACTGGACATGCGGGCTGGTGTAGCGGCCGGTGCGCAGATCGAAGGCGGACAGCAGGGACTCGATCATGCGGGCGGTGCTGGTCTTGCCGTTGGTGCCCGTGATGTGGATGGAGGGATAGGCGCGCTGGGGCTCGCCCAGGATGTCCAGCAGCGCCGCGATGCGCTGGACGGACGGGTCGAGCTTGGTCTCACCCCAGCGGCCTGCCAGCTCGTCCTCGACGGCGCGCAGCGCACGGTCGACCTCGGGATCGGCCGGGCGGGCGGGGATGCCGTCCCCTTGCGGCGGCCCGGCCTGGGCGCGCAAGGTCCGGCTGCCGGCCTCGATCACCGCAAGATCCGGGTCACGGTCGGTCTCCGCCTCGACCAGTTCGTCGAAGGCTTCGTTCGGGTCGGGGTCGTCGTTCTGGGGGCGCTCGCTCACGCCGACCAGTCTACGAGGCACGTGTGACAGCGGTGCGCTGCGCTGCCCCCGGCCGGTACCGCGCCGCATCCCGGGGCGACGGACGGCGTGACCCGCCCCCGGAACGCGCCCGTACGCCGGAGCCGCCCCTCGCCTACGACAGTGCCGCCTTCATCATGGCCCGTGCGGTCGGGGCCGCCAGCCCGTTGCCGGAGATCTCGTTGCGGGCGGCATGCCCGTCCTCGACCATCACGGCCACCGCCACCTGGCGTCCGTTGCCGTCCTTGGCGTACGAGACGAACCAGGCGTAGGGCGTACCGCTGTTGTCGACACCGTGCTGGGCGGTGCCCGTCTTGCCGCCGACGGTCAGTCCGCCGATCTTCGCGCCGGACCCGGTGCCCTTGTCCACGACCGTCTGCATCGCCGACTGCAACTGCTGAGCCGTGCCCGCCGACATGGTCTTGCCGTCGCCGTACGTCTTGGGGGCGAAGTCCTGGACGGTGGTGCCGCCGCCGTCGGTCAGCGCGTCGACCAGCTGCGGGGTCCTCAGCTCGCCGCCGTTCGCGATGGCCGAGGAGATCATCGCCATCTGGAGCGGGGTCGCCTGGTCGTCGAACTGGCCGATCCCGGACAGCGCGGTCTGTGCCTCGTCCATGTCGGAGGGGTAGCGGCTCGTGCCGGCCCGCACCGGGGTGTCCACCTTCTCGTCGTTGAAGCCGAACTTCTCGGCCTGCGCCTTCACCTTGTCCTTGCCCAGGTCGACGGCCATCTTCGCGAAGACGGTGTTGCAGGAGTACTGGAGCGCGGTGCGGATGTCCGCGTTCTTGCAGGGCGCGGAGGCGTTCTCGTTGGTGAGCTTGGTGCGGGTGTGCGGGAGGGTGTACGGGTCGGGACTGTGCGTGGCCTCGTCCACCGAGGAGTACAGCCCGTTCTCCAGCGCGGCCGCGGCGACCACCAGCTTGAACGTGGACCCGGGCGGCAGCGGCTGCCGCAGGGCCCGGTTGACCTCGGGGTGGTCCGAGTCGCCGGACATCTTCTTCCAGGCCTTCTGGTCGGCGCTGCCGGAACCCGCGAACTTCCCCGGGTCGTACGACGGGGTGCTGACCATGCCCAGGACCCGCCCCGTGGCCGGGTCCATGGCGAGGGCGGCGCCCTTCTTGCCGCCCAGCGCCCGCCGGCCGGCCTTCTGCACCGCGGGGTCGATGGAGGTGACCACGTCGCCGCCCTTGGCCCGGGTGCGGGTCAGTGCGTCGGCGGGGCTCTGGAGCCGGCTGTCGGAGCCGTCGAGGAGGTCGCCGTAGAGGTTCTCCAGCTGGTTGCTGCCGAAGATCTGCGAGGTGAAGCCGGTGACCGGGGCGTACAGCGAGCCGTCCTTGTAGGTCCGCTTGTACTTGAGCGTGGAGGAGGTGGCGGCGGAGCCGGTCACCGGTTCCCCGCCGACGAGGATGTTGCCCATCGGCGCCGCGTATTTGCCGATCGCCACCCGCGGATTGTGCGGGTCCTCCTTGTACTCGCCGGCCTTTGCGCCCTGGAGCCAGGTGACCCAGCCCATCAGCGCGACGATGAGGGCCAGGCAGAAGATCGCGGCCCGGCGCAGGGGCTTGTTCATGGGGGCGCGGCTCCTCGGTGGTGGACATGCGGTTCCGCTGGAACTCCGGCATTCCGGCATTCGGGCATTCGGGCATTCCGTCCCACCGTGCCTGGGCCACATGAGAGCGCGATGAGAACGCCCTGATCGCCCGGCCGGGACAACGTGTCGCCGCCGTTGACCCTCTTCCACGGCGGGCTGTGCACGTCCCCGGTGATCAACACGAGGCAGCGCGGGAAGGCAGGAGCGGAAGACGGGTGCCGGCGATCAGTCAGCGGATGCATTTGATACTGCTCACCGCCTGGACGGTGCTGTGGTTCGTCGTCGTCGAACCGCACGGCGGCTTCTCCTGGCACTATCTGCGCACCGGCGGCGCACTGATCTACCAGGGCGACGCCGGCGACGGCTCCGGCGGGCTCAACCTCTACGCACACCACCCCGAGCTCCAGATGGGCCCGCTCAGCTTTCTGACCGCCGGGCTGTTCAACCCCTTCCCCGAGGCCACCGGGCAGTTACTGGCCGCGGCCCTGATGTCGCTGCTGGGCCTGGTCATCGTGGTGCTGGCGGGCCGCAGCGCCGCCCACCACTTCCTGGGCACCGGCACCAACCACCAGCGGCTGCGGCAGCGCGTACTGATCGCCGGACTGGCCTTCATCCCCATGTGGATCGAGGTGGCGGTCCGCTTCGGGCATCTCGACGATGTCCTCGCGCTGTTCTTCACCGCCCTCGCGGTACGCGCCGTCACCCGCGGCAACGCCGCGCTCACCGGCGGCTGGCTGGCCCTCGCGATGGACTCCAAGCCCACCGCACTGGCCTTTCTCCCCCTGCTGCTCGCCCTGCCGCGGGAGAAGTGGCTGCGCGCCGGACTGTGGTGCGCGGGCCTGGTCGCCCTCGCCTGGCTGCCGTTCTTCCTGGGCGACTCGCAGTCCTTCGCCGCGGCGAATTTCGCCATCCCCAACCATCCGGCGTCCGCGCTGCGCTGGCTGGGCGTCGGCGACCCCGAGACGCCCGGCTGGGACCGCCCCGCGCAGGCCGCCCTCGGCCTGGCCCTGGGCTCGGTCGCCGTCCGGCGGGGCCGCTGGGCGGCGGTGGTCCTGCTGGGCGCCAACGCCCGCATCGTCCTCGACCCCAGCGTCTACACGTACTACACCGCGTCGGTGCTGCTCGGCACCCTGCTGTGGGACGTCATCGGCCAGCGCCGGCTGGTCCCCTGGTGGAGCTGGCTGGCCCTGCTCATCCTCTACGGCAGTGTCTTCGCCGTCCCCGACGATGCCGCCCGGGGCCTGATCCGCCTGGCGTTCGTGGCCGCCTCGACGGCGTATGTCCTGTTCTGGCCGGTACGCGAACGGGGGTGGCGGGGGCAGGGACGGCGCAGGCCCCCCGCCCGTACGGACGAGGGGCCTGCACACGAGGGGCCCATGGGCGGCCCGGATCCCGGACCGTGGCCCGGTCCCGCGCCTACGCCTGGGGCAGGGCCGCCAGCTGGGCGGTGATCCGGACGATGTCCGCCTCCGCGGCCTCCAGCCGGCCGCGGATCTTGTCCACGACCTTCTCCGGCGCCTTGGCGAGGAACGCCTCGTTGCCGAGCTTGGCGGTGGCCTGCGCCTTCTCCTTCTCGGCGGCGCCGAGGTCCTTGGTCAGCCGCTTGCGCTCGGCCTCGACGTCGATGGTGCCGGACAGGTCCAGCGCGACCCTCGCACCCGCGACCGGCAGCGAGGCGGTGGCGCTGAAGTCCTCACCGGCCGGCTGGAGCCGCAGCAGCGAGCGCATCGCGGCCTCGTGCGCGGCCAGCGCCGTACCGGACAGCTCCAGCTGCGCCGGGACCTTCTGGCCCGGCTGGAGCCCCTGGTCGGAGCGGAAGCGGCGGACCTCGGTGACGACCTGCTGGACCGTCTCGATCTCCCGCTCCGCCGCCGCGTCCCGGAAGCCGCCCGGGGCGTCGGCCCCTGCGACGAGCACAGCCTTCGGCCAGTCGGCGATCACGACCGACTCACCGCCGGTCAGCGTCGTCCACAGGGTCTCGGTGACGAACGGGACGATCGGGTGCAGCAGCCGCAGCGTGACGTCGAGAACCTCGCCCAGGACCCGGCGCGAGGCGTCGGCGGCCGGGCCGCCCGCCATGAACGTGGTCTTGGACAGCTCGACGTACCAGTCGAAGACCTCGTCCCAGGCGAAGTGGAAGAGGGTGTCCGACAGCTTCGCGAACTGGTAGTCGTCGTAGTACGCGTCGACCTCGGCGACGACCGAGTTCAGCCGGGACAGGATCCACCGGTCGGTCGCCGACAGCTGCTCGGCGGGCGGGAGTTCGCCCTCCACCGTCGCACCGTTCATCAGCGCGAAGCGGGTGGCGTTCCAGATCTTGTTGGCGAAGTTACGGGACCCCTGGACCCAGTCCTCGCCGATCGGGACGTCGACGCCGGGGTTGGCGCCACGGGCGAGCGTGAACCGGACGGCGTCCGAGCCGTAGGAGTCCATCCAGTCCAGCGGATTGACCGCGTTCCCGAAGGACTTGGACATCTTCTTGCCGAACTGGTCGCGGACCATGCCGTGCAGCGCGATGGTGTGGAACGGCGGGGTGCCGTCCATCGCGTACAGCCCGAACATCATCATCCGGGCGACCCAGAAGAAGAGGATGTCGTAGCCGGTGACCAGGACGGCGTTCGGGTAGAACTTCTCGACGCTCGGGGTCTGCTCGGGCCAGCCGAGCGTGGAGAACGGCCACAGCCCGGAGGAGAACCAGGTGTCCAGGACGTCGGTGTCCTGCGTCCAGCCCTCGCCGGTGGGCGCCTCGTCGTCCGGTCCGACGCAGACGACCTCGCCGTTCGGCCCGTACCAGACGGGGATGCGGTGGCCCCACCACAGCTGCCGCGAGATGCACCAGTCGTGGAGGTTGTCGACCCAGCCGAAGTAGCGGGACTCCATCTCCTTGGGGTGGATCTTGACCTTGCCCTCGCGGACCGCGTCACCCGCGGCCTTCGCCAGCGGGCCGACCTTGACCCACCACTGCATCGACAGCCGCGGCTCGATGGTGGTCTTGCAGCGCGAGCAGTGCCCGACGGAGTGCGTGTACGGGCGCTTCTCGGAGACGATCCGGCTCTCGGCGCGCAGCGCACCGACGATCGCGGAACGGGCCTCGAAACGGTCCAGGCCCTGGAAGGGGCCGTGGGCCGTGATCACGCCGCGCTCGTCGAGGACGGCGAGGTTCGGCAGGTCGTGCCGGCGCCCGATCTCGAAGTCGTTGGGGTCGTGCGCCGGGGTGACCTTGACCGCGCCCGTGCCGAACTCCGGGTCGACGTGCTCGTCGGCGACGACCGGAATCCGGCGGCCGGTGAGCGGCAACTCGATCTCGGTGCCGACGAGATGGGCGTAGCGCTCGTCCTCCGGGTGGACCGCGACCGCGGTGTCCCCGAGCATCGTCTCGGCCCGCGTCGTCGCCACGACGATGGAGGCGTCGCCCTCGCCGTACCGGATGGAGACGAGCTCGCCCTCGTCGTCCTGGTACTCCACCTCGATGTCCGAGATGGCGGTCAGACAGCGCGGGCACCAGTTGATGATGCGCTCGGCGCGGTAGATCAACTCGTCGTCGTAGAGCCGCTTGAAGATCGTCTGGACGGACTTGGACAGGCCCTCGTCCATCGTGAAGCGCTCACGCGACCAGGCGACACCGTCGCCCAGACGCCGCATCTGGCCCGAGATCTGCCCGCCGGACTCGCCCTTCCACTGCCAGACGCGCTCGACGAACGCCTCACGGCCCAGGTCGTGACGGGAGACGCCCTCCTTGGCGAGCTCCCGCTCGACGACGTTCTGGGTCGCGATACCGGCGTGGTCCATGCCCGGCTGCCAGAGCGTCTCGTAGCCCTGCATGCGCTTGCGGCGGGTGAGCGCGTCGATCAGCGTGTGCTCGAAGGCGTGCCCCAGGTGCAGGGAGCCGGTGACGTTCGGCGGCGGAATGACGATGGTGTACGGCGGCTTGTCGCTCTTCTCGTCCGCCTCGAAATAACCCCGCTCTACCCAGCGCTCGTACAGCGGCCCCTCTACATCGGCCGGCGTGTACTGAGTCGGCAGTTCGGGGGCGCTGTGGTTGCTCTGCTGAGTGTTCTCGGTCACGACGGACAGTGTACGGGCGCGGATGTCGCAGCTTCGAATCGGTTTCGCCCCCGGGGCCACGGCTGTCAGCGGCGTCGTACAGGATGTCGGCAGCGCATAAACATCACGCAGAACTTCAACTGGCTCCAGTTGTCACGAGGGGAACCGTTCCATGAGCTTCAACCAGCCGCCTCCCGGCCCGTACGGTCAGCAGCCCCAGCAGCCCGGCCCGTACGGCCAGCCGCAGCAGCCGCCGGCCCCGCAGCCGGGCTACGGCTACCCGCAGCAGGGCGGCCAGGTTCCCCCGCAGCAGGGCTACGGCTACCCCCAGCAGCCCGGCCAGGCACCCCCTCAGCAGGGCTACGGCTACCCCCAGCAGGGCGGCCAGCCCGGCTACGGCCAGCAGGCTCCGTACGGCGGCCAGCAGACCCC
This sequence comes from Streptomyces sp. MCA2, assembly GCF_023544705.1. NCBI lineage: Bacteria > Bacillati > Actinomycetota > Actinomycetes > Kitasatosporales > Streptomycetaceae > Streptomyces > Streptomyces sp. MCA2. Next base: position 65,813 of record NZ_JAMJFM010000013.1, read on the forward strand.
CTACGGCATGATCCCGCAGGGTCCCCCGGAGACCGGCGGCGGCAACGGCAAGAAGATCGGCCTGATCGTCGGCGCGGTCGCGGTCGTCGCGGCGATCGGCGTGGGCGCGTACTTCGCCTTCGGGTCGGGCGGCGATGTGAAGCCTTACACGATCTCGTTGCCGAACACGCTGCTGAGCGGGCAGTTCACCAAGGCTCAGCGAGCCGGCAACTCGGGTACCGAGGACTTCGCCAACGACAAGGAAGCCAAGGCGCTGGGCATCACGAACGCCAAGGGCGTCAGCTCCGGCTACAAGGGGGACGGCGGGCTTCAGCTGACGGTTAGCGGCGTGTACGGCAACGTCGCCGACCCGGGCGGAACCGTGGGTCAGATGTTCGCCAAGGTGGACGAGGGCCAGAAGAAGACCTTTGAGGACAAGGGCGCCAAGATCGAGGACGTCACTCCGACGACCGAGTACTCCCCGAACGGCTTCGACGGCTCCGTGATGAAGTGTAGGACCCAGAAAATCACCATCACGCGGAGCGGCGTGAGCGTGCCCGTCACCGTCTCCACCTGCATCTGGGGCGACAGCAGCGCCATCGGCGTCGTCCAGGCACTGGCCGCACCGTCCCCCACAGGCGGCGCCACCGCGACGACACCCGGCGCCGAGCAGCTCTCCGAGAAGACCGCCAAGATCCGTGACGAGGTCCGCAAGGAGAAGTAGCCCCGCGGCCCCCGGTCCTGAGGCACCGGCGGCCTGGCCGGGCACCACCGGCTTCGGACGACGACACAGAGCCGCCCGGCAGCGATCGCGCTGCCGGGCGGCTCTTGTGATGCGTGCTGCGTGCGCCTACGCGCTCTTCTCCTGCGGCTCGCCCGAGTCGCCGCGGTTGCGCGGGACGAGGGTCGGGTTCACGTTCGAGTGGACGACGTCCTCGGTGATGACGACGCGGGCCACGTCCTTGCGGGACGGGATCTCGTACATCACCGCCTGGAGGACCTCCTCCATGATGGCGCGCAGACCGCGGGCGCCGGTGCCGCGCAGGATCGCCTGGTCGGCGATGGCCTCCAGGGCCGGACGGTCGAAGTCCAGCTCGACACCGTCGAGTTCGAAGAGGCGCTTGTACTGCTTGACGAGCGCGTTGCGCGGCTCGACCAGGATCTGGAGCAGGGCCTCGCGGTCGAGGTTGTGGACCGAGGTGAGGACGGGGAGGCGGCCGATGAACTCCGGGATCATCCCGAACTTCACCATGTCCTCCGGCATGACGTCCTGGAGCTGGTCCTTGGACTCGATCTCCCGCTTGGAGCGGATCGTGGCGCCGAAGCCGATGCCCTTGGCACCGGACCGGGCCTCGATGATCTTCTCCAGGCCGGCGAAGGCACCACCGACGATGAAGAGGACGTTGGTGGTGTCGATCTGGATGAATTCCTGGTGGGGGTGCTTGCGGCCGCCCTGGGGCGGGACGGAGGCGGTGGTGCCTTCCAGGATCTTCAGCAGCGCCTGCTGGACGCCCTCGCCGGAGACATCGCGGGTGATCGACGGGTTTTCGCTCTTCCGGGCGACCTTGTCGATCTCGTCGATGTAGATGATGCCGGTCTCGGCCTTCTTGATGTCGAAGTCCGCGGCCTGGATCAGCTTGAGGAGGATGTTCTCGACGTCCTCACCGACATAGCCGGCCTCCGTCAGCGCCGTGGCGTCGGCGAACGCGAAGGGGACGTTCAGCATCCGGGCGAGGGTCTGCGCGAGCAGCGTCTTGCCGGAGCCGGTCGGGCCGAGCAGCAGGATGTTGGACTTGGCGAGCTCGATGCCCTCTTCGCCGCGTCCGGGGCCGTTCTCGCCCGCCTGCACCCGCTTGTAGTGGTTGTAGACGGCCACCGAGAGGGCCTTCTTGGCGGGGTCCTGGCCGACGACATAGCCGTTCAGGAACTCGTAGATCTCCCGCGGTTTGGGGAGCTCCTCCCACCGCACCTCGGAGGTCTCTGCGAGCTCCTCCTCGATGATTTCGTTGCAGAGGTCGATGCACTCGTCGCAGATGTACACACCAGGTCCCGCGATGAGCTTCTTCACCTGCTTCTGACTCTTTCCGCAGAATGAGCACTTGAGCAGGTCGCCGCCGTCACCGATGCGTGCCACGAGGTGCTTCCCCTTCGCCTGGGATCCGCATTGCTCCGCGGACCCGGGTGCTTGCCTATCGACGGTACCTTGCCGGGCCCCCCGTACGGGCCCCCCTTGGACCGACTCGGTTCACTCGATCCGATTCCGGTCCAAGGGGGCAACGCTCCGGCTCACTTCGCGAAGATCGTCAGCCGATGGAGACGGACGACTTCCGCGTCGAGACGATCTGGTCGACCAGACCGTACGCCAGGGACTCCTCGGCGGTCAGGATCTTGTCACGCTCGATATCGTCACGGATCTTCTCGATCGGCGTGGAGGAGTGCTTGGCCAGCAGGTCCTCCAGCTGCGAGCGCATCCGCAGGATCTCGTTGGCGGCGATCTCCAGGTCGGAGACCTGGCCGCGGCCGGTCTCGCTGTACGGCTGGTGGATCAGCACACGGGCGTTCGGCAGCGCCATCCGCTTGCCGGGGGTGCCGGCGGCGAGCAGCACGGCCGCGGCGGAGGCCGCCTGGCCCATGCAGACCGTCTGGATGTCCGGCTTCACGAACTGCATCGTGTCGTAGATGGCCGTGAGCGCCGTGAAGGAGCCGCCCGGGCTGTTGATGTAGATCGAGATGTCCCGGTCCGGGTCCATCGACTCCAGGCACAGCAGCTGCGCCATGACGTCGTTGGCCGACGCGTCGTCGATCTGCACGCCGAGGAAGATCACGCGCTCCTCGAACAGCTTCGCGTACGGGTCGTACTCGCGCACGCCCTGCGAGGTGCGCTCGACGAAGCGCGGGACGATGTAGCGGGACTCGGCGCGCGGGCCGGAAAACTCGGACTCCGCGCCCTGGGAGAGGCCGCTGCCGGGGTAGTTGTTCATCGTGGTGTTCACCGTCCTGGTGGCGATCAAGTGGGGTGGGGGCTCAAGGGCGAGTGGTACGGGGCTCAGGCCCCGGTGCCGCCCCCGCCCGGAACGCCTGCGGCGGAGGTCATCACATCGTCGATCAGGCCGTACGTCTTGGCCTCGTCGGCGGAGAACCAGCGGTCGCGGTCCGAGTCCTGGGTGATCCGCTCGACGGTCTGACCGGTGTGGAAGGCCGTCAGCTCCGCCATCCGCTTCTTGGTGTGCAGCAGCCGCTCGGCGTGGATCTTGATGTCCGACGCGGAGCCGGCCAGGCCCGCGGAGGGCTGGTGGATGAGGATCTCGGCGTTCGGCAGCGCGAAGCGCTTGCCCGGGGTGCCGGCGCTCAGCAGGAACTGGCCCATGGAGGCGGCGAGGCCCATCGCGATCGTCACCACGTCGTTCTTGATGTACTGCATGGTGTCGTAGATCGCCAACCCGGCCGAGATCGAGCCGCCCGGGGAGTTGATGTAGAGGAAGATGTCCTTGTCCGGGTCCGCGGCGAGAAGAAGCAGCTGCGCGGTGATCTTGTTGGCGATGTCGTCGTCGACCGGCTGGCCGAGGAAGATGATCCGCTCGCCGAGCAGCCGGTTGTAGACCTGGTCGCCGAGGCCACCGAAGGTCGGCTCAGCGGCGGCGGAAGGCATCGGGATCGTCACGTGTCCACCTGCTCGTTGTCGGACGGCTCCAGGCCGTCTCAGCGTCGTCTGCTGGGGCGTGGGGAGGCGGCGCCGTGTGTGGCCCCGGCGCGGTTTCAGGGACTCCCCTGCCCTCGTATCTACGGACCCTAACGCGCAGGTCGGACAACGCCATCCCGCATCGATAACTGTTCGCTGTGAGCGCAGGCTCACGGGGTGGTACGACCACGGGCCCGAACACGCGGACGTGCGTGTTCGGGCCCGTGATCAGAGAACTGCGCGCAGGCGCATGGAAGCGTCCGGGGCTCAGGCCTCGGGCTTCTCCTCGGTGCCCTCGGCCTCGGTGGCCTCGGAGGCCTCGACGGTCTCGGCCGTCTCGTCCTCGTCGTCGAGCTCGATGACCTCGCCGTTGCTGTCCTTGACCGTGGCGGCCTCGACGACGACCGCGAGGGCCTTGCCGCGGGCGACCTCACCGACGAGCATCGGCACCTGGCCGCCCTCGACGACGGCCTGGGCGAACTGATCGGGGGACATGCCGGAGGACTGCGCGCGGCGCATGAGGTGCTCGGTGAGCTCCTCCTGGCTGACGTTCAGCTTCTCCTTGTTGACCAGCTCGTCCAGGATGAACTGGGTCTTGATGCCCTTCTCGGCCTGCTCCTTGGTCTCGGCGTCGAACTCCTCCTCGCTCTTGCCCTGGATCTCCAGGTACTTCGCGAGGTCGAGGCCCATCTGACCGAGCTGGTGGTTCACCAGGTTGTGCTTGCGGGTCTCGATCTCGTCCGCGAGCAGCTTCTCCGGCATCGGCACCTCGACGAGCTTGAGCAGCTCGTCCAGGACCTTCTCCTGAGCCTGGGTGGCCTGGTCGTACTTCTTCATCTGCTCGAGGCGCTTGCGGCTGTCCGCCTGGAGGTCCTCGAAGGTGTCGAACTCACTGGCGAGCTGCGCGAAGTCGTCGTCCAGCTCGGGCAGTTCACGGGACTTGACCTCGGTGACCTCGACCTTGACCTCGGCCTCCTTGCCCTCGGCGGAACCGCCCTTGAGCTCGGAGGTGAAGGTGGCGCTGCCGCCGGCCTCCACGCCGGTGACGGCCTCGTCGATGCCGTCGAGGAGCTCGCCGGAGCCGACGGTGTACGTGACACCCTCGGCGACGCCGTCCTCCAGGACCTCGCCGTCCACCTTGGCCTCGAGGTTCAGCGTCAGGACGTCGCCGTCCTGGGCCGCGCGCTCGACCGGGCTGGTCGTCGCGAAGCGCTCACGCAGCTGCTCGACGGACTTGGTGACGTCCTCGTCCGACACCTCCACGGCGTCGACCTCGACCTCGATGCCGGAGTAGTCCGGGATCTCGAGGGCGGGGCGGATGTCGACCTCGGCGGTGAAGGCCAGCAGCTCGCCGTCCTTCAGCTCGGTGATGTCGACGTCGGGCTGGCCGAGGACGTTCAGCTCACCCTCGTTGACCGCTTCGGTGTAGAACTTCGGGAGCGCGTCATTGACGGCCTCTTCGAGCACGGCGCCACGACCGAACCGCTGGTCGATGACCCGGGCCGGGATCTTGCCCTGACGGAAGCCCTTCACCGTGACCTGCTGGTTGATCTTCTTGTACGCCGCGTCGAGGCTGTCCTTGAGCTCCTCGAAGGGCACCTCGACAGTGAGCCGAACCCGAGTCGGGTTCAGGGTCTCCACGGCGCTCTTCACGGTTCGGTCTCCTTGGGGCTGACTTCTGGGGTTCTGCTTGAGATCTGCCGTACCCGGCTGATCCGGGTCCGGTCGATCACGCCCGGTACACAGACACACGGGCACGCAACTTGCATAGTAACTGCAAGGAGGATGACGCCCACAACGCGATCATGATTAGCCGCTGATCTTGCGGCATTGCCATGGTGGGCCGAGGTTGTGCCCGACTGCGTACTGCCGGGCCGACCTGCTGCTGGTCGGGGTGGCCGGATTCGAACCGACGACCTTCCGCTCCCAAAGCGGACGCGCTACCAAGCTGCGCCACACCCCGTCGGTGCGACACGTAGGGTACATGGCCGCAGGGGGCGCGGCTGCCAGTTATCGGGATGCCCGGCGGGCGCGGCCCGCGGGGAATGCCGCGGCGCACGCCGTCCGCGGGAAGGGATGTGCGGCACACCGCCATGACCCGCTAGGATGCACTGCGTGCCGAGGTCCTGCGACCTGTGGCGCTCGCGGGCGTAGCTCAATGGTAGAGCCCCAGTCTTCCAAACTGGCTACGCGGGTTCGATTCCCGTCGCCCGCTCGTAAGAGGAAACCCCAGACCGGATGGCCTGGGGTTTTCTGCTGTCCGGAACGGACTGACGCGCGCCTGCACACCCCTTCGCACCGCGGTCACGGGTCAATAAGGTGGTCTGCATGGAGATCTGGCTCAATCCCGCGTGCTCCAAGTGCCGTTCGGCCGTGGAGATCCTCGACGAGGCGGGCGCCCACTACACCGTGCGCAGGTATCTCGAAGACCCGCCGGACGCCGATGACCTGCGCGGGGTGCTGACGCGGCTGGGCCTGGAGCCCTGGGACATCACCCGGACCCAGGAGACCGAGGCGAAGGAGCTGGGCCTTGGGGAGTGGGAGCGCACCGACGCCGCGCGCGAGCGGTGGATCGCGGCGCTGGCGGCACACCCCCGGCTGATCCAGCGCCCGATCATCACCGCGGACGACGGCTCGGCGCTGGTCGGACGGAGCGAGGATGCCGTGCGCGAGGCCGTGGCGCGGACCGGGAGCGAAGAGACCTCGAACGGCTGAACCCCGTGCGGCGCACGGCACGGGGAGGCCGGCGGACACCTTGAGGCGGGCCGCCTAGAAGGTGATGTGGTTGATGGTGTCCGCAATCGAGTTGAGGAACCGGTTGATGGACGGCGCCATGCCCGTGGAGGCGAGGAAGAAGCCGAACAGTATGGCGACGAACGCCGGGCCCGCCTTGATCGACTTCCCTCTGATCAGCACGATCAGAATGATCCCCAACAGCAGCACAACTGACAGCGATAGAGCCACACTGATCACACCCTCGGTCGGAACGCCTCACCGGCCCGGGGGCATGCCGCGCACACCCCCCTGCACCCATCGTGCCACCAACTCCATGCCCATTGCAGGCCGGTGACGAATCATCGGCCAACGCTTTGCCCGATTCCAGCCGGTGGCGGTCCGTGGGGCCGCGGTGGGGTGACGCACGGGTGGCGCGGCGGTGGCCGCACGGTGAACGCGAGAGGCCGGACCGGGTGGTGCATTTCCCTCGCCTGATGCCGCGTCGGTAATTCGACCCGGTCATTCGTCCGCCGCATTCCGATCATTCCTGCGGGTCCGGAGAATTTCCTGTCCGTGGCATCCGTCACTGCCTTACGGCGCGCCACGAAGGCTTATTAGCATTCGGACATAAGACTAAGGAATCGGACATTCCCCCAGAGTCGTTTGCGGGGGATACGGGGTGATTTGAGGGGATGATAGGGGATGAATCGGACGGCTGAGGAGGGGTCTCTTCCCCGCGCTTGCGGATTTTATCCGCGGGCCGTCCACGGCGGAACCCTAGGAAAACGCGAGGGAACCCCGAGGAAAAGGGGAATGGCTCCTAGGCGGTTTTACGCATTCGCCGACCGCCGCTATCGTGCCTCCAATGTTTCCCGCTGCCGCGACACCCCGACGCGAACTTCCCCCTGCCCGGGCGGCGGAGGGCACGGACCGGGCGGAGCCCGCGGAGCAGCCGTCGGGCGCGGCGCAGGACACGGCCGCGCCCGCACCGAAGAGCGAGGGCCGCAACGCCTTCTTCGACAACGCGAAGTACCTGGCCATCGTGCTGGTGGCGATGGGGCACGCCTGGGAACCGCTGACCGACAGCAGCCGGGCCGCCGAGGCGCTCTACATGACCGTCTACACCTTCCACATGCCGGCCTTCATCATCATTTCCGGTTACTTCTCGCGCAGCTTCGACATGCGCAAGGACCGGTTGCAGCGGCTGGTCACCGGGGTCGCGGTCCCCTACGTCCTCTTCGAGACGGCCTATGCGTTCTTCAAGCGCTGGGCGGACGACGATCCCGGGCACCCCGTCAGCCTGCTCGACCCCTGGTTCCTGACGTGGTTCCTGGTGGCCCTGTTCATCTGGCGGCTGACCACCCCGCTGTGGAAGGTCGTGCGCTGGCCGATTCCGCTCGCGGTGGCCATCGCCGTCATGGCCTCGGTGTCCCCGGACATCGGCGATGACCTGGACCTCCAGCGGGTGCTCCAGTTCCTCCCGTTCTTCGTCCTGGGGCTGGCGTTGCGGCCGGAGCACTTCAAGATGGTGCAGCGGCGGGCGGTGCGGATCGCTTCGCTGCCGGTCTTCGCCGGTGCGCTGCTGATGGCCTACTGGGCCGCGCCCCGGATGTCCTCGGCGTGGTTCTACCACCGGGACAGCGCCCAGGAGCTGGGCACCACCTGGTGGATCGGCGCGATCATGACACTGGCGCTCTTCGGCTGCTCGATCGTGATGGTGGCCTGCTTCTTCTCCTGGGTGCCGACGCGGCGGACGTGGTTCACGGTGCTGGGCGCCGGCACGCTGTACGGCTATCTGCTGCACGGTTTCCTGGCCAAGGGCTCGCGGTTCTGGGGCTGGTTCGACGACTACGCCTGGCTGCACTCGCCGCTCGGTGAGATCGCGGTCACGCTGATCGCGGGCGGCATCGTGACGGCCCTGTGCACCCCGCCGGTCCGCAGGATGTTCCGCTTCGCGATGGAGCCGACGATGGCCTGGGCGTTCCGGAAGGACCCGGCCGACGCGGCACGGGCCCGCGTCAGCGCCTGAGCACGCTTCCTTCCCTGGCCGACGGAGCAGGACCCGGCGGCGGGGAGAGCGGACGGGCCGCTTCCGTCCCCGGCGTTTCCGCCCGCGCCGCTTCCGCCCCGGGCGCTTCCGCCCCGGGCGGTGCCGCTCCCGTCACGCGTCGCGGCAGATCAGCAGCAGCGCGCGGTCGTCGTTGACGTCCTTGGCGACGGCCTCGATCAGATGCCAGGCGGCCCCGGCGAAGCCACTGGCGACATAGCGGTCGGCCTCGCCGGTCAGCCGGTCGATGCCCTCGGCGATATCGCGGTCGGCGGCCTCGACCAGGCCGTCGGTGAACAGCATCAGCACGTCACCCGGCCGCAGCCGCCCCTTGACCGGGTCGAACTGGGCGCCGTCGTAGACGCCGAGCAGCGGCCCCTCCCCCGATTTCTCCTCCCAGCGGCCGCTGCCGGCGCTGAGCTGGAGGGCCGGCAGATGTCCCGCGGAGAGCAGCTCGTAGTCGCCCGATTCGAGGTCGAGGACGAGATGGATGGAGGTCGCGAACCCCTCGTCCCAGTCCTGGCGCAGCAGATAGCCGTTGGCGGCGGGCAGGAAGCCGTGCGGCGGCAGCGAGCCGAGCAGGCCGCCGAAGGCGCCGGACAGCAGCAGGGCGCGGGAGGCCGCGTCCATGCCCTTGCCGGAGACATCGGTCAGCACCACTTCGAGGATGTGGCCGCCGTGGGTGCGGGAGGCCACCACGAAGTCGCCGGAGAAGGACTGCCCGCCGGCCGGCCGCAGCGCCATCTCGTGGTGCCAGCCCTCGGGCAGCGTGGGCAGTTTGCTCTGGACGCGGATGCGTTCGCGCAGGTCGAAGAGCATCGTGCCGCCACGCCGCCAGGGCACCCCGACCCGGCTGCGGAACTGCGCGATCAGCAGCCCGAAGAACCCGACCGCGGCGACGACCAGGACCGTGCCCGGGGTGATCCGCTCCGGTCCTTCGTCGTACGGGCCGAACAGCGCGGCCTCGACGACCAGTGCGGCCGCGGAGGCGCCGTACAGGACCAGGAGGTTGGCCGGCCGCAGCAGCAGTCCGCCGGCGATGACCGGCAGGACCAGGGCCGTCGGGGCGATCCATTCCGGCCACCGGAGCGTGCCCGCGGCGATGGCGGGTATGGCGATGAGGAGGACGGCGAGCGCGAACCGGTCGGAGCCGTCGCCGCGGAAGTAGTCGACCCCGGCCTTGCGCACGCCGACGCGGGCCCGGTGCAGGCCTTTGTGCATCCGGGCCGTCAGGGTGTCCGTGCCCTGGCCGCGTGTCATTTCTCTGGGACCTTATCCACCCGTTCGGCGGCGCGTCGATTCGCCGCACGTCGTCCTGGCGCGTTGCCGGGAAACACTGTTCGAAATGCGGTCGCGCGTCCGGAGAGTGTCCTGTTAGGCATGGAGTATGGCGACGGAATTGCGGGACCTGCGGGACGTCGAATGGGACAGCTGGGCCGACACGTTGGACCTGGCGTTCGGAGGGCTGCCGCTGCCTCCTGAGGAGCGCGCCCTGCGTCGTGAGCTCACCGAGACCGGGCGCTCATTCGGCGTGTGGGACGACGGCGGGTGGGTCGCCACCGCGGGGTCGTTCTCGTTCGGGCTCACGGTTCCGGGCGGGGCCGAGGTGCCCGTGGCGGGCGTCTCGATGGTCAGTGTGCAGCCGACGCACCGCCGCCGCGGGCTGCTGCGTTCGATGATGCGCCACCAGCTGGCGGACGTCCGGGAGCGCGGTGAGCCGCTGGCGGCGCTGACCGCCTCGGAGCCGGCGATCTACGGCCGGTTCGGCTACGGTCCGGCGGCCCAGGACATGCAGCTGACCGTGGACACCGTGCGGCTGCCCGCCCCCGAATTGCCCGGTGTGGACGGCGTACGGCTGCGGCTGGTGGACCCGGCGGCCGCGGTGGCCGACTGCGAGCGGGTCTATGCCCGGCTGGTGCCTGCCCGGCCCGGGATGCTTGCCCGGCGGCCCGGCTGGGAGCGGATCCCCGTACTGGACGACCCGGGCAAACGGGACGGGGCCGGGGTGCTTCAGTGTGTGCTGGCCGAGGTGGACGGCGAAGTGCGGGGATATGCGCGCTTCGCGGTCAAGCCGGGCCGGGACCACGCCGGGCCGTCGGGCACGGTGCGGGTGCGCGATGTCGAGGCGCTGGACCCGGTGGGGTACGCGGCGCTGTGGCGCTTTCTGTTCGGGATCGACCTGACGTCGTCGGTGGCGGTGTCCACCCGGCCGGTGGACGATGCGCTGCTGCATCTCGTCCCGGACATGCGGCGGTGCGGTATCCGGCTGGACGAGTCGCTGTTCGTGCGGCCGGTGGAGGCGGGCGCGGCGCTGGCGGCGCGGACGTACCGGACGCCGGTGGACGTGGTGCTGGAGGTCACGGACCCCTTCTGCCCGTGGAACGAGGGGCGTTGGCGGCTGTCCGGTGACGCGGCGGGCGCCTCCTGCGCGCGGACCGCGGACCCGGCCGAGCTGGCCCTGTCCGTACGGGAGCTGGGGTCGGCGTATCTGGGCGGCTTCTCGCTGTCGTCGCTGGCGGCGGCGGGCCGGGTGCGGGAGCTGCGGCCCGGTGCGCTGGCGGCGGCGTCGGTGGCGTTCGGGTCGGATGTGGCGCCCTGGCTGCCGCACGGGTTCTGAGGGCCGGTCCGGGCCGGCCCGGCCGTCAGCCGCCGGTGGACGGCTGGCAGCCCGGGCACCAGAAGAGGTTGCGGGCGGCGAGACCGGCGGTGCGGATCTCGCTGCCGCAGATGTGGCAGCCCAGGTGGGCGCGGCGGTAGACGTACACCTCGCCGCCGTGGTCGTCGACCCGCGGCGGGCGGCCCATGGCCTCCGGCAGATGTTCCGGGCGGACGGTGTCGATCCGGTTGTCCCGGACGCCCTCGGCCATCAGGAACACCAGGTCGGCCCAGAGCGCGTCCCATTCGGTGCGGGTGAGGTCGCGGCCGGGCCGGTAGGGGTCGATGCCGTGGCGGAAGAGGACCTCGGCGCGGTAGACGTTGCCGACTCCGGCGATGATCTTCTGGTCGAGCAGCAGCGCGGCGATCGTCGTACGGCTGCGGGAGATCCGCTGCCAGGCGCGGGTGCCGTCGTCCCCGGGGCGCAGCGGGTCGGGGCCGAGCCGGTCGTGTATCGCGTGCTTCTCGGCTTCGGTGATCAGTGCGCAGGTGGTGGGGCCGCGGAGGTCCGCGTAGGCGGACGGGTTCGCGAGCCGGAGGCGCACGGTGTCGGTGGGCGGCGGGGCGGGGGCCGTGCCGAAGCCGAGCTTGCCGAACAGCCCGAGGTGGACATGGACCCAGCGGTCCGCACCGAAGCCGAGGAAGAGGTGTTTGCCGTGCGCCTCGGCGGTCGTCATGACCTGGCCGTCGACGAGCGCCGCGCCGCCGGTGAACTTGCCCTGCGGACTGCTCACCCGGACCGGTTCGCCCTCGAAGCGGGAGCGGTGGTCCAGGGCGAGGCGGTGGATCGTATGCCCCTCGGGCACGGATGTCCTCCAGTGGGCGCGCCCGCCCTCCCCGGCGGCCGGGGTGGGCGGGCGACGGGATGAACGGGGGTCAGCCCTGCGGGTGGTGGGCGGGGATGGCGGGCAGTTCGCCGGTGGTCTCGTAGGCCGAGAGCATGTCGATGCGGCGGGTGTGCCGCTCCTCGCCCGAGTAGGGGGTGGCGAGGAAGATCTCGACGAACTTGGTCGCCTCCGCCTCGGTGTGCATCCGGCCGCCCACGGAGATGACGTTGGCGTCGTTGTGCTCGCGGCCGAGCTTGGCGGTCTCCTCGCTCCAGGCCAGTGCGGCCCGGACGCCCTTGACCTTGTTGGCGGCGATCTGCTCTCCGTTGCCGGAGCCGCCGATCACGATGCCGAGGCTGTCCGGGTCGGCGGCGGTCTTCTCCGCGGCACGCAGACAGAACGGCGGGTAGTCGTCCTGGGCGTCGTAGATGTGGGGACCGCAGTCGACGGGCTCGTGGCCGTGGGCCGTGAGCCACTCGACGAGGTGGTTCTTGAGTTCAAAACCGGCATGGTCGGAGCCGAGGTACACGCGCATGCGATGAGTGTGACACGAGCGGCGCCGGGTAGGCGCCGCTGGGTCTTCCCGGGGCACTGTGCACAGAAAGCGACCCCCCGCCTTCCGTACGCAAGCGCGGTGCACAACCTTCCAGGGTTTCACACAACAATCCGGCTTCAGACCTTCCAATCCACGGTGAACGAAGATCTAATGCGAGGGATCCATCCGCGAACCACGAAGGACGGTGCACATGGGCGCGCACCCGCCTACCACCACACCGGTCCCCACCGGCACCCCCGGCAGCGGACCCACCGGGGGACAGTCGCAGGACGGGCTCCAGGCAGGGCTCAAGAACCGCCATCTGTCGATGATCGCCATCGGCGGTGTCATCGGTGCCGGCCTGTTCGTCGGCTCCGGCGCCGGTATCGCGGCCGCCGGCCCCGGCATCCTGCTCTCCTACGCGCTGACCGGTCTGCTGGTCGTGCTGGTGATGCGGATGCTGGGCGAGATGGCCGCGGCCTCGCCCACGTCCGGCTCGTTCTCCGCGTACGCGGACCGGGCCATGGGCCGCTGGGCCGGCTTCACGATCGGCTGGCTGTACTGGTTCTTCTGGTCGGTCGTGCTGGCCGTCGAGGCGACCGCGGCCGCCGCGATCCTCACCGGCTGGGTCCCGGCCGTCCCGCAGTGGGCCTGGGCGCTGCTGGTGATGATCGTGCTGACCGGCACGAACCTGGTCTCGGTCGGCTCGTTCGGCGAGTTCGAGTTCTGGTTCGCCGGGATCAAGGTCGTCGCGATCGTCGTCTTCATCGTGATCGGCGCGCTGGCGATATTCGGGCTGCCGCCGGGCGGCTCCCCGGTCGGCACGGAGAATCTGACCGGGCACGGCGGATTCCTGCCGCACGGTCCGGGGGCGATCCTCTCCGGCATGCTGCTGGTGGTCTTCTCCTTCATGGGCAGTGAGATCGTCACGCTGGCGGCGAGCGAGTCGCCGAACCCGGTGCAGGCCGTCCGCAAGGCCGTCAACAGCGTCATCTGGCGGATCGCGCTCTTCTACATCGGCTCGATCGCGGTGATCGTGACGCTGCTGCCGTGGAACTCCAAGGCGGTGGAGAAGAGCCCGTACGTGGCCGTGCTGGAGTCCCTGGACATTCCGTACGCGGGCACCGTGATGGATGTCGTGGTGCTGACCGCGGTGCTGTCCTGTCTGAACTCCGGGCTCTACACCGCCTCCCGGATGGCGTTCTCGCTGGGACAGCGCGGAGATGCGCCGAAGTCGTTCGCCACCGTCAACAAGGGCGGGGTGCCGGCGGTCGCGATCTGGGCGTCGGTCGCCTTCGGCTTCATTGCGACGATCTTCAGCTACACCTCGAAGGACACCGTCTTCCAGTTCCTGCTGAATTCTTCGGGCGCGGTGGCGCTGTTCGTCTGGCTGGTCATCTGCCTCTCGCAGCTGCGGATGCGCCGGGTCATCGAGCGGGAGACGCCGGAGCGGCTGACGGTGCGGATGTGGCTGTACCCGTGGCTGACCTACGCGACGATCGCACTGATCGTCTTCGTCATCGGCTACATGTTCTACAACCCCGAGGGGCGCCAGCAGATGGTGCTGTCGGTGGTCGCGGCCGTGGTGGTGCTGGCGGTCGGGCTGATCCTGGACCGGCGGCGGCCGCGGGAGACCGCGGCGGCGGAAGCGGCGGGCGCCCCCGGCGTCGCCGCCCGGCCCGCGGACCGGGGCTAGCAGGACACAGGCCACGGGCCGGGCCCCGCACGCACCGAAACGGTGACTGCGGGGCCCGGCCCGTTGCGTGCGGCGTACGGCGCCTGCTCAGCCGCGGCGCCCGGCCAGCTTCCAGGCCGCGGGCAGCGCGCCCATCGCCAGCGCGGCCTTGAGGGCGTCACCGATGAGGAACGGGACGAGTCCGACGGCGACGGCCTGGCCGAAGGACATGCCGGTGCTCAGCGCGAGGTAGGGGACGCCGACGGCGTAGATCAGGGCCGTGCCCGCGGCCATGGTGGCGGCGGTGCGCAGCACCCCGCGGTCGCCGCCGCGGCGGGCCAGCGCGCCCACGACGGTGGCGGCGAGCAGCATGCCCGCGATGTAGCCGAAGGTGGCACCGCCGACGCCGGAGGCACCGCCGGCGAACCACGGCATGCCCGCGATACCCGCCAGGGCGTACAGCGCGAGCGAGAGCAGCCCGCGGCTCGCGCCGAGCGAGGCACCGACCAGGAGCGCGGCGAAGGTCTGGCCCGTGACCGGGACCGGGGAGCCGGGGACCGGGACGGCGATCTGGGCCGCGATGCCGGTGAGCGCGGCGCCGCCGAGCACCAGCGCGGCGTCACGGACGCGGGCGCGGGAGGCGGTGGCGGCCGGCAGCAGATCGGCGAGGACTGCGCCGGGACGAGTGAGAGCGGCAGTGCTCATCAGGACTCCGCGAGGTGAGAGGGATACGGGACGGGACGCGATGACGTTAGTCCAGCGGGCCGCCGGCGATCATCGTGTGGCGCTGACAAAGCCTCACCGGCCCGCTTGGAGAGTTCCGAACAACCGCCAGAATGCCCGGCCCTGACGGGGCGCGATACGTCATTGCAGGTCACGTGATGCTCATCACGGCCGGGGCCGCTGTAAAACACCGGTTTTGTGGTAGCGCGCGAGGTGCGGTGACACTGGGTCCGCCCCGCGGTGACCTGTGGAGTTCCCCCAATCCGCCGGCGGCCCCGCCGCCCCGGCCCTTGCGAGAGTACGAGCCCATGCACGACGCACCGACCCAGCCCGCCGAGCCCTCCCTGGCGGCGGGCTCCGAGGGCAAAGAGCCGCTGTCCGCGGGCCTCAAGCAGCGCCATCTGACGATGCTGGGCCTGGGCGGAGTGATCGGCGCGGGCCTGTTCGTGGGCTCCGGCGCGGGGATCGCGGTGGCCGGGCCGGGGATCGTGCTGTCGTATCTGATCGCGGGTGCGCTGGCCATGCTGGTCATGCGGATGCTCGGCGAGATGTCGGCGGCGATGCCGGCCTCCGGCGCGTTCTCGGTACATGCGGAGCGGGCGCTGGGGCGCTGGGCCGGGTTCAGTGTCGGCTGGCTGTACTGGTTCCTGCTGGTCGTGGTGCTCGCCGTGGAGGCCTCGGGCGCGGCCCGAATAGCCAACGGCTGGGTGCCGGGGGTGCCGCAGTGGGGCTGGGTGCTGATCTTCATGGTCGTCTTCACCGTCGCCAACCTGGCCGCGGTGAAGAACTTCGGCGAGTTCGAGTTCTGGTTCGCGACGCTGAAGGTCACCGCGATCGTACTGTTCCTCGTACTGGGCCTGCTGGCGGTCTTCGGAGTGCTGCCGGACACCGAACCGGTCGGGCCGGCGAACCTCACCGGGCAGGGCGGTTTTCTGCCGCACGGCTGGGGCGGGGTGATCTCCGGTGTCCTGGCGGTGGTGTTCGCCTTCGGCGGTCTGGAGGTCGTCACCATCGCCGCGGCCGAGTCGGACGATCCGGCGCGCGCGGTGGGCCGGGCGGTGCGCAGCGCGGTGTGGCGCATCCTCTTCTTCTACGTCGGCTCGATGCTGGTCATCGTGACCCTGCTGCCCTGGTCGTCGATGGAGCCGGGCAAGAGCCCCTACGTCGCGGTGCTGGACAGTATCGGGGTGCCGGGCGCCGGGAAGATCATGAACATCGTGGTGTTCGTGGCGCTGCTCTCCGCGCTGAACGCCAATCTCTACGGCTCGTCGCGGATGGTCTTCTCGCTGGCCGAGCGGGGCGAGGCGCCGCGGGCGCTGCTGAAGGTGTCGGGAGGGGTGCCGCGCCGCGCCGTGCTCGCCTCGGTGGCCTTCGGGTTCGTCTCCGTGCTGCTGAATCTGAAATGGCCGGATTCGGTCTTCCTCTACATGCTCAACGCGGTCGGCGCGGTGCTGCTGTTCGTCTGGGGCCTGATCGCCGTCTCCCAACTGCGGCTGCGGCCGCGGATCGAGCGCGAGACGCCCGGGAAGCTGACCCTGCGGATGTGGGCGTTCCCCTATCTGACCTGGGCGGCGCTGCTGGCGATGGGCGGTGTGCTGGTGCTGATGCTGACCGATGAGGCGGCTCGGCCGCAGCTCCTGTGGTCGGCCGGGGCGACCGGTCTGGTGCTGCTCGTCGCGGGCGCACGCGAGCTCCGGGGCCGCCGCGCGCGCCGCTGAGGCCCCTGCGGTGGACATCACACCGCGTCATAACTGACGACGGATCGAACACACACAGTCGCGAAAACGTCTGAATACCGAACATTCGCTGCACGACTGTTGCCCTGAGCGGACACCGGCGCTCAAACTGAGCCCGCTTTGCCGAGGACCCCGGAGTTCACCGTCGGCAGGCCCCTGCGCGATCCGCCGCCCCGGCGGGGATCCAGGGGGCCCGGCAGCGCCGTCGCACCGGTCGCGGCCCCGGGAGAACGCAGTATCGCCTTGCTCCGCTCTCACCTACTGGGACAGGTACGACATGAATCGGACACCCTCGTCCGCCGCACCCGCGCGCGAGCATGGCGACGCGGTCCAGGGCCCCGGCAGCGGCTCCACGCTGTCCAACGGCCTCAAGCAGCGCCATCTCTCGATGATCGCCCTGGGCGGGGTGATCGGCGCGGGCCTGTTCGTCGGCTCCCGCGAAGGCATCGCGGCGGCCGGCCCGTCCATCGTGCTGGCCTACGCCGTCTCCGGCGCGCTGGTCATGCTGATCATGCGGATGCTCGGCGAGATGGCCGCGGCGAATCCGGCCTCCGGCTCCTTCTCCGTGCACGCCGAGCGCTCCATAGGCTCCTGGGCCGGGTTCACGGTCGGCTGGATGTTCACCGCGCTGCTGTGTGTGGCGGTGGCCGCCGAGGCGCTGGGCGCCGCGGATGTGATGTTGCAGTGGTTCCCGGGCACCCAGCCGTGGATGTGGGTCCTGCTGTTCATGGTGATCTTCACCGGAACGAACCTGACCGCGGTCTCCAACTTCGGTGAGTTCGAGTTCTGGTTCGCCGCCCTCAAGGTCGCGGCGATCGGCATCTTCCTGGTGCTGGGCCTGCTGGCCATCTTCGGCGTGCTCCCCGGCACCCACGCCCCGGGCACCTCGCACCTCACCGGTGACGGCGGCTTCCTGCCCAAGGGCGTCGACGGCCTGATGGTCGGTCTGCTGGCCTCGGTGTTCGCCTACGGCGGTCTGGAGACGGTGACCATCGCGGCCGCCGAGTCCAAGGACCCGGTGCGCGGTGTCGCCGGCGCCGTGCGCACCGCGATGTGGCGGATCGCCCTCTTCTACGTCGGCTCGATGGCCATCATCGTCACGGTCATCCCCTGGAGCGCCCCCGCCATCGCCAAGAGCGGCCCGTACGTGGCGGTCCTGGACTACCTCAAGATCCCGGCGGCCGGCCAGATCATGAACGTGGTCATCCTGATCGCGCTGCTCTCCGCGGTGAACGCCAACCTCTACGGCTCCTCGCGGATGGCGTACTCGCTCATCTCCCGCGGGCAGGGCCCGGCCTTCCTCGGCAAGGTCAGCGGCGGCGTCCCGCGCCGCGCCGTCCTGCTGTGCGCCACCTTCGGCTTCCTCGCGGTGGCGCTGAGCTTCCTGTGGCCCGACACGCTCTTCCAGTGGCTGCTGAACATGGTCGGCGCGGCCGTCCTGGTGGTGTGGGGCTTCATCGCCACCGCACAGCTGCGGATGCGCCGGACGCTGGAGCGCGAGGCGCCCGAGAAGCTCGTGGTGAAGATGTGGGCCTTCCCGGTCCTGACCTGGGTGGCGCTGGCGGGCATCGTCGCGGTGCTGCTGCTGATGCTGCGCGACGAGAACCAGCGCATCCAGCTGCTGTTCACCGGCGGCTTCGGGGTGGTCCTGGCCGTGATCGGGCTCGTCCGGCAGCAGTCGCTGGGCAAGGGCGCGGACCTGTCCGAGAAGTAACGACCCCACTCCCCCCGCCTGCGTCTTTGGGACCAGGCCGGTGCCCATGACCGGCCGGTGATCACTCCTGCTGGTAGCGTGCTCTTGCACATTGTTTGCAACTACTGCACTTGAGCAGCTTGGAGGCGGGATCGGCATGGCGACCTACACACTTCCGGAACTCCCCTACGACTACGCGGCGCTGGCACCGGTCATCAGCCCCGAGATCATCGAGCTGCACCACGACAAGCACCACGCGGCGTATGTGAAGGGCGCGAACGACACCCTGGAGCAGCTCGCCGAGGCGCGCGACAAGGAAGCGTGGGGCAGCATCAACGGTCTGGAGAAGAACCTCGCGTTCCACCTCTCCGGCCACATCCTGCACAGCATCTACTGGCACAACATGACCGGTGACGGCGGCGGCGAGCCCCACGAGAAGGACGGTGTGGGCGAGCTGGCCGACGCCATCGCCGAGAGCTTCGGCTCGTACGCCGGTTTCAAGGCCCAGCTGACCAAGGCGGCGGCCACCACCCAGGGTTCCGGCTGGGGCGTGCTGGCCTACGAGCCGGTGAGCGGCCGGCTGATCGTCGAGCAGGTCTACGACCACCAGGGCAACGTCGGTCAGGGCTCGGTCCCGGTCCTGGTCTTCGACGCCTGGGAGCACGCCTTCTACCTCCAGTACAAGAACCAGAAGGTGGACTTCATCGAGGCCATGTGGCAGGTCGTGAACTGGCAGGACGTGGCCAAGCGGTACGCGTCCGCCAAGCAGCGCGCCAACAACCTGCTGCTCGCTCCGTGAGGACGACCGGTCGTCCTGCCTCGTGATCGTCTTCTCACCGCTCACCCGGCAGGCGGAATGACGGAGCGCCTCCACACGTCCGATACGTGTGGAGGCGCTCCCCTGTGTGCGGCCGGATCAGTCGAAGACCGGGCCCTGCGTCCGGGTCCGCTTGATCTCGTAGAAACCGGGGATGGACGCGACCATCAGCGTCCCGTCCCACAGCTTGGCGGCCTCCTCGCCCTTGGGGGCCGGGGTGACGACCGGCCCGAAGAAGGCGATCTGCCCACCCGTCGCCCGACCACCACCCCCGTTGGAGCTCGCTGCGCTCGCGCCGTGAGAATCCGGGCCGGGGACCGCGATGACGGGAGTGCCGACCTCCTGGCCGACCAGGTCGATGCCTTCCTTGTGGGAGGCGCGCAGCTCGGTGTCGTAGGTGTCCTTGTCGGCGTACTCGATCAGGTCGGCGGGCAGCCCCGCGTCCTCGAGGGCGGCGGCGATGCTCTCGGGATTCACACCGAGGCCCTCGTTGTGGATGCGGGTGCCGAGCGCGGTGTAGAGCTTGCCCACGGCCTCGTCGCCGTGCAGCTGCTGCGCGGCGATCACCACGCGTACCGGGCCCCAGGCCTTGCCGCCGGGGCGCATGTTCTCGCGGTACTCCTCCGGCAGCTCGTCGAGCTTGTCCTCGTTGAGCACCGCCAGGCTCATCACATGCCAGCGCACCTCGACGGGACGGACCTTCTCCACCTCCAGCATCCAGCGGGACGTCAACCACGCCCAGGGGCACAGCGGGTCGAACCAGAAGTCTGCGGGGGTCTTCGCGGTCTCGGACACGGGGTCTCCTTATGCGAGCTGTGCTGGGTCGGTGAGCGGGGCGCTTCCGTGGAAGGTTCAACCGACGGCGGGCGTGCCATGATTCCCGTTGTTCGATATTCGTGGACGAGGACGAGGGAGTCACGTCGTGCCAGGTGAGAATCTGTCCCGGGACGAGGCACGTGAGCGGGGTCGGCTGCTGAGCGTCGACGCCTACGACGTGGTGCTGGACGTCCGCTCAGCGGTCGCCTCCGGTGCGGACGCGGAGACCTTCCGCTCCCGGACGACGCTGCGCTTCCGCTGCGCCGAGCCCGGCGCCTCGACCTTCGCGGACCTGCTGGCGCCGTCGGTCAGCTCCGTCACCCTCAACGGCCGGGAGCTGGACCCCGCGGCGGTCTTCGACGGCACCCGGATCGCGCTGGACTCCCTGGCCGCCGAGAACACCCTCGTCGTCGACGCACAGTGCGCCTACAGCCGGACCGGTGAGGGCCTGCACCGCTTCGTGGACCCCGAGGACGGCGAGGTCTACCTCTACACCCAGTACGAGCCGGCCGACTCCCGGCGGGTTTTCGCCAACTTCGAACAGCCCGACCTGAAGGCCCCGTTCACCTTCGAGGTGACCGCCCCCGAGGGCTGGCGAGTGCTCAGCAACGGTGCGCAGCAGGGCGAGGCCGAGGGCGGCCGGCACCGTTTCGCCGTGACCGAGCCGATCTCGACGTACATCACGGCCGTGGTCGCCGGCCCGTACCACTACGTCTCCGACACCTACCGCCGCACCTTCGAGGACGGCACCGAGCTGGAGATCCCGCTGGGCGCACTGTGCCGCAAGGGCCTGGCCAAGCACTTCGACGCGGACGACATCTTCACCGTCACCAAGCAGGGCCTGGACTTCTTCCACGACCACTTCGACTTCCCGTACCCCTTCGGGAAGTACGACAGCGCCTTCGTCCCGGAGTACAACCTCGGGGCCATGGAGAACCCGGGCTGTGTCACCTTCCGCGAGGAGTTCATCTTCCGCGGCAAGGTGACCGAGGCGTCCTATGAAGGACGGGCCAACGTCATCCTCCACGAGATGGCGCACATGTGGTTCGGCGATCTGGTCACCATGCAGTGGTGGGACGACCTGTGGCTCAAGGAGTCCTACGCGGACTTCATGGGCGCCTTCGCGCTGGTGGGGGCGACCCGCTTCACCAACGGCTGGATCACCTTCGCCAACCGCCGCAAGTCCTGGGCCTACCGCGCCGACCAGCTGCCCTCCACCCACCCGGTCACCGCCGACATCCGTGACCTGGAGGACGCCAAGCTCAACTTCGACGGCATCACCTACGCCAAGGGCGCCGCGGTCCTCAAGCAGCTGGTGGCGTACGTGGGGCAGGACGCCTTCCTGGAGGGCGCGCGGCGCTACTTCAAGCGGCACGCCTACGGCAACACCCGGCTGACGGATCTGCTGGCGGTGCTTGAGGAGACCTCCGGCCGGGACCTGGCCGCCTGGTCCCGGGCCTGGCTGGAGACCGCGGGCGTCAACTCCCTCACCCCGCAGGTCACTTACGACGCCCA
Source organism: Streptomyces sp. MCA2 (assembly GCF_023544705.1). Taxonomy (NCBI): domain Bacteria; kingdom Bacillati; phylum Actinomycetota; class Actinomycetes; order Kitasatosporales; family Streptomycetaceae; genus Streptomyces; species Streptomyces sp. MCA2. The sequence continues at coordinate 87,225 of NZ_JAMJFM010000013.1, forward strand.
GGACCGGATCACCGAGCTGAGCATCCTCCAGGAGGCGGCGCCCTCGCACCCGCAGCTGCGGCCGCACCGGGTCGCGGTCGGTCTCTACCGGCGGCAGACCGCGTTCTCCGGGGGCGGGGACTCGGCGCTGGTGCGCTACGCCCGCGCCGAGGTGGACGTCTCCGGGCCGCGGACCACCGTGCCCGAGCTGGCCGGTCTCGAACGGCCCGAGCTGGTGCTGGTCAACGACGAGGACCTGACCTACGCGAAGATCCGTTTCGACGAGGGTTCGCTGGCGACCCTGCGGGCCCGGCTCGGCGAGCTGGCCGACCCGATGGCACGGGCGCTGTGCTGGGCCGCGCTGTGGGGCCTGACCCGTGACGGGCTGATGCCGGCCCGCGACTACCTCGATCTGGTGCGGCGGTTCGCCGGCCGGGAGACCGACATCGGCGTGCTCCAGTCCCTGCACGGGCAGGCCCAGACGGCGCTGGAGCAGTACTCCGCGCCCCAGGACCAGGAGCGCGCCGCCCGGGACCTGGCCGAAGGCACGCTGCACGAACTCCGGCTGGCCCCGCCCGGCAGCGACCACCAGCTCGCCTGGGCCCGGCACTTCATCGCCCTCGCCGCCTCCCCCGCCGATCTCCAGCTGCTCCAGGGCCTGCTGGCGGGTACGGCGAAGATCGACGGCCTGGACGTGGACCAGGAGCTGCGCTGGACGATCCTGGAGCCGCTGGCCGCGCACGGCGTCGCGGACGAGACCGTGATCGCCGCCGAGCTGGCCCGCGACAACACCGCCTCCGGCAGGCGCCACCAGGTGCGCTGCCTGGCCGCCCGCCCCTCGGCCGAGGTCAAGGCGCAGGCGTGGGCGCAGGTGGTGGAGTCCGACGTGCTCTCCAACGCCCTGGTGGAGGCGACGGACGCCGGGTTCGCGCAGTTCGGGCAGCGGGAGCTGCTGGCCCCGTACCGGCCGCGCTACTTCGCCGCGATCGAGCGGGTGTGGCGGGAGCGCTCCATCGAGATCGCGATGGAGGTGGTGCGCGGGCTGTTCCCGTCCTGGCTGGTGGAGCAGGCCACGCTGGACGCCGCGGACGGCTGGCTGGACGGGCATCCGCAGGCGGCTCCGGCGCTGCGCCGGCTGGTCCTGGAGAAGCGGGACGATCTGGCCCGGGCACTGCGCGCACAGGCTTGTGACGAGGCGGCCGGACCGAGGCCGTAACCCCCGTGGCGACCAGCCCCTTTCGGCAGTCGAACGCCCGTACTTTAGTACAGGGTTGTCCGGTTTGTGGTACGGGCGTGTAACAGCGGTTAGGGGGCGGAGCGGAGGCGGGAATCTCGGGGTCATGAACCACGACACCCCGCTCTCCCCCCTCCCCCTCCAGCACCTCTCCGCCGCGCACCGCCGGGTGATGACCACCCGTCAGCTGCGCGAGCACGGCATCCCCGCGGCGGAGGTCACCGAACGCTGCCGCCCCGGCGGCCCCTGGCAACAGGTGCTCCCCGGCATCTATCTGCTGCACCCGGGACCGCCCACCAGCGAGGACCGGCTGCATGCGGTCCTGCTGTACGCCAGTCACCGGGGGCCGACGGTGCCCCTGCAGGCCACCGCGTCCGGGGACGCCCCCGAGGCGATGATCACGGGGCTGGCGGCGCTCGCCCTGCACGGCTTCGCCGAGGCGCCCCCGCTGCTCGCCCTGGACCGCATCGAGGTGCTGGTGGCCCGCACCCGGCGGCTGCGCTCGACCGGTTTCGCGCGGATCGTGCGGGCGGTGGAGCTGCCCGTCGCGCAGGAGATCACCGGGGTGCCGGCCGCGCCGGTGCCCCGCGCGGTGGCGGACGCGGTCGGCTCGCTCACCGACGCCGCGACGGTGCGCCGGCTGCTGACCGAGGCGGTGCGCGGCGGCCACTGCGAGGCGACCTCGGTGGTACGGGAGCTGAGCCGGGCCCGGCTGCTGACCCGGCCGCATGTGGTGGACGCGGTGGACACCCTGCTGGCCGAGGGCCGGGCGCTGGCCGAGCAGCGGCTCTATGCGATGGTGCGCGCCCACGGGCTGCCCGACCCGCTGTGGAACGTCGAGCTGCGGCTGCCGGGCGGGCCGCACCTGGGCGGGGTGGACGCCTTCTGGCCGGAGCACGCGGTGGCCCTGGAGATCGACACCCGGGCACCGCGCCCCGAGGAGGACCCGCTCCAGTCGCCGTTCTTCCACAAGCGCGAGCACCTGGAGCGGCTCGGCATCACCGTCGTCCGCTGTCTGCCGCGCACCCTGCGCACGGCACCCGAACAGCAGGCCGCGGTGATCCGTACGGCCCTGATGGCGGCCGGGGACCGGGAGCCGAGCGCGTATGTCGCGGTCCTGCCGCGCTAGGGGGATCTCCCCCGGCGCGGGCGCGGTCCCGAGGCCGTCAGCTCCGCTGGAGCAGCAGCTCGACGTTGCGGTCCCCGGCCGTGCCCGCCAGGTCCGTACGGGCCTCGGGGGCGTTGAAGGACAGTTCGCGGTAGAGGGCCGCCAGTCCGGTCTGCGAGAGGTCGCTGAAGTCCGTGCGGTGCGGGGCGGCCGACTCGACCAGGGTGGTGAACAGCGACAGCGTGCCGTCGTGGTTGTCCACCAGCTCGATGACCCGGGCCAGCTGCGGGAAGTCGATGTGCGAGGCGGTGGAGATCTCCCAGAAGCTGCCGTGCGCGGTGATGTCGTTCTTGTGGCTGTGGCCGTTGATCCAGCCGACCACGCCGGGGTGGGCGGCGAGCACCTCCACCAGCTCGGCGCCGTCGTGTCGCCGCTCGTGCGGGTGGGCCGGGTCGGGGCGGGTGTTGTTCATCGTCTTGCTGGTGTGGTGGCTGAAGACCAGCACATGCGCCTTCTCCCCCTTCTCGTTCTCCTTCAGCGTCCGCTCCAGCCAGCGCAGTTGGGCGTCACCGACCGAGCCGGTGTAGTGGCCGCCGGGGTCGGTGGTGTCCAGGCTGATCCCGAGGACGTCGTCGGAGACCCGGAAGGTGTAGTAGAGGCGGTTCCCGTCGAGATGCGCGGAGGTGTAGCCGTGGCCGTGCGGGCCGGGGCCGGTGTGCGCCGGGTCGAGGTGGGCGCGCAGATACTCGGCCCGCGTGAAGGGGGCGCGCCGCTCGTCGGGGGTGACCCTCCTGGACTGCTTGGTGTGTGAGGTCAGCAGCCGCTTGAAGTCCGCGCCCTTGGGGTCGAGGCCGTCCTTGACCGCCTTCCAGACCTTCGCGGCCTCGGCGGCGGGCAGCGTCTCCAGCTTGCGGCCGCCGGTGGCGGTCTCGGTCCAGAAGGGGTCGCCGGGGGCGTAGCAGCCGCCGGGCAGCGAGTCGTGGTTGCCGACCGTCGAGTACCAGGGCAGCCGCAGCCCCGGGCTGTGGACGGTGCGGATCGCGGCCTCCAGGAACCCGTCCAGCCGCGGGAAGCCCTGCTGCTTGTCGGCGTCGCGCAGCGCGCTGTCCGGCTGCCAGTACAGCTTCAGCCCGCTGTCCTGGACGCCTTCGTAGCGGCGCGGGTCGCCGGAATTCGGGGTGATCCGGCCACCGCTCATCGCGGTCAGGAACCACTCCAGCTCCAGCTTGGAGTTGTTGTCGGTGTTGTCCCCGGTGGTCATCACGAAGGACAGCGGGGCGCCGGTGGCGGGCCCGCCGGGCAGCGCGTTGACCCGCTCGATCAGCGAGACCACACCGGCCACCGACAGCGCCTCCTGCGGCCGCCAGGCGCTGGCGGTCTCGGCGCGCAGGTACTCGTAGCGCAGCGGGCTCTGCACATCGACCAGGTGCAGGTCGGTGAACTGGACGAACGACGCCAGCGCGGTGCGCCGCTCGGCCCGCCCGCCGTGTGCGGTGGCCAGATCGGCGCGGACGACCCGGTTCCAGGCGGGGCCGTCGGCGAGCCTGCGGTAGCCGCCGCTGCCGCGCGGGGCGGACACGCCGGCAAGCGTGGTCCCCCGGGTGTACGGCGTACGGGGGACGGCGGGCGCATCGACCGGGACGGGCGCGGCCGGGGCCGGGCCGGAGGTGACGGTGGCGGCCTGCGCCGGCCGGTCCGGGCCGACGCCGAAGGCGAGCCCCAGCCCGGTGGCGGCGCCGACGGCCCCGGTGGCGGTGAGGAACGTACGGCGGTCGAAGGTGGCGGCGGACCGTATACGGGACATACGCGGGCTCCCCGGGTGCGAACGCGAAGGCGGCCGGGCAGCACAACTGCCCTGTCACCTGGGATGGTTGGCATCGGGGATGACCTGAGTGTGAACGCCACCGCAACGCGGGGAACCCATCACCGCACGGGGAGCTGCCGGCCACCGGCCGGTCACGGAGCGCTGCCCGGGGGTGCGGCAGCCGGTCACCGGATGTTCACCCCGCGGGGTATCCGCAGGGCACGCCCGCGACCGGCCGGGTACGCACAGCGACCATTCCGCCACGCTCTGTCGTAATCCGGCCTTCCGAGCCGCCACGGAATGGAACGGATTGGACAAGGCGACGGGTGTCACACACATGATGGAGGCACTACTGAGCAGGTGTTCCGAGCAGACACCCGAGTCAGGCCAGAAAGAAGGAGTCCCATGAGGATCGGAATCGTCGGAGCCACCGGACAGGTCGGCGGCGTGGTGCGGGGCATCCTCGCCGAGCGGAACTTCCCGGTCGAGCAGCTGCGGCTGTTCGCTTCGTCCCGGTCCGCCGGACGCACGCTGCCCTGGCAGGACACCGAGATCACCGTCGAGGACGCGGCCACCGCCGACTACTCGGCGCTGGACATCGTGATCTTCTCGGCCGGCGGTGCCACCTCCAAGGCGCTGGCGGAGAAGGTCGCCGACGCCGGCCCGGTCGTGATCGACAACTCGTCGGCCTGGCGCCGTGACCCCCAGGTCCCGCTGGTCGTCTCCGAGGTCAACCCGTCGGCGATCACCGAGCGCCCCAAGGGGATCATCGCCAACCCGAACTGCACCACCATGGCCGCGATGCCCGTGCTGCGGCCGCTGCACGACGAGGCCGGTCTGGTCTCGCTGGTCGTCTCCACCTACCAGGCGGTCTCCGGCAGCGGTCTGGCCGGTGTGGAGGAGCTGGACGGCCAGGTCCGCAAGGCCGTCGAACAGGACGCCACCAAGCTGACGCACGACGGCTCGGCCGTGGAGTTCCCCGAGCCGGACAAGTACGTCGCCCCGATCGCCTTCAACGTGCTGCCGATGGCCGGCTCGATCGTCGACGACGGGCTGAACGAGACCGACGAGGAGCAGAAGCTCCGCAACGAGAGCCGCAAGATCCTGGAGATCCCGGACCTGAAGGTGTCCGGCACCTGTGTCCGCGTCCCGGTCTTCACCGGCCACTCGCTCCAGGTCAACGCCCGCTTCGCGCGTCCGATCAGCCCGGCCCGCGCCCAGGAGCTGCTGGCCGGCGCCCCCGGCGTCACCCTCTCCGACGTGCCCACCCCGCTCCAGGCCGCCGGCCAGGACGCGTCCTTCGTGGGCCGGATCCGCGAGGACGAGACCGCCGAGAACGGCCTGTCGCTGTTCCTCTCCAACGACAACCTCCGCAAGGGCGCGGCACTGAACGCCGTCCAGATCGCGGAGCTGGTCGCGGCCGAGCTGCGCGGCTGACCGCCGCACGCACGACACGAGGTGCCCGTACGGAGTCTCCGTACGGGCACCCGTGCGTTCGGGACGGTGCGGCCTCAGGCCCGGCGGACCTCGAACAGGAAGCAGCCGTACTCCACGGCCCGTACGTGCACCAGCGCCACCTCCGGGTCCGCGAACGCCTCGTCGAAGGCCGCGTCGAACCCGGCGGCCGCGTCCTCGGGGATCTCCAGGAGCCGGCCGCCGATGATGTGCCCGTCGGCGTCGTAGCGGCGCACGGTGCGCAGCCCGCCGGGCCGGCCGGCCGGGTAGCCCTCCGCAGTGGCGGTGGCCTCCGGGTCGGCGCAGTCCTCGGCGTGGAGGAACACCGGCCCCGTCTCCTCGTACGCCCCGGGCCGCGCCCCGGTCGTGGCCGCCCAGCGGCGCAGCGGCGCATACGAGACGAGCGCGACCCGCTCACCGGCCCGGATGTCCCGCAGACAGCAGCGCAGCAGACTCCCGACGCAGTCCAGCGGCACCCCGTCCGCACGCGCGGTGAACGGCTCGGCGGGCCGCCCGGCGTCGTCGGTGCCGCGCAGTTCCTTGAGGGCGGTGGGAGGGATGGGAAGAGGGGTGTAGGTCGTCATGCGGCCAGCATCGGGCCCTGCCGTGGGGGCGTGCTGGCGGCAATCGGACGCCGTGGTCGTGCGCCGCGGTCCCTCGGGGCGCCAGGTGCCGGCGCGGTGCTGTGCCGGGACTGCGCCCACCTCCGGAAATACGCCCCCTCCTGAGTCCCTGGCCACATGGAAGGATGGCCGAAAGTTCCGATGCAATGACCAATGCGAAGGAGACGAACGGGTGCCTGGCACGAATCTGACCCGCGACGAGGCGCAGCAGCGGGCGCGCCTGCTGACCGTGGATGCGTATGAGGTCGAGCTCGACCTCTCCGGCGCGCAGGAGGGGGGAGAGGCGGACGGCAGCGGCCACGGCACGTTCCGGTCCGTGACCACGGTGCGGTTCGACTCGGCCGAGGCGGGCGCGGACTCCTTCATCGACCTGGTCGCGCCGGCCGTGCACGAGGTGCTGCTGAACGGCGAGGCGCTCGATGCGGGCGAGGTGTTCAAGGATTCGCGGATCGCACTGACCGGGCTGCGGGCCGGCCGCAACGAAGTGCGGGTCGTGGCGGACTGCGCCTACACCAACACCGGTGAGGGGCTGCACCGCTTTGTCGACCCGGTGGACCAGCAGGCCTATCTGTACACGCAGTTCGAGGTGCCGGACGCGCGGCGGGTGTACGCGTCCTTCGAACAGCCGGATCTGAAGGCGACCTTCCAGTTCACCGTGAAGGCCCCGGAGGGCTGGACGGTGATCTCCAACTCGCCGACGCCGGAGCCGAGCGGCACCGTCTGGCGCTTCGAGCCGACGCCGCGGATCTCGACCTACATCACGGCGCTGATCGCCGGTCCGTACCACAGCGTGCACAGCACCTACGAGAAGGACGGGCGGACGGTGCCGCTGGGCATCTACTGCCGGCCGTCGCTGGCCGAGCACCTCGACGCGGAGGAGATCTTCGCGGTCACCCGCCAGGGCTTCGACTGGTTCCAGGAGAAGTTCGACTACGCCTACCCGTTCGCGAAGTACGACCAGCTCTTCGTGCCGGAGTTCAACGCCGGCGCGATGGAGAACGCGGGCGCGGTGACCATTCGCGACCAGTACGTCTTCCGGTCGAAGGTGACGGACGCGGCGTACGAGGTGCGGGCGGAGACGATCCTGCACGAGCTGGCGCACATGTGGTTCGGCGACCTGGTCACCATGGAGTGGTGGAACGACCTGTGGCTGAACGAGTCGTTCGCCACCTACACCTCGATCGCCTGCCAGGCCTACGCCCCGGGTTCGAGGTGGCCGCACTCGTGGACGACGTTCGCCAACTCCATGAAGACCTGGGCCTACCGGCAGGACCAGCTGCCGTCCACGCACCCGATCATGGCCGAGATCAACGACCTCGACGATGTGCTGGTCAACTTCGACGGCATCACCTACGCCAAGGGCGCCAGCGTCCTCAAGCAGCTGGTCGCCTACGTCGGCATGGACGAGTTCTTCCAGGGCGTACAGGCCTACTTCAAGGCGCACGCCTACGGGAACACCCGGCTGTCGGACCTGCTCGGCGCGCTGGAGGAGACCAGCGGGCGGGATCTGAAGACCTGGTCGAAGAAGTGGCTGGAGACGGCGGGGATCAACATCCTGCGGCCGGAGATCGAGGTGGACGCCCAGGGCGTGATCACCTCCTTCGCGGTCAAGCAGGAGGCCCCGGCGCTGCCGGCCGGCGCCAAGGGCGAGCCGGTACTGCGGCCGCACCGGATCGCGGTCGGCGTCTACGAGCTGGAGGGCGGCAAGCTGGTCCGCACCGAGCGGATCGAGCTGGACGTGGACGGCGAACTGACCGCCGTGCCCCAGCTGGTGGGCAAGGCGCGGCCGGCCGTCATCCTCCTCAACGACGACGATCTGTCATACGCCAAGGTCCGGCTGGACGAGGAGTCGCTGAAGACCGTCACCGAGCACCTCGGCGACTTCACCGAGTCGCTGCCGCGCGCCCTGTCGTGGGCGTCGGCCTGGGACATGACGCGGGACGGCGAACTGGCCACCCGCGACTATCTGTCGCTGGTGCTGTCCGGTATCGGCAAGGAGTCGGACATCGGCGTCGTCCAGTCGCTGCACCGCCAGGTGAAGCTGGCGCTGGACCTGTACGCGGCACCGGAGTGGCGTGAGACGGGGCTGGCCACCTGGACCGCGGCGTCCCTGGAACAGCTGCGGGCGGCCGAGCCGGGCAGCGACCACCAGCTGGCGTGGGCCCGCGCGTTCGCCGCCGCGGCCCGTACGGATGAGCAGCTCGACCTGCTCCAGGGCCTGTTGGAGGGCACCGAGGAGGTCTCCGGGCTCGCCGTGGACACCGAGCTGCGCTGGGCGCTGGTGCACCGGCTGGCCGCCACCGGCCGCGCGGACGAGAAGACCATCGCCGCGGAGCTGGACCGGGACAAGACCTCGGCGGGCGAGCGGTATGCCGCGTCCGCGCGCGCGGCGCGTCCGACGGCGGAGGCGAAGGACGGGGCCTGGGCCTCGGTGGTGGAGTCCGACCAGCTCCCCAACTCCCTCCAGGAGTCCGTCATCGGCGGCTTCGTGCAGACCGACCAGCGCGAGCTGCTGGCGCCGTACACCGCGAAGTACTTCGCCGCGGTGAAGGACATCTGGAACTCCCGCAGCCATGAGATGGCGCAGCAGATCGCGGTGGGTCTCTACCCGGCGCTCCAGGTCTCGCAGGAGACGCTGGACGCCACGGATGCCTGGCTGGCGTCGGCCGAGCCGAGCGCGGCACTGCGCCGGCTGATGACCGAGTCGCGGGCGGGGATCGAGCGGGCGCTGAAGGCGCAGAAGGCCGACGCGGCGGCCTAGTCGTCCGACGTGATGGTCCCGCCGTCGCGGATTCCGCCGGACCCTCGTGAGGGGGGCCGCGCGCCGTGGCGGCGGGATTTTCTTCCGCCGCCACGGCGCGTGACGCCGCCCCTCCCGCGGCGCCCGGCCGACGAAGGCGGTGCGGTCAGCCGTTCAGGGCGTCGAAGCGGCGGCCGAGGGCGGCGCGGCCCTCCTCGGTGAAGGCGCCGTGCAGGCGCATCCGCGCGAGGCCGCCGTCGGGGAAGACATCGAGCCGTACGTGGGTGGCGGTGACGGCCCGCGGCAGCGGGAAGCGGTGCGGGGTGTCGGGCTGGAGCCTGGTCCTCGGCAGGATCTCGAACCAGGAGGCCTCGTCGGACGGGTCGCCGTCGCACCCGGACAGGGCGGCCCAGCCCGCGGAGTTGCCCTTGAGGTAGGCGGTGTCGATCTCCACGGCGCGGATCTCGCCCTGCGCGGCGAGACGGAAGCGCACCCAGTCGTGGGTGCCCCTGACCCGGCGGCGGCGGTTCTCCCAGCCGTCGTCCATCTTGCGGGACAGATCGGGCTGGATGATCTGGGTGGGCGAGGAGTAGAAGCGGTCGGAGGCGTCCTCGACGGTGCCGCCGTGCAGGACGGAGGCCAGGTCGAGGGTGCCGAGCGCATCGAGCCACTCCGGGTCCGGCACGACCTCGCCGTGGACCCGGAGGCGCGCTATCCCGCCGTCGGGGTGCTGCTTGAGCCGCAGGTGGGTGAAGCGCCGCTCCACGGTGACCTCGAAGCCGTTGGCGGCGTGGCCCCGGACGGGGGTGCGCGGGACCAGCTCCTCCCACTTCACGCCGTCGGCGAGCAGTTCCTCGGGGCCGGGGCTGCCGGGGAGCGCGGTGGCCTCGACGCTGACCTGCTGCGGGTAGTTGCCGCGGAAGTGCGCGGTGTCGACGACGATCCCGCGGATCACGCCGGGCGCGGCGAGGCGGATCAGCGCCCAGTCGTGCTCGTCCTCGGCCGGGAAGGGGTTCTCACCGTCGGTGCCGCGGCGGCGCCGGGTCTCCCAGCCGTCCATGATCTTGCCCTTGTGGCCGAAGCGCTCGGGGTCGAAGACCGCCGGCGTGGGCGTCAGCAGATTCTCGCGCTCGGCGAAGAACTCGTCGTTCGCGGCGATCACTCCGGCGCCGAAGCGGCGGTCGGCGAGATCGACGAGCGAGGTGAAGGGGAAGTCCCCGCCGCGGTAGTCGGCATAGGGGTCTCCGCCACCGTACGGACTGGCGTCGTTGGCGTGCGGATCAGTGGAGTCGGCGGCCGGGCTGGCGGTCATCGTTGCCTTTCGACGGCTGGGGAGGTGCGGACCGCTCCACGGTCGCAGCGGACCACCCCTCAGGTCCATCGAAAGTTTTTGAGGAATACGTTCAGCTGAGCTGAATGGTCGGGTCTTCCGGCGTCTGGTCGGCGGCCGCCTGCCGGAGCGCGGCCAGCACCCGGGCCGGGCCCGGCGCCCCTTCGGAGCCGCGCCGGGCGGCGGCGACCACATGGCGGCGCGGCTGGTCGGCGTGCAGCACCCGCAGCGCCACTCCCCCGCCGCCGCGCCCGGCCCGTAGGGCATCTCCCCCCGCCCCGCGCCCGACGGCGCCGAGACCGCCCGCCATCGCCATCCGGGGCACCAGCGCCACGCCCATCCCCGCCGCGACCATCGCCCAGATCGCGCTCCAGTCGGCGGCGGCATGCGCCTGCTCGGGCACGAACCCGGCGTTCTCGCAGGCGGTGGTGGTGATCTGGGACCAGGGCCCGCTGCTGCCGAAGATCCACGGCTCGTCCGCCAGATCGGCCAGCCGCAGCCCCGGCTCGGCGGCCAGCGGATGGCCGGCCGGCAGCGCCACGTCCAGCGGGTCGGCGAGCAGCGAGACCCGGCTGAACTTGGGGTCGCGCGGGGTGGGGGCGTGCGCGGCCAGCGACAGCGCCAGATCGACGCTGCCCTCCGCGAGCAGCTCGTAGGCGGCCTCCGCCTCCGCCTCCCGTACGGCGACCGACAGGCCCGGGTGGCTGCGGCGCAGCTCCTGGACGGCCGGGACCACCAGCGCGGGGATGGCGGTGGAGAACGCGCCGACCCGCACCTGGCCCGCCTCGCCCTGGAGGTAGCCGAGCAGGTCCGCGTCCGCGCGCTCCAGCTGGGCGAAGACCGCCTCGGCGTGCCGCAGCACCAGCTGCGCCGCGCCGGTCAGCCGCACCCGCCGGCCGTGCGCCTCCAGGAGCGTGACCCCGAGCGCCTTGGCCAGGCCGGTCAGCTGCTGGGAGACCGCCGAGGGCGTCATGTGCAGCGCCTCGGCGGTCGCGGTGACCGTGCCCAGCTCGTGGAGGGTGCGCAGGATGCGCAGCTTCTTGAGGTCCCAGTCGGCCATGCGGGCAGCGTACGCACCCGCCGCGGCCGCCCGCCCGCGGGCGACGGCAGCCGGAAGCCGGCCGGGGCCGGCCGTCAGGCGCGGCGGTTGGCCTCGCGGCGGGCGAGGATGGCGGCCTGGCGCTCGTCGAACTTCCGCGCCTGGCTGTCCAGACCGTCCATGAACAGCCCGAGCTCCTCCTGCGCCGCCAGCCCGGCCGGGCCGAGCCCGCCGATCTCCAGCACCTTCAGATAGCGCAGCACCGGCTGGAGCACATCGTCGTGGTGGATCCGCATGTTGTAGATCCCGCCGATGGCCATCCGGGCGGCCGACCGCTCGAAGCCGGGCATGCCGTGGCCGGGCATCCGGAAGCCGGTGACGACGTCGCGCACCGCGCACATGGTCTGGTCGGGCGCCATCTCGAAGGCCGCGCCGAGGAGGTTGCGGTAGAAGACCATGTGGAGGTTCTCGTCGGTGGCGATCCGGGCCAGCATCCGGTCACAGACCGGGTCGCCGGAGTGGTGGCCGGTGTTGCGGTGCGAGATCCGGGTGGCCAGCTCCTGGAAGGCGACGTACGCCACCGAGTGCAGCATGCTGTGCGCGTTGTCGGACTCGAAGCCCTCCGACATGTGGGCCATGCGGAACTGCTCCAGCTGGTCCGGGTCCACGGCACGGCTGGTGAGCAGGTAGTCCCGCATCACGATGCCGTGCCGGCCCTCCTCGGCGGTCCAGCGGTGCACCCAGGTGCCCCAGGCGCCGTCGCGGCCGAAGAGGGTGGCGATCTCGTGGTGGTAGCTGGGGAGGTTGTCCTCGGTGAGGAGGTTGACCACGAGGGCGATCCGGCCGATGTCGCTGACCTTGGACTGCGCGGGGTCCCAGGCCTCGCCGTCCAGCGGCCCGGGGAAGTTGCGCCCGTCGCTCCACGGCACGTACTCGTGGGGCATCCAGTCCTTGGCGATCTTCAGATGGCGGTTGAGTTCCTTCTCGACGACCTCTTCGAGCGCGTAGAGGAGCTGAGCGTCGCTCCAGGCGGCCTGGCCGAGCTCTCCGTTATGGCGGGCGGGGGCGATGGTCACGGGGGAACTCCTGGGGACGATGACCTACGGGTCCGTAGGTTTGACCTACGGACCCGTAGGTTACGTCATCGTAGGTTAGGGCCGGTTAAACACCTCCCCCTGTTCAAACCGGTCGAAAAGCGCTCGTTAGCCGCTCGACAACCCGTTTTTCACCTGCGGAAATATCCGAGTACGACAAAGGGCGCCGCACGGTTCTTGTCACCGTCCGGCGCCCGGTCCGGGCATGACGAAGGGCGCCCCGCGGTCGTGTGACCGTGGGGCGCCCTGAAGCGTCACTGGTGCCCGGCGTCAGCCCTCGGACTTGGCCTGCTTGCGGGGCTTGTCGCTCGCGACGACCAGCCCGGCGATGACCAGGAAGAGCACGATGGGTGCAGCGACATAGAGGCCGAGCGTCTCGATCACGCTCAGACCCGGACCCGGGTCGTCACCATCGTCGCGGGTGAGCGCAAACGCGGGGGACGACATCAGCAGCATCAGCGCGGTGCCGGCGGTGATGGTTCCGGCGCGCAGGACATTCTTATTGACCTTGTTGCTCACGAAGTCAACGTATCGGACGCCCCGGTGCCCCGCGCGCCCGGGGTGGCACAACCGGCGGACCCGGCCGTGCCACACCCGCTCAGCCGCCCGCGGCCCGGCTCCGGTGCAGCGTCACCGGGGCGAGCCGGACCGGCCCGCGGGACTCCTCGACGGTGACCCGCACGGCGTCCGCGGTCACCGGCTGCCCGAGCGTCAGGATCCGCCGGTGCCCGATGGTCGTGCCCCGGGCGAGCGTCGTCCACGTCCCGCCGGACCGCGCCTGTACGGAGAACCGCTCGACCCGCTGACCGTGGCGGATGTCCTCGGCGAGCCCGATCCGGTCGAAGGTCCGGGGCCCGGGTCCGGCCGCCCGCAGGTCCCTGCCGTAGGTCTCGCGTACGGCGGTCCCGAACGCGGTGAGCGAGGTGACGTCCTCGGCGGCGATCCGGCCGTCCCTGGCGGGCGGGACGTTCAGCAGCAGCGAGGCGTTGCGCCCCACGCTCTTCTCGTAGAGGTCCATCAGCTGCGCCGGGCTCTTGGGGCGTTCGCCGGGGTGGTGGAACCAGCCGGGGCGCAGCGAGACATCGGCCTCGGCCGGGTACCACTGGAGGTACTTGGTGGTGGGCGCGAGGAGCTTGGCGCGGGAGCCGATGTCGGGGTCGGTGGAGTCGTTCGGCAGTCCGCCGGCCATCACGGTCCAGGGGTCCGCGGCGGAGGGGGTGACGCTCCACTCCGTCTCCCGGGCGATGCCCTTCTCGTTGCCGACCCAGCGGGCGCCCTGCGGACCGGCGAAGACGACGGTGTCCGGGGAGAGCCGGTGGATCAGGCGGAACCACTGGGCGACGTCGTACTTCTGCGTGATGCCGGAGTCCGTCCAGGGGTTCGCGCCGTCCAGCCACAGCTCGTCGAGCGGGCCGTACTGGGTGAACAGCTCGTAGACCTGGTTGAGGTAGTAGGCGTCGTAGTCGTCCGCCCGGACGTGGAAGACGGGCAGCCGGCCGCCGCGGACGGCGGCGGCGCGGTCGTCGCCGGGGACCAGGGTGGGGATGGTGCGCTCGGTGACCTTGCTGCCGTTGCCGAAGCGGCCCAGGCCGCGGGGCGCCCGGTCGCCGTCCTCCAGGGCGACCCGCTCGGGCAGGCTGAGCGGCGTGCCCTCCTGCTGCTTCCTGCGGATCTCCTCGACCCACTGCGCGTGCCAGGCGTGCGGGAGTTCGGCGCCGTCGGAGGGCGAGAGGTAGATCCCGACCTTCAGTCCGGCTCTGCGGGCGGCCTTGACGTACGCACCGACGACATCGGGGCGGCCGGGGCTCGCCGCGACGGAGTGCGGGGTGTAGCGGCTGGGGTAGAGCACGAACCCGTCGTGGTGCTTGGCGGTGAGCATCACCTGCTCGGCGCCTGCCGCCTTGTATGCGCGCATCCACTGGCCGGCGTCGATACGGGAGCGGCCGGAGACATCGAAGAGCTTCTCGTCCTCGGCGCCGGAGCCCCATTCACGGTCCGTGAAGGTGTTCATTCCGAAGTGGGTGAAGGCCGTGACCTCCCGTTTCTGCCAGGCGAGTTGCCCCTTGGTGGGGACGATATGGGCGGCCTTGTCGATGATCCGGGCGGGAGTGTCGCAGGGCTCGACGGCCAGCTGGGAGGCGGGGCGTACGGGGCGGTCGCAGGGGCCGGCGGCGGTCGGCGGCGACTGGGCCAGGGAGCCGGTGACGGGGACGAGCGCGGCGGCCGCCGTGAGCGTGAGCACGCACAGCGTCCGCCGGGTGCGGCGAAGTTCCATGGTTCCCTCCAACTCGCCGACCACGTAAGGCGAATGGTCGGATGTCTGGATGGTGTCCACGGCATGGTGCCGGACGGCACGACGTACCGGAAGGGTGTGTGCAACGGCGGATTCCCGGGGTATCCGGCCCTGTTCCGTGGACGGGACTACCGCTGGCCGTCGGACAATTCCCGCATCAGCGCATGCAGACGGGGCGAGGCGGCCAGCTCCTCCAGGGTGTGCGGCCGCCCGTCGGGACCGGCGATCGGAAGCCGCCAGTTCGGATATTCATCCCATGTCCCGGGGAGGTTCTGCGGGCGCCGGTCCCCCACCGCATCCGGCAGCCAGATGCCCACCATCCGCGCCGGGGTGCACAGCAGAAAGCGGTGTACGGCCCTGACCGCCGCCTCCTCGTCGCCCGCCCCCTCGGGCAGCAGCCCGCGCCGCACCAACTCCCGCAGCCACTCGGCACGTTCGTACCGGGCGCGGGCGTGCTCCCGCTCCGGCGGCCCGGCGAGCAGCCCGAGCCGTTCGCGCAGCTCGACGTCCTCGCCGGTCAGCCGGGCCGCGGTGGGCGGCAGATCGTGGGTGGTGACGGTCGCCAGACAGGCACTGCGCCACTCCTGGGGCGCCAGGATGCGGGCCACGCCGGGCCCGCCGGCCGCGCCGGGCCCATCCGCCGCATCCGCCGAGTCGGCCACATCGGCCCGCGGCGCGCCGTCCCGGGTCTCCCCCTGCTCCCCGTCCGCCGCCTCCCGCCCTCCCCCCTCGTCTCCCTGGCCCCTCCGGCCCCCCTCGTCCCCCTGACCTCCCTGGTAATCCCGCTCGAACCACAGCACCGACGTCCCCAGCACGCCTCGTGCGGCGAGCGCGCCCCGTACGCCCGGCTCGACGGTTCCCAGGTCCTCGCCGATCACCACGGCGCCGGCCCGGTGCGCCTCCAGGGCCAGCACCGAGAGCATCGCCTCGCCGTCGTAGCGGACATAGGCGCCCTCCGTCGGCGGGCGGCCCTCCGGGACCCACCACAGCCGGAACAGCCCCATCACATGGTCGATACGCAGCGCCCCGGCATGCCGCAGCAGTCCGCGCAGCAGCTCGCGGTACGGGGCGTAGCCCGCGGCCGCCAGCGCGTCCGGCCGCCAGGGCGGCAGACCCCAGTCCTGGCCGCGGGAGTTGAAGGCGTCCGGCGGCGCCCCGATGGACATCCCGGCGGCGAAGTCGTCCTGCCGCGCCCAGGTGTCGGCGCCGGAGGGATGGACGCCGACGGCGAGGTCGTGCACCAGCCCGATGCCCATCCCGGCCTCCCGCGCGGCCCGTTGCGCGGCGGCCAGCTGCTGGTCGGTGAGCCAGACGAGCCGGCAGTGGAAGTCGATCCGGTCCAGCAGCTGCGGCCGCAGCCGGGCGGTGCCCGGGGAGCGCGGGCCGCGCAGTCCGGCGGGCCAGCGGCGCCAGTCGGGGCCGTGCCGCTCGGCGAGCGCACACCAGGTGGCGTGGTCCTCCAGCGCCTCTCCCTGCTCGGCGAGGAAGTCGCAGTACGCGGCCCGCCGCCCCGGGGTGAGCGGGACCGACCACACCAGCTCCAGGGCCTCGCGCTTGAGCGCCCAGACCGCGTCCCGGTCGATCAGCGCGCCCCCTTCGAGCACCTCGGCGCGCAGCGCACGGGCCCGCGCGGCCAGCTCGTCGGCCCGTAAGCGCGCGGCGCCGGTGAGCTGGGCGTACTCGGGGATGTGTTCGATCCGCAGATGGACCGGGTCGGGGTAGCGGCGCGAGGACGGCCGGTAGGGCGACGGGTCGGTGGGCGGGCCGGGGACGGCCGCATGCAGCGGGTTGAGCTGGACGAAGCCGGTGCCCAGGGCGCGCCCGGACCAGGCGGCCAGATCGGCGAGGTCACCGAGGTCGCCCATGCCCCAGGACTGCCGGGACAGCAGGGAGTACAGCTGTACCAGGAAGCCGTGGCTGCGGCCGGGCGGTGCGGGCACCCGGTCGGGCGCGACGATCAGCCGGGCGCGGCCGCCACGGCCGTCGGGGGCCCGTGCGTGCAGCACATGGACACCCAGGGGCAGCCGGGCGAGCGCCGCCGGATCGGGCGCCCCCAGGTCCTCCGCGGGCCCGCCGTCCTCGGTCTCCACCCGCAGGACGGTGCCTTCGGGGAGACGGGTGAGGTCGGGCGGGCGGTCCGGGCGGGCGACGACGGTGCGGGGAAGCAGTGCGCGGCCCGCGCCGTCCTCGTACGCGGCCAGGGCGGTGCGTACGGCGTGCGGGGTCGAGGCATCGACTCCCAGTGCGGCGAGCACGGCGACGACGGTGTCGTCGGCGATCTGGACGCTCCTGCCCGGCGAGGGGTCGTAGGAGGTGGCGATGCCGTGCAGCCGGGCGAGCCGCGCGCGGCCCATGGGTCCTCAGACCTCCATGGACTCCGTACCCATGCCCGCGGCCGTCGGCTCGCTGGTCAGCGGCAGCTCGGCGGCGATCGGGACCTCGCTGGTCAGCGGCGCGGCGTCGGCGAGCGGGGGCTCGCTGGTCAGGGGCGGCTCGACGAAGCTGTAGGAGCCGGAGCCGTCGAGGCCGGAATCGGGGTCGGACACCCCGTCGAAGATGTCGGGCTCCATCGTCGCACCTCCCGGTTTGGAGGACAGAGCGTCGAGGAGCAGCTGAGCGGATGCGGCCACGAGGGCCTCCCGTTCATCGGTAATGGGACACGTGGGCCCTACCCACTCGACACGATCGCAGACGCATCTGCTCACGAAACGTGACCCACGTCACATTATGCCTCACGCAGGCGATTTCACTGCGGGGAACGACGGCAGGCGCAGAGAACGCGGAAAAGCAGGGCATCTCGACGGAAGTTCTGCGGACCTGCGAGGCCGCGCACATCCGCCCGCGGCACCGGCCGCACCCCGCGCACGGCCGGCCGTCCGGTACCCCCGCCGATGCCTGGTTGACACCCGAACCGTCACAATGGTGGGCTCACCGCCGAAGGTCTGTCCGAACGGGCATCGGCGGGAAAAACGGGGTTGCCGGTGCAGACCGGCAAGTGGGACGGGGACGAGGAGCAGCCGTGCGAGGCCGGGGCGTATGGAGCGTCGGAAGTATCGGTAGGAGCGGCAGGGGGAACGGCGCGGGCGCCCGTGCGCGGGTGGCAGGGACCACCGCGCTGGCCGCCGCGGTCATCGGAGGTCTGCTCGGCGGGGTACCCAGCGCCCAGGCGGCGCCCGCGGACCTCGCCATCGGCGCCCCCGACCAGCCGGAACGGCCGGCCGGCGCCGGGCAGGCGCCCGCCGTCTGGCCGCGCCCGCAGTCGATGCAGGAGCTCGGCGACGCCGTGCCGCTCGGCCGCGAGGCGACGCTGGTGGCCGCGCCGGACGCCGATCCCTACGCGCTGGACGTGCTGCGCGGCCTGCTGCGGGACGCCGGGGTGCACACGGTGCATCGCAAGGCCCCCGGAGACCGGCTGCCCGCGGCCGGACCGGTGATCCGGGTCGGCGGCAAGCAGGCCACGGACGCGCTGCGGGCACTGCGGGCACCGGCCCGCGGGGATCTGCCCGCCGGCGGCTACCGGCTCGCCGTGGGCCAGGTCGCGGGACGCGACACCGTCGCCCTCGACGGCGTCGGCCCCGACGGCCTCTTCCACGCCGCGCAGACACTGCGGCAGCTGGTCACCGACGGCGCACACCGGGAGCTGGCCTCGGTGGCCGTACGGGACTGGCCCGGCACGGCGGTGCGCGGCACCACCGAGGGGTTCTTCGGGCAGCCCTGGACCCAGGCCCAGCGGCTCGCCCAGCTGGACTTCATGGGCCGCACCAAGCAGAACCGCTATCTGTATGCGCCCGGCGACGATCCGTACCGCCAGGCCCGGTGGCGCGACCCCTACCCGGCCGACCGGCGCGCCGAATTCCGGGCGCTGGCCGAGCGGGCCAAGGCCAATCACGTCACGCTGGGCTGGGCCCTCGCGCCGGGCCAGGCGATGTGCTTGTCGTCCGAGGAGGACCTGCGGGCGCTGCGGCGCAAGGTGGACGCGATGTGGGCGCTGGGCGTGCGCTCCTTCCAGCTCCAGTTCCAGGACGTCAGCTACAGCGAATGGCACTGCGACACCGACGCGGAGACCTTCGGCAAGGGGCCGCAGGCCGCGGCCCAGGCACAGGCCCGGGTCGCCGATGCGCTCGCCGACCATCTGGCACGGCGCTACCCGCAGGCCGAGCCGCTGTCGCTGATGCCGACCGAGTACTACCAGGACGGCTCGACGGCGTACCGCCGGGCGCTGTCCGATGCGCTCGGCGACCGGGTCGAGGTGGCCTGGACCGGCGTCGGCGTGGTCCCGCGGACCATCACCGGCGGGGAGCTGTCCGGCGCCCGCCAGGCGTTCGGCCACCCGCTGGTCACCATGGACAACTATCCGGTCAACGACTACGCCCAGGACCGGATCTTCCTCGGCCCCTACCAGGGCCGTGAGCCGGCCGTCGCGACCGGCTCCACCGCGCTGCTCGCCAACGCCATGGAGCAGCCGCTCGCCTCCCGTATCCCGCTGTTCACGGCAGCCGACTACGCGTGGAACCCGCGCGCCTACCACCCGGCGCAGTCCTGGGACGCGGCCATCGACGATCTGGCGGGCGGCGATCCGCGGGCCCGTGCCGCGCTGCGCGCGCTGGCCGGCAACGCCTCGTCCTCGCTGCTGGACCGGACCGAGTCGCGCTATCTGCGGCCCCTGATCGACCGCTTCTGGAAGGCCCGCGAGGCGGCGGTCAACCACGGCCGGCCCGGCCGGGACCCGGATCTGGCCAAGGCGGCCAAGGCGCTGCGGGCCGCGTTCCACACCATGAGCACCGCGCCCCGGGACCTGCATGCGGACCTGGCCGCCGAGATCCGTCCGTGGGCCGAGCAGCTGGCCCGCTACGGCAGCGCCGGCGAACAGGCCGTGGACACGCTGATGGCACAGGCCGACGGCGACGGCGACGCCGCCTGGTCGGCCCAGCGCACGGTGCAGCGGCTGCGCAAGGAGTGCGAACACAGCCCGGCGACGGTCGGCAAGGGGGTGCTGGCACCGTTCCTGGAGCGGGCGATGACCGAGGCCGACGCCTGGACCGGCGCCCGCCACGACACCACCCGGCCCGACGACGACACCGGCCCGACGTCCCTGA
Organism: Streptomyces sp. MCA2; assembly: GCF_023544705.1. NCBI lineage: Bacteria > Bacillati > Actinomycetota > Actinomycetes > Kitasatosporales > Streptomycetaceae > Streptomyces > Streptomyces sp. MCA2. Next base: position 107,020 of record NZ_JAMJFM010000013.1, read on the forward strand.
CCGTCCCCTTCGAGCGGGCCCGCCCGCTGGCCGCGGTCACCGCGCTGACCGATCCGGGCGCGGCCGCCGGCGCCGTCTCCCTGGAGGCGCATGTCCCGGGTGAGGGCTGGCGCCGCCTCGACCGGCTCTCCGCCAGCGGCTGGACCGAGTCGAAAACGCCCCGGCTGCGCGCCGACGCGATGCGGCTGACCTGGGCGAAGGGGGCGGATGTGCCGTCCGTGCACGCCTTCACCCCGTGGTTCGACGACACCCCGGCGGCCGGGCTCGAACTGTCCCGCAAGGAGTCGGACGCGCAGACCGGCGGCAACGCGACGGTGGACGCCCTGATCTACTCCCGCCGCCCCGGCGACGTCCGCGAGAAGCTCACGGTCAAGGCGCCCAAGGGCTTCACCGTGCACGCCCCCGAGGAGGTCACCGCACCGCGCGGCGGCACCGCCACGGTCCGCATCACGGTCGACGTCCCCGAGGGCACCCCCTCCGGGACGTATGAGATCCCGGTGGAATTCGGCGGCGCGCGGCAGACGCTGACCGTGCGGTCGTATCCGCGCACCGGCGGCAAGGACCTGGCGCACGGCACCGTCGCCACCTCCTCCGGGGACGAGACCGCCGACTTCCCGGCCTCGGCGGCCACCGACGGCAACCCCAGGACCCGCTGGTCCTCCACCGCCGAGGACGGCGCCTGGCTCCAGTTCGCGCTGGCCCATCCCACCCGCCTGGGCCGGCTCGTCCTGAACTGGCAGGACGCCTACGCCGCCCGCTACCGCGTCCAGGTCTCGCCGGACGGCCGCAGCTGGCGCACGGCGGCCACGGTCAGGGACGGCAAGGGCGGCCGCGAGTCCGTCCGGATGGACGCCAAGGACGCCCGGTTCGTCCGCATCCAGGGCGACAAGCGGGCCACCCGCTTCGGCTACTCACTGTGGTCGGTGGAGGCGTACGCGGTCACGGACCACAAGTGAACGGCGAGGGCGGTGACGGCCGTCGCGGGCCAGGAGTGAAGGCCGAGCGCGGTGGCTGCCGTCGCGGGCCGCGGGTGAGCCGTACGCGCGCCATGAAGGGCTGTCGCCGCGCACCGTGGATGAGCCGCACCACAGAGGCGGTGCGGGCTGCCGTCGTGGGCGCCGCGAGACCCTCGTCACCACGGCGGTCGGCCATGGGGCGAGGGTCCGGCGGCGTCCGCCCCGGCCGGAGCGAGACGTTCGGCACCACCGTCAGGGACGGAAAAACCCGGACCTACGCCGATACGGCCTCGATCCGGGCAAGGGCGTCATCCGCGCCGTACGGCTGCAAATACGGCAGCCAGCGCGGGTCCCGATGGCCCGTGCCGATGATCCGCCACGCCAGTCCTGACGGCGGAGCGGGCTGATGCCGCAGCCGCCAGCCGATCTCGGCGACATGGCGGTCGGCCTTGACGTGGTTGCAGCGCCGGCAGGCGGCGACGACGTTTTCCCAGGTGTGCTGACCTCCGCGGCTGCGCGGGATGACGTGGTCGACGCTGGTTGCGACGCCACCGCAGTACATACAGCGCCCGCCGTCACGGGCGAACAGCGCCCGGCGGGTCAAGGGAACGGGGCCGCGAAAGGGCACCCGCACGAACCGCTTCAAGCGGACCACGCTCGGAGCAGGGATGACATGGGTCGCGCTGTGCATCAGGGCGCCGGACTCCTCAAGGCTCACAGCCTTCTCATTGAGTACGAGGATGAGCGCGCGGCGGAGCGGTACGACGCCGAGCGGCTCGTACGACGCATTGAGGACCAGGACATGCGGCACGGGTGCCTCCTTGTACGCCGGCGGCGCGTGGCTCGCGCCGGGACGATCTCCCCACAGTGTCCCCCGGTGCCTGCGGAGAGCGCCACCATGACCGAGTAACGGGTCGGAGGTGTTTTCCACCACACACCGGCACGTCCGACCGGATTCGGCTCATTCCGGCCCCCGCACAACTATCCGACTCGAACAAGGGCGCGGACCGCTCCCGTTGCCCCGTTAGTGTGGATGGTCTGCCCGGTTCCTGCGGTCCCACCGAGGCCCGGGTCTGCTGTCCCACACGGAAGGTTCGACTGTGTTCTGGTCCGCTTCGCCGGTCGCCGCCGCGCCCCTGAGCGCCGCCCCGCCCGGCTCATCCGGCCCGACGTCGCTCGACGACGCCACGGACAAGGCCACCAACGCCGCCGGCTGGGTGCAGGAGAACTGGGGGACGTGGCTCACGTCCGGCCTGCAGATCTTGCTGATCATCGTGATCGCGGTGGTGCTGCGGCATGTGATCCGCCGCACCATCACCAAGCTCATCGAGCGGATGAACCGCACCGTGGCTGCCGCCCAGGGCACCGCGCTGGGCGGTCTGCTCGTCAACGCCGAGAGACGCAGACAGCGCTCCGAGGCCATCGGCTCGGTGCTGCGCAGCGTCGCCTCCTTCGTGATCATGGGCACCGCCGCTCTGACGGTGCTCTCCGTCCTGAAGATCAACCTGGCACCGCTGCTGGCCAGCGCGGGTGTGGCCGGTGTCGCCATCGGTTTCGGCGCCCGCAACCTCGTCACCGACTTCCTCTCCGGCGTCTTCATGATCCTTGAGGACCAGTACGGCGTCGGCGACGAGATCGACGCGGGCGTGGCCACCGGTACGGTCATCGAGGTCGGCCTGCGCGTCACCAAGCTGCGCGGCCCCAACGGCGCGATCTGGTACATCCGCAACGGCGAGGTCAAGCGCATCGGCAACCTCAGCCAGGGCTGGTCCACCGCCGCCGTGGACGTCGTGCTCGCCGCCGACCAGGACCTGGAGCGCGCCCGCGAGACCATCACCCGGGCCGGCGAGGAGATGTCCAAGGCCGAGCCCTGGAACGAGCGGCTGTGGGAGTCGGTGGAGGTCCTCGGCCTGAGCGAGGTGCACCTCGACACGGTCACCATCAGCGTCTCGGCCAAGACCATGCCCGGCAAGGCCCTGGGCGTGGAGCGCGAACTGCGCTGGCGCATCAAGCACGCCCTGGACGCCGCCGGTGTCCACCTCGCCCCGCGCCCGGCCCCCGAGGACGAGGAGGAGGAAGCCGCGGACCCCGCCGCCGGCATGGCCGCCCCCTCGGCCCTCAACAACCCGCTGTCCCCGCAGTCCATGGCGACCAGCCCGATCACGTCGCCGTCAAAGATGGGGAAGTAGGCCGGTGTTCCGGGCCTGAGCGCCCGGACCGCACTGTGGAGGGGCGTACCGCCTGAGGGTCGGTACGCCCCTTTTTTGCGCTCTCAGGCGCGGCCCGCTCCGCTCCGTGCCCCCTCCCGTCGCGCCCGTTCCGCCTCCTCCCGCGCCCGCCCGCGCACGGGCAAGTCGCCGCGCCCCACCCATTGACGCCGCCCCGGCCCGCCGCCTACCTTCCTGTTTCATCAATTGGAAGGTTTCCTAACAGATGCTGGCGGGCGTTCCGGCCGCCGGGTGAACGGGGGTGACGGTCATGGCCGGTGGGCAGAGCGTGCAGGGGACGCCCGGGACGCCGCGGGTGTTGCGGGTCATGAACGACCGGGCGGCGCTCGATCTGCTGGTGTCGCAGGGCCCGCTGACCCGTACGCAGATGGGGGAGCTGACCGGTCTGTCCAAGCCCACCGCCTCGCAGCTGCTGGCGCGGCTGGAGGCCGCGGGGCTGGTGCGGACCACCGGGAACGTGACCGGACGGCCGGGGCCCAGTGCGCAGTTGTACGAGATCAACCCGACGGCGGCGCATATCGCCGCGCTGGCCGTCGATCAGCTGGGGATCACGGCCGCGGTCGCCGACATCACCGGACAGGTGCTCGGGGAGGAGCGGGTCGACACCGGCGCCGTTGCCGAGGACGCGCCCCACCGGACCGCGCAGCTGGTCGCGAGGGCCGTCGACGGGGCGCTGGCCAAGGCCGGGCTGGGGCGCGAGGAGCTGCACGGGGCGGTGATCGGCACACCCGGCGCGCTGGACCCGCAGACCGGGCGGCTGCGCTATGCGCCGCATCTGCCGGGCTGGCACTCGCGGGCGCTGAAGGAAGAGCTGGCCGAGGTGCTGGGCACGCCGATCACGATCGAGAACGATGTGAATCTGGCGGCGGTCGCCGAACAGTACGACGGGGCCGCACAGGACTTCGACGACTTCGTGCTGGTGTGGGCCGACGAGGGGGTCGGCGCCGCCATCGTGCTGGGCGGTCAGCTGCTGCGCGGGGCCACCGGCGGCGCGGGCGAGATCGGCTATATGCCGCTGCCCGGCGCCCCGTTGGCCCGTGGCGGCGACCGCAGCGCCGCACAGGCGGACGCCGGCGGCGGCTTCCAGCGGCTCGTCGGCTCGCCCAGCGTGATCGAACTGGCCCGGGAGTACGGGGTCACCGGGGTCCGGACGGTCGCCGGGGCGATGGCGCACGACGAGGTCCGTGCCGAGGTCGCGCGGCGGCTGGCGACCGGGATCGCGGCCGTGGTCGCGGTCGTCGACCCACGGCTGGTGGTGCTCTCCGGCGAGGTCGCCCAGGCCGGCGGGGAGACGCTGCGCGCCCTGGTCGAGGAGGAGTTCACCGGGCTCGCGCTGCCCCGCCCCACGCTGCGTCTGAGCGATATCGACGGCCCTGCGATCCTCATCGGCGCGCTGCGGACGGCGCTCGCGGACGCGCGCGAGGCGGTGTTCCACACCGGCTGAGCGCCTGCCGGACCCGCCGTACGGAGCACCACCCGCGTACTTCCCCCGCGTCACTTCCCGCTCCCTCCGCAGTAAAGGAAGGCCGCCATGCCGATTCCCCGTCTGCGTATCCGGTTGTCGACGGTGCTGGCCGGTGCCGGGCTGCTCGTGCCGGGCTGTGCCAACCCCGGCGTCGGCAGTGCGCACGACGATCCGGCCGCGCCGGTCACGCTCACGTTCTGGCACGGCTGGTCCACCGCCGGCGAAAGGAAAGCGATCGACGACAGCGTCGCCCGCTTCGAGAAACGGCACCGCAATATCACGGTGAAGGTGGTGCCCAATGTCACCGACGAGACGATGAACCAGGCACTGCGGGCCGGCGGGGACGACGCACCCGATGTGGTGTCGTCGTTCACCACCAACAATGTGGGGCAGTACTGCTCGTCGGGCATGTGGGTGGACCTCGATCCGTTCCTGAAGAAGACCGGGGTGGACAAGGCGAAGGTCTTCCCCAGGACCTTTCTGGATTACACGAGTTACCAGGGCGAGCAGTGCGCGCTGCCGCTGCTCGCCGATTCCTACGGGCTGTACTACAACAAGGACGCGTTCAAGAAGGCCGGGATCACCCGCCCCCCGCACACCATGTCCGAGCTGAAACGGGACGCCGTCAAACTCACCCGGCGGGACAGAAACGGCTCCTACCAACGGGTTGGCTTCATGCCCGACTTCCGCCTCTACCAGAACAGCCCGGACCGGATGTTCGCCCAGTGGGGGCCGACTTACTTCGACAGGAACGGGAAGTCCCGGCTCGCCAGGGATCCGGCGAGCAAGGAATTCTTCGCCACCGCACGCGAGTTGACGGCCGCCCAGGGCGGCTTCCGGCCGCTGGAGAAATTCCGGACCACCTTCGGCGACGAGATGTCCGCACAGAACGCCTTTCTGACGCAGAAGCTGGCCATGCACATGGACGGCGAGTGGCGCGGACTGATGCTCCGCCGGGCAAAGGCCCGCTTCGCCTGGGGCACCGCGCCGATGCCGGTGCCGGACGACCGGGCGGACACCTACGGCCGCGGCTACCTCACCGGGACCGTCGCCGGTATCGCCCACAGCAGCCGGCATCAGAACGCGGCGTGGGAGCTGGTGAAATTCCTGACCGTGGACACCGATCAGGTGGTCCGGTTCGCCAATGCCATCCATAACGTGCCGTCGACGCATGCGGCACTGAAATCGCCCCGGCTGGACACCGATCCGACGTTCCGCACGTTCCTCGATATCGCGCGGAATCCGCACAGCGTGGCACTGCCGCCGTCCGTCAACGGCGGGCAGTACGTCACCGCGCTCCAGGACTTCTCCTACCGCGTCGAGGCCGGACAGGTCCCCGATCTCGACGCGGGCCTGCGCGGACTCGACGCCCAGATCGACTCCGACAATCTTCAGTCCGAGAACTGACGGAGAACCGCCATGGCATCCACCGGCCCCGTGCCTGCCGCTCTACGCCGAAAGCGCACCCGCGAGCGGCTGCGTACCCTCGGATTCCTCTCCCCCTGGCTCATCGGCTTCACGGTCTTCTTCGGCTATCCGCTGATCGCCACCGTCTACTTCTCGTTCGTGCACTACAACCAGATCGAACCCCCGGAATTCGTGGGCCTGCGGAACTGGAAATACGTGTTGACGCAGATGCCGCTGTTCGGGCCCGCGCTGTGGAACACCCTGTGGCTGGTCGTGGTGATGGTCGCGCTGCGGGTGCTCTTCGGACTGGGCATCGGCATCCTCGTCACCAAAATAAAGTCGGGGCCCGGCCTCTTCCGTACGGCCTTCTATCTGCCGTATCTGGCGCCTCCGGTGGCGGCCACCGTGGCGTTCGTCTTCCTGCTCAACCCCGGCACCGGGCCCGTCAACGAAATCCTCGGGGCGGTCGGACTCCCCGCCCCCTCCTGGTTCAACGACCCCGGATGGGCCAAGCCGTCCCTGGTGCTGCTGTCCCTGTGGGGCATCGGCGACCTGATGGTGATCTTCATGGCGGCGCTGCTGGACGTCCCCAGGGAGCAGTACGAGGCCGCCGAGCTGGACGGGGCCGGCGCCTGGGGGAAGTTCCGCTATGTCACCTGGCCGTTCCTCACGCCGATCGTGATGTTCGCGGTGGTCACCGGCGTCGTCCAGACCATGCAGTACTACACCCAGGCGCTGGTCGCCGGAAAGCTCGCCTCCGGCGTCTCCATCGGCCCCGGCACGGTCATCCAGCCCGGCTACCCGGACCACTCCACCCTCACCGTCCCGCAGCTCGTCTACTCCCTGGGCTTCCAGAACTTCAACACCGGCGCGGCGTGTGCGCTCTCCCTCGTGCTGTTCGTCATCGCCATGGCCGTCACCACCCTGCTGCTGCGCAAGCGCGCCGGCCTGCTCCCGGCGGAGGACTGATCCGAGATGACCACCACGACCCTCACCACGCGCCGCGCCCCGTCCCGCGGCGGCACCACCGGGGACCCGGCCGCCCGCGCCCGTGCCCGCCGCACCCGGCTGCTGCACTGGATCGCCGTCCACACCGTCGCCGTCGCCGCCGCGCTCTTCTTCGTGCTGCCGTTCGTGTTCGTCTTCCTCACCTCCGTGATGAGCGACGACCAGGCGATGAGCGGCGAGTTGTGGCCCCACGAGTGGCACTGGTCCCACTACGTCACCGTCCTCCGGACCCCCGGATTCCTGGACTGGTGGAAGAACTCCCTGCTGTACGCGGGACTGGGCACCCTCTTCACCGTCTGCTCGGCCGTCCCCGTCGCCTATGCGCTCGCCAAGTTCCGCTTCCGCGGCCGGCGCACCGCGCTCCTGCTGGTCATCTCCACGATGATGCTGCCGCCGCAGGTCATCGTGATCCCGATGTACCTGGTCTGGGCGCAGCAGCTGCATCTGGCCGGCTCGCTGTGGCCGCTGATCATCCCGATGGCGTTCGGCGACGCGTACTCGATCTTTCTGCTGCGGCAGTTCCTGCTGACCATCCCGCAGGAGTACATCGAATCGGCGAAGGTCGACGGCTGCGGTGAGCTGCGCACCCTGCTCCAGATCATCGTGCCGATGGCCAGGCCCGGTATCGCCGCCATCGCCCTCTTCCAGTTCTTCTTCTGCTGGAACGACTACTTCGGCCCGCAGGTCTACGCCGCTCAGAACCCGGCCTCCTGGACGCTCTCCTACGGGCTGGAGTCCTTCAAGAGCGCCCACAGCGTCAACTGGAACCTCACCATGGCCGCGACGGTGCTGGTCATGGCGCCGGTCATGCTCGTTTTCTTCTTCGCACAGAAGGCCTTCGTCGAAGGCGTCACGCTCACCGGAGTGAAGGGCTGATCCTGCATGCCGTCTCCCGAGGGACGCACCCCCCGCCCCCGCCTCAAACTCGCCGTGGTCGGCGGCGGCTCCACCTACACCCCCGAACTCATCGACGGCTTCGCGCGGCTGCGTGACGTCCTGCCGCTGGAGGAACTCGTCCTCATCGACCCGGCCGCCGACCGGCTGGAGCTGGTGGGCGGCCTGGCCCGGCGGATCTTCGCCAAGCAGGGGCACCCGGGCCGGATCTCCTGGACCGGCAACCTGGACGCCGGGGTCGACGGCGCGGACGCCGTGCTGCTGCAACTGCGCATCGGCGGCCAGGCCGCCCGCAACCAGGACGAGACCTGGCCGCTGGAGTGCGGCTGCGTCGGCCAGGAGACCACCGGCGCCGGCGGCCTCGCCAAGGCGCTGCGCACCGTCCCCGTCGTCCTCGACATCGCCGAACGCGTACGCCGCCGCAACCCCGGCGCCTGGATCGTCGACTTCACCAACCCCGTCGGCATCGTCACCCGGGCACTGCTCACCCACGGCCACAAGGCCGTCGGGCTGTGCAATGTCGCCATCGGCTTCCAGCGCAAATTCGCCGCACTGCTGGGCGTCTCCCCCGGCCAGGTCGAGCTGGACCACGTCGGCCTCAACCACCTCACCTGGGAGCGGGCGGTACGCGTCGCGGGCGAGGACGTCCTCCCCCGGCTGCTGGCGGAACACGGCGACGCCCTGGCCGACGACCTGCGCATGCCGCGCCCGCTCCTCGACCGGCTCGGCGTCGTCCCCTCCTACTACCTGCGCTACTACTACCAGCACGACGCGGTCGTACGGGAGCTGCGCAGCAAGCCCTCCCGCGCCGCGGAGGTCGCCGCCATCGAGCAGCAGCTCCTGGGGATGTACGGCGACCCGGCGCTCGACGAGAAGCCGGAGCTGCTGTCCCGGCGCGGTGGCGCCTTCTACTCGGAGGCCGCGGTGGCGCTCACCTCCTCCCTCCTGCGCCACACCGGAGACACCCAGGTCGTCAACGCCCTCAACCGCGGCACCCTGCCCTTCCTGCCCGACGACGCGGTGATCGAGGTGCCCGCGACCGTGGACTCCACGGGCGCCACGCCCCTTCCCGTACGCCCCCTGGAACCGCTGTACGCCGGACTGGTCGCGAACGTCACCGCCTACGAGCACCTCGCCCTGGAGGCCGCGCTGTGGGGCAGGGACGGCCGGAAGGCCGACCGGGGCGGTGCGCGCAACGCCGTCTTCTCCGCCCTCCTCGCCCACCCCCTCATCGGCCAGACCGACTACGCGGACCGGCTCACCGACGCACTGATCGCGCACAACCGGGAGCACCTCACGTGGGCCTGACCGGCACGGCGCTCGCCATCGACGCGGGCAACAGCAAGACCGACGTGGCGCTGGTGGCCGCGGACGGCGAGCTGCTCGGGACGGCCCGCGGCGGCGGTTTCCAGCCATCGGTGGTGGGCGTCGGCCCGGCGGTCGACGTCCTGGCACCGCTGGTGCGGTCGGTCCTGGACCAGGCCGGGCTGACGGGCCCCGTCGGGCACCTCTCCGCCTTCCTCGCCAACGCCGACCTCCCCGTCGAGGAGGCGGACCTGACCGCGGAGGTCGCGGGCCGGGGGTGGGCGCGCACGGTGAGCGTCCGCAATGACACCTTCGCGCTGCTGCGGGCCGGACTGCCGGACGACGGGGAGCCGGTGGGCGTCGCCGTGGTGTGCGGGGCGGGCATCAACTGCGCAGGGCTCGGCCGCCAGGGTGCCGTCGCGCGCTTTCCGGCCCTCGGCCGTATCTCCGGCGACTGGGGCGGCGGTTCGCACCTCGCCGACGAGGCGCTGTGGTGCGCGGCCCGCGCGGAGGACGGCCGCGGCGCACCGACCGGGCTGGCCCGCGCCCTGCCCGCCCATTTCGGCCTGACCAGCATGCCGGAGCTGATCGAGGCCCTTCATCTGCGGACCCTCCCCGGCCACCGCCGCCATGAACTGACCCCGGTTCTCTTCGCCGTCGCGGCTTCCGGCGACCCGGTCGCCCGCGGCATCGTGGTCCGCCAGGCGGAGGAGATCGCCCTGCTGGCCGCCGTCGCCCTGGAACGCCTCGGCCTCCTCGGCGAACCGGCCCCGGTGGTCCTGGGCGGCGGCGTCCTGGCGGCCCGCCACCCCCTGCTCCACGAACAGACCACCCGGCTCCTCTCGGAACGCGCCCCCAAGGCGGTCCCCCAGGTGGTCACCACCCCGCCGGTACTGGGCGCGGCCCTCGACACCCTGGACCGCATGGGGGCGGAGGCGGGCGCTTACGGGCGGTTGAGGGGAGCTTGGGGGTAGGGCGGGGTGGGCGTGGGGGGGCTTCCCTGGCAGTCAGTCGTCCAGCGGAAGCGCGAGGTCCCGTACGTGTCCGGCGAGGAGGAGGACCGCGGCGTCCACGGCGGCCTGGGGGTCCTGGGCCCGGATGGCGTCGGCGAGGCGGGAGTGCGGGTCGTCGGGGGCCGCGGTGGCGGTGTCCAGGCAGGCGGCGCGGCGGAGTTCCTCGCGCAGGGCGGCGCTCAGGGAGCGGTAGATGTCGGCGAGGACGGGGTTGTCGCTCGCCTCGGCGACCAGGACGTGGAACTCGGCGTCGGCGGCGGTGAACGCCTCGCTCTCGTGCGTGGCGAGGGCGGCCCTGCGGCGGGCCAGCGCGGCTTCGATACCGGCGAGTTGGGCGGTCGTACGGTGCTTGGCGGCCTGGCGGGCGGCGACCACGTCGAGGCCCTGGCGGACCTGGGTGACATGGCTGAGCTCGGCGCGTTCGAGGCGGCGGCGGAGGGCGACCGCGCTGTCGTCGTCGGAGATCACGAACGTGCCGTCGCCCTGCCGGGGCTCCAGGAGGCCGGAGTGCACCAGGGACCGTACGGCTTCGCGGACCGAGGCGCGGCTGACCCCGAGGGTTTCGGAGAGCGCGCTCTCGGGCGGGATACGGCTGCCCACCGGCCAGATGCCGTTCACGATCTGCGTGCGGATCTCGTCGGTCGCGGTCTCCACGAGCGACACCCTGCCCTTGCGGACCGACTGCACGAGATCACTCCCCCTCTTCGGCGCGGTGCCCGGAGGCGCGGTGTCCGGGCTCCGGCATCGCCTGATGTCTGACGTCTCTCCCGTCCACTCTAGAGGGTGGTGGCGGGCCCCGCCCTGGATCGCGATCCGAACAAGATCGGGGCAATCGCGGTGTGTGTGTCAGCGGCTACGGACATACTGCTGCCCATGCACCAGTCCTTCTCGTGAGCGCTCCCGGGCGCTCGGCGCGGGGGCCGGTCCCGAAGTCAGCGCCCAGGGGGAGGTTCCGTGTCGACCACCAGCGTGCCGGCCACCCATGCGTCACCGCCCGTCACGGGACGCAAAACGGCCTGGGCCGAAGGGCTGGACGAGCTGCGCGCCGCGGCGACGACCGAGCCGGGCAGGCTGCGGGTGATCGGTGCCTTACTGGCCCTGCTGGTCGTGGTGTTCGGCGCGGTCACGGCCTGGCAGGTCGCGGACCGGGCGGCGGCCGCGGACGACGTGGTGACGCACAGCCAGCCGCTGACCTCGGACGCGGCGAGCATCTACCGGTCGCTGGCGGACGCCGACACGACGGCCGCGGCGGGCTTTCTGGCCGGTGACAAGGAGAGCGTGGCGACACGTGAGCGGTACGCCACCGATATCTCCACGGCCTCCGCGCTGCTGGTCAAGGCCGCGGCCAACAGCGGTGGTTCGGACGGCGCGGGCGCGCAGATAGCGAAGCTCAACAGCCGGCTGCCGCGCTATACGGGGCTGGTGGAGACGGCGCGGGCGAACAACCGGCAGGGGCTGCCGCTGGGCGGCGCGTATCTGCGGTACGCCAATGAGCAGATGCGCAAGGAACTCCTCCCGGCCGCACGGGCGTTGTACGACGCGGAGACGGACCGGCTGGCGGCGGACTACGGCGCGGCGAAGGCCCGGCCGTGGTGCGCACTGGCGGCGGGAGTGGTGGCGATCGGTGCGCTGGGATGGGCGCAGCGGCGGCACTACCGGCGCACGAACCGGGTGTTCAACCGGGGCCTGCTGGCGGCGACGGCCGCGTCCGTCGTGGTGTTGGTGTGGCTGGTGGCGGGGCATACGGTGGCGCGTGCGGCGCTGACCGGTTCGTATGAGCACGGCGCCCGGTCGCTGCGGGTGCTCAACGAGGCACGGATCGATGCGCTCCAGGCGCGCGGGGACGAGAATCTGACGCTGGTGGCGCGCGGTGCGGTACTGACCGGCGGCCAGGAGGATTTCTACGAGGCCGGTTTCCGTTCCGGGATGGCGGATCTGGCGGGCGGGGGCGGGCACGGTGCGGCGGCGAAGAGCAGGCTGGGAGCGGCGCTGGCCCTGGCCGACGACGAGGCGGGGCGGCGTCCGGTGCGTACGGCGCTGACGCAGGTGCGGCAGTGGCAGGTGCGGCACGGCGAGGCGCGGGCCGCGGACGACCAGGGCGATTACGAGCAGGCGCTGGCCAAGGTGATCGGCACGGGCGGGTCGACCGGGGAGTCCTTCGACCGGGTGGCTGCCGGGCTCCAGCAGGCGCTGGTGCATGAGCAGGAGGAGTTCCGGTCGGCGGCGGACTCCGGGCGCGGGGCGCTGGGCGGGCTGCCGGTGGGGGCCGGGGTGCTGGCGGGGCTGGCGGCGGTCGGCGCGGTGCTGGGGATCGGCCGCAGGCTGGCGGAGTACCGGTGATGAGGCCTGGCGAGAGGGGCATACGGGTGCGCGCGCGAGACCTGGTGAATCTGCGTGCCGTCCTGGCGCCGGTCGCGGCCGGGGTGTGTGTGATGGCGGCGACCGCCGCCGTGCTGGTGCCGGCGCTGGGCGGCGACGCGGAGCGGGCCGGCCGCGGTCGTGGCGAGGTCTCCTCGCCCACGGCGACGCACCGGGCGTACGGCCCGGGGGCGGCGCCGGCCGCTCCGGCCGTCGCGCCGTGCACGGCGCACAACGCCGCGGAGAGTCTGCGGCCGTCGCCCGACGACGGCACGGCCGTGACGCGGATCAAGGAGAAGGGCCAGCTGGTCGTCGGGGTCGACCAGAACACCTACCAGTGGGGGTACCGCAATCCGGCGACCGGCACGCTCCAGGGCTTCGACATCGATCTGGCGCGGGCGATCGCCGAGGACATCCTGGGGCCGCACCCCAAGGTGGTCTTCAAGGCGGTGCCGACCAACCAGCGGATTCCGGCGCTGCGGAAGCGGTCGGTCGACATGGTGGTGCGGACGATGACGATCAACTGTGCGCGCAAGCAGCAGGTGGCGTTCTCGACCTCGTACTTCCAGGCGGGGCAGCAGGTGCTGGCCCCGGTCACCTCCAAGATCAAGGCGTTCGACGATTCGCTGCGGGGCAAGCGGGTGTGCACGGCGGCGGGTTCGACGGGCGAGACCGCGCTGACGGCGCAGCGGCACGGCGCGAAGGTGCTGACGGTGCCCAGCCAACTCGACTGTCTGGTGCGGCTCCAGCTGGGCCAGGCGGACGCGGTGGTCACGGACAGCGCGCTGGCGGCGGCGCAGGCGGCGCAGGATCCGGCGGTGGAGCTCAAGGGCGAGCCGTTCACGGACGAGTCGTACGGCGTGGCGATGAACAAGGACGACACGGATCTGGTGCGGCGGGTGAACAAGGTCCTGGACGACTACCGGGGCGGCGGTGCCGACAGCCGCTGGATGAAGGCGTACCGCACCTGGCTGAAAGACGATCTGCCGGGCATATCGGGGCCGCCGTCGCCGGAGTACAGCGACTGATCGCTCCTTGGAGCGGAGTACCGCCACTGACCGCCACAGGAGGGCCGCATGCCGTCACTATGGAACAGGACGTGGGAGGAGCAGACCGCAGCGGCCGCCCGGCCGCAGCAAACGCCGTGCACCGTACGCGTATTGGAGAGGTGATCGATGGGGGTCCCTGGACCCTTTCCCGGTTCTCCGGGGAGGCCCGATGCCCCGGTGCTGGACCGGGAGGAGGTGGACCGTGCCCTGGCGCGGCTCGGCGCCGAGTACGAGGCGATCGAGACGTCGCTGCTCGCGTTGCAGGACCACGCGGGTCGCCGGCTGCTGGAGGGCGCCGATCTGGCCGGCACCACCAAGGAGCGCTGGGCCGCCGCGGAGCGGTCCATCACGGTCCTGTGGTCGCTGTTCGATGCGTATACGGCGGCGTTGGAGGAGGCGCGTGAGCTGCGGGCGCGGCGCCGCTGGCCGTCCCCGGAGGACCTGGCGGAGCTGACGGAGCTGCTGCACGGCGACGGGGTGACGGTGCCGGGCGCGGCCGCGGCCGGCGGCGGCGCGGAGAGCGGTCCGGCGCGGCTGAGCGAACGCTTCAGTCTGGAGGGGCTCGTCGAGCGGATGAACGGGCTGTACGCGCGGTCGCTGGATGTCATCGTGGCCGCCGACGCGGTCTGGCTGGCGCTGCCGGCCCGTATAGACCTGCTCTCGGCCGAGTTGCGGCGCACCCGTTCGCTGGCGCATTCGGTGGGGGTGCGGCCCGGTGAGCATCCGGCGGGCGATGACCTGGAGCGGATCACGGACGAGCTGGTGCGGCTGCGTGCCCAGGTGATAGCGGATCCGCTGGCGTTCTGGCTGTCGTCGTCGACGGGGAGTTCGGCGCCGGGCGGGGGCCGTGCGGACACCGCGCGCTATGACCGTGCGGCCCGTGCGCTGGAGGACATCCGGCGTGAGGTGGCGGCGGTGCTGGACGTGCGGCAGGACGCGGAGCGGCGGCTGATGCAGCTGCGGGACGTGCTGTCGCGGGCGGACCGCACGCTGACCGAGGCGCGGCAGGCCCGCGGTGAGGTGCTGGCGAAGATCGCCGCGTCGGAGGTGCCTGCGGTCAGCGGCCCGTCGACGGCGCTGCACGAGCAGCTGGCGGCGGCCGCCGAGTACCGCAGGCGGTCGCAGTGGCACCGGCTGTCGCCGCTGCTGGACAGCCTGGAGGAGCGGGCGGAGGACGAACTCCACCGCGCCCGTGAGTCGTTGACGGCGGTGACCGCGCCACTGGCGGTGCGGGCCGAGCTGCGCGGCCGGCTGGACGCGTACAAGGCGAAGGTGGGGCGCCACGGCATGGCGGAGGATCCGCTGCTGACGGAGCGCTATGACGTGGCGCGCCGGATGCTGTGGAGCGCGCCGTGTGATCTGCGGGCGGCCGGGCAGGCGGTGTGGCGCTATCAGCAGGCGGCGGCGGAGGCGATGGTTCCGCAGCAGCTGGAGGGGAGAGGGGAGTCGTGACGGAGCGGGCCGACGAGCGCTGCCAGCGGCGGGACTGCGCGGGCGGTTACGAGGATGTCGGCGGTGGTGAGCTGTACTGCGACCTGTGCGGTCTGGCGCCGGTGGTCTCGTCGGGCGGTCTGCTGTCCTCGCCGGCCACGGGCCTGACGGGCCGGGCGCTCGCGGGCGGCACGGCCGGCCGTGAGGCGGCGGGGGCACTGCTGACGGTCCCCTCCCCCGGGCCCGGTTCCGGCCGCAGCGCGCCGTCCCGCCCGTCGGCGTCCCGGCGCTCGGTGTCCGGGCGGCTGTCGCGCGCGGTGTCGGGCGGTGGTCCGACGCGCAGTGTCTCGGCGGTGTCGGTGCACAGTTCGGGCAGCGGTTCGTCCTCCGGGGCGGCGCGCGGGCGGCTGGGCGTCGGCCTGGTGGCGGTGCCGGAGGTGCCGCGGCCCGACCCGCGTGCGGCGGTGCTGGAGCATGCCGAGGTCCCGGAGCGCAAGCGGTTCTGTAGCCGGGCGGACTGCGGGGCGCCGGTGGGCCGGGGGCGCGGTGAGCGGCCGGGCCGTACGGAAGGGTTCTGCACCAAGTGCGGCCATCCGTACAGCTTCATGCCCAAGCTGCGGCCCGGCGACATGGTGCACGGCCAGTACGAGGTCGTGGGCTGTCTGGCACACGGCGGGCTCGGCTGGATCTATCTCGCGACGGACCATGCGGTCTCCGACCGGTGGGTGGTGCTCAAGGGACTGCTGGACACCGGCGATGAGGAAGCGCTGGCGGTGGCGATGTCCGAGCGGCGCTTCCTCGCCGAGATCGAGCACGCCAACATCGTGCGGATCTACAACTTCGTGGAGCATCTCGACCGTGCGACGGGCAGCCTCGACGGCTACATCGTCATGGAGTACGTCGGCGGCATGTCGCTCAAGGACCTCGCCAACGACCGGCGCACCCCCCAGGGCAGGCGCGATCCGCTGCCGGTCGAAGTGGCCTGTGCGTACGGCATCGAGGCGCTGGAGGCGCTCGGCCATCTGCACAGCCGCGGCTATCTCTACTGCGACTTCAAGGTCGACAACGCCATCCAGCAGCACGACCAGCTCAAGCTGATCGACATGGGCGCGGTGCGCAGGATGGACGACCACGAGAGCCCCATCTACGGCACGATCGGCTATCAGGCACCGGAGATCGCCGCGCTGGGCCCGTCGGTCTCCTCCGACCTCTACACCGTCGCGCGCACCCTCGCCGTCCTCACCTTCGACTTCCAGGGCTATACCAACGTCTTCGCGGACTCGCTGCCCGATCCGGACAACATCGAGGTGTTCCGCACCTACGAGTCCTTCTACCGGCTGCTGGTGCGCGCCACGGACCCGGACCGGGCCCGCCGGTTCGCCTCCGCGGAGGAGATGGCCGAGCAGCTGACGGGCGTGCTGCGGGAGGTGGTGGCGCTCCAGTCGGGCGAGCCGCGGCCCGCGCTGTCCGCGCTGTTCGGGCCCGAACTCCGGGTGGTCGACACGGAGCTGATGGCCGCGGCGGAGGGGGACAGTTCGCTGCTGGGCGCGCGCGGGGCGGCGCCCGCGCGCGCTGCGCAACGGGCGCCCGGCGGCCCCGTGCTGCGCCCCCTGGACGTCGCGGGCGCCGCCCTGGCCCTGCCGGTGCCACGGGTGCATCCGGGCGACCCGAATGCCGGGCTGCTTGCCGGGCTGCTCGCCGCCCCGCCCGCCGAGCTGCTGGACGCGCTGCGCTCCGCGCCCGCCGACTCCCTGGAGATCCGGCTGCGGGAACTGCGCGCCCGCCTGGAGACGGGTGAGGGCGCGGCGGCGCAGCAGGTGCTGGGGGCGATCGCGGCGGAGCCCGCGGAGCAGTGGGCCGCCGCGCAGCGGGGCGGTACGGAGCCCGGCACCTGGAGCGCGGACTGGCGGGTGGTGTGGCACCGCGGCCTGGTCGCGCTGACGACCGGTGACCGCGAGAGCGCCGCGCTGGCCTTCGACGCGGTCTACGACGCCTTCCCCGGTGAGCCGGCCCCGAAGCTGGCGCTGGGGATCTGTGCGGAGCTGCTGGGCCAGCTGGACAACGCCGTGGAGTACTACCGCCTGGTGTGGGCGACCGACCGCAGCTATGTCAGCGCCGCGTTCGGGCTGGCCCGGGTGCGGCTGGCGGCGGGCGACCGGACGGGCGCGGTGGAGGCGCTGGAGTCCGTACCGGAGTCGTCCATCCACTACATCGCGGCGCGGATCGCGGCGGTCCGCGCCCGGCTGCGGGAGCGCCCGCCCCGTGATCCGCTGTCGGCGGATCTGCGGGCGGCCGCCGAACAGGTCGAGGCGCTCGCGGACTTCGGTCTGGACGCCGAGCGACGGGAACAACTCACCACCGAGGTACTGGGCAGTGCCCTGGACTGGGTACTCTCCGGTAGCCACGGTGCCGGGCCGGACGGCTCGGCGGCCGTGGGCGAGCGGCCGGTGCTGCTCGGCAGCCCGCTGGACGAGCGCGGTCTGCGGTTCGGCCTGGAGGGGTCGTACCGCATGCTCGCGCGGCTGGCACAGCGTGGTGAGAAAAGGATCGAACTGGTGGAACGGGCCAACCGCTTCCGCCCCAGGACGTGGGTGTGACATGGGTGTGACTGGGCCGTCCCGGTGTCCGGGCTGTGACGAACCGCTCGATGCGGGGGACAACTTCTGCGGGCGGTGCGGCGCCGATCTTCTGACGCCCGCCGTGCCGCCGGCGTACGGCGCGCCCGCGCACGGCGCCCCCGCCGTACCGCCCCTGCCGGCCGCGCCACCGGCGCCCCCCGGTCCGCCGGGGCCGCCCGGACCGCCGCCGGCACCCGCACCGTCCGCCGCGGCCGCCCGGACCGCTCCGGCCGGCCCGCCGCCTCCGCCGGACCCGCAGGCCCGTCTCCCGTACGGGGACCCGGGCACGCCCCCGATGCCGAGCCATGCGCCGCCGGTGCCCGGCCATGCGCCCACGGCGCCCGGCCATGCCCCCGTGGCCGATCCGCGCGTCGCCGCATACGAGGCGGTCGCCGACGCGGCCGCGGAGGCGGCTGCCGGGGCGGGGGCCGGAGCGGGAGCGGGCGCCGAGTCCGGTGCGCCCGTGCCCGGCGCGGCGCCCACCGCCCCTGGTACGGCATCCGGTACGCACGGCACGGACCCCGGTGCGCCCGCCGGCGGGCCCGCCGCGGCCGGGACCCCGTCCGGCACCCCCGCCCAGAGCACCCCCGCTCAGGGCACCCCCCTCTGCGCCGCCTGCCGGTCCGGTGCCGTGGGGCCGGACGGCTACTGCGCGCACTGCGGCCACGCCCAGCCCCGCGAACGCGACCACATGGAGCGCGAGTTGGCGGGCGTCGCCGCGGTCAGCGACCGGGGCCACCGGCACCACCGCAACGAGGACTTCTTCGCACTCCGCGCCGCCGCCCTCCCCGACGGCACCCCCGCCGTGGTCGCGGTGGTCTGCGACGGTGTCTCCTCGGCGACCCGTCCGGACGAGGCGTCCACGGCGGCGTCCGAGGCCGCCGGCGAGGCGCTCGGGGCGTCGCTGCCGCGCGGTACGCATCCCCAACAGGCCATGCACGAGGCCATCCTGGCGGCCTCCTCCGCGGTCGACGCGCTGGCCGCCGATCCCTCCTCGGCGCATGACGAGCACCGTCAGCAGAACGCCCCGGCCTGCACCTTCGTCGGCGCGGTGGTCGGCGGCGGGCTGCTGACCATCGGCTGGGTCGGCGACAGCCGCGCCTACTGGATCCCCAACGACCGTGCGGCGCCGCCCGCCCGGCTCACCGAGGACGACTCCTGGGCCGCCCAGATGGTCGCCAACAACCTGATGTCCGAGGCCGAGGCCAACGCCGACGAACGGGCGCACGCCATCACGGGCTGGCTCGGCGCGGACGCCTACGAAGTCGAGCCACATACCGCCACTTTCAAGCCGGATGGGCCGGGTGTGGTGGTGGTGTGCACCGACGGGCTGTGGAACTACGCCGAGAGCGCGGAGCAGATGGCCGCCGTACTGCCGCACGACGCCCCCAGCAGGCCCCTGGACAGCGCCCGCACGCTGGTCACCCACGCGCTCGACGGCGGCGGGCACGACAACGTAACGGTGGCGCTGGTGCCGTTCCCCGCACCCGCGGGCCGGGCAGAATCGGCCTGACCAGCTCAAAACCGACCGAGTCGGACGCCGGGGGGGGCAGAGGACCGGGGCACCTGGGGGCCTGGGGGCCTGGGGCGCAGCACCACGCATCCGTCCGGGGTGCGGCACGCCGTACGCCACGTACAGCGCGCCGCACCGCCCGTCCCGCACCGCGCGCGCCACGCACCACGTACGACGCATCACGCACGACGCACCACGTACGACGCATCACGGGCACCGACCGACCGGTCACGGCGTCTCAAGGAGCGGAACGGATGGCCAACTTCACCAAGTCCCATGTGCCGCGTTTCTCCGCCGAGGTGTACCAGAACCCCTACCTCCCGGAGGGCGGGCGCGAGGTGCACGCCATCGTCACGGTCACCGCGACCGGGGGCGGCACGACCGGGGGCCGGCCGGTGTCCGCAGGAGGTGCCGGCGGGCCGGACGCGGGTGTGGTGATCATGGTGGACTGCTCCGGGTCGATGGACTATCCGCCGGCCAAGATGCGCGGCGCCCGTGAGGCGACGGTCGCCGCCATCGACACCGTGCGCGACGGCGTCGGCTTCGCGGTGGTGGCCGGAACCCACCGGGCCACCGAGATCTACCCCGGCGGCGGCCGGCTGGCCGTGGCCGGTGCCACCACCCGCGCGCAGGCCAGGGCGGCACTGCGGAAGCTGAGCGCGGGCGGCGGTACGGCCATCGGGACCTGGCTGCGGCTGACCGAACGGCTGCTGTCGTCCGCCGGGGCCGCCGTCCGGCACGCCATTCTGCTCACCGACGGCCGCAATGAACACGAGTCGCCGCAGGAGCTGCGCGCCGCCCTGGACGCCTGTTTCGGCTCCTTCACCTGCGACGCCCGCGGCGTGGGCACGGACTGGGAGGTCAAGGAGGTCACCGGCATCGCCTCGGCGCTCCTGGGCACCGCCGATATCGTCGCCGACCCGGCCGGTCTGACCGCCGACTTCACGCGGATGACGGAGAAGGCGATGGGCAAGGAGGTCGCCGATGTCGTGCTGCGGCTGTGGACACCACTGGGCGCCGAGACCGTCTTCGTCAAGCAAGTGGCGCCCACGGTGGAGGACTTGACCGGCCGGCGCAAGGAGTCCGGTCCGCGGTCGGGGGACTACCCGACCGGCTCCTGGGGCGACGAGTCCCGCGACTACCACCTCTGCTTACGGGTCCCGGCCGCCGGCGTCGGCCAGGAAATGCTCGCCGGACGCGTCTCGTTGATCATCTCCGCACCGGACGGCCCCGCGTCCACCACCCCGCCGCGGCCCCTGTCGCAGGGGCTCGTACGGGCCGTGTGGACGGACGACGCGGCCGCCTCCACCTCGATCAATCCGCAGGTGGCGCACTACACAGGACAGGCCGAACTGGCCCATGTCATCCAACAGGGGCTCGATGCCCGCAAGTCGGGTGATACCGACGGTGCCACGGCAAAACTGGGCCGTGCGGTACAACTGGCCGGTTCCTCGGGGAACGAGGCGACTGCGAAACTCCTTGCGAAGGTGGTGGACGTCGTCGATGCGGCGACCGGTACTGTGCGACTGAAGGCGAAGGTCGCCGAAGCGGACGAGATGACCCTCGAGACGCGCTCGACGAAAACCATTCGCGTGAAGAAATAGCCACGATCAGTACCGAGCAGTACTACCGAAGCGAATCGGTACGGAGGGGGAAGAACCGACATGCCGACCTGCCCGAGCGGCCACCAGTCGGTGGCCGAAGACTGGTGCGAGGTGTGCGGCCAGCGGATGGCGGGCGCTGTCCCCCCGCCGCCCTCCCTGCCTGCGGGATTCCTGAACGCACCGCCCAGCCAGCCGACCGGCCAGCCCGGCCCGCCGCCGGGACAGCCCGGTCCGCCGCCCGGTGGACCCGGCCCCGGCTTCGGCGGCCCCGGCGCTCCTGACAACCAGGGCGGGTACGGCTTCCCGCCGCCCGCACCCGGCCCCGGCACGCAGGGTGGTCCCGGCCCCCAGGGTGGCCAGGACGGCTATGGCTTCCCTCCTCCCAC
Source organism: Streptomyces sp. MCA2 (assembly GCF_023544705.1). Taxonomy (NCBI): domain Bacteria; kingdom Bacillati; phylum Actinomycetota; class Actinomycetes; order Kitasatosporales; family Streptomycetaceae; genus Streptomyces; species Streptomyces sp. MCA2. The sequence goes on from NZ_JAMJFM010000013.1 coordinate 128,255, forward strand.
ACCCGGCCCCGGCGGCCCCGGCCCGCAAGGTGGCCCCGGCCCCCAGGGCGGCCAGGGCGGCTACGGCTTCCCGCCGCCCGCGCCCGGCCCCGACCCGTCCGGGCGCCCCGAGGCATGCCCGCAGTGCGGTACGCCGCGTGAGGCGATGGCCCCGTTCTGTGAGGGGTGCCGCTACAACTTCCTCACCAACTCCCCGACGTCCTACGCCCCGCCGCCCGGCCAGCAGCCCGGCCCGCAGGGTGGCCAGGACGGTTACGGCTTCCCGCCGCCCGCCCCCGGCCCGCAGGGCGGCCAGGACGGTTACGGCTTCCCGCCCCCGCAGCAGCCCCAGCCCCCGCAGCAGCAGGGCATGCCCCCCGGCGGTCCCGGCCCCGGCGGCTTCCCCGGCCAGCCCGGCCCGCCCCCCGGCATGCCCGGCCCGCCGCCGCAGCAGCAGCAGGGCGGCGACGACTGGACGCTGAACCCGCCGAGCGCCCAGGCCGGCCCCCCGCCGATGGCACCCGCGCCGCCCGGACCGGGCCCGCAGGCCCCGTACGAGCAGCAGCAGCCCATGCCGTTCCCGCCGCAGCCGCCGGGACCGTACGAACAGCAGCAGCAGCCGCAGGCCCCGTTCGAGCAGCAGCAGCCTCCGTACGAGCAGCAGCACGCTCCGTACGAGCCGCAGCCGGGCCCGTACGAGCAGCAGCAGATGCCGCCGCCGCAGCAGCAGCAGATGCAGCAGCAGCAGCAGCCCGGACCGGACCAGCAGTGGAACGGCGGCCCCGGCCAGGGTCCCGCGGCGCCGCCGCAGGGTCCGCCGCCGGTCGTCGGCACCGGCTGGGTGGTGGCGATCGCTCCGGACCGCGAGTACTTCATGGCGATGATGGGCCGCAGCGGCCCGGAGGCGGCGGGGCTCAACCTGCCCTCGTACTCCCCCGAGCAGGTGCTCCCGCTCGCCAACGGCCAGATCGCCGTCGGCCGCCGCCGGAACAGCACCGGCGAGGCCCCGGACATCGATCTGGGCAGCGCGCCGGAGGACCCGGGCGTCTCGCACCAGCACGCACTGCTGGTGCAGCAGCAGGACGGCAGCTGGGCGGTCGTGGACCAGAACTCCACCAACGGCACGACGGTCAACCTCGCCGAGGACCCCATCCAGCCGTACGTGCCGGTGCCGCTCCATGAGGGCGACCGGGTGCACGTCGGTGCCTGGACGACGCTGACCGTCCGCCGCGGCTGACCCGCCGACGACGGCAGAACGACCCCGGGGCGTGATCAACCGATCACGCCCCGGAGCCATTTCCGTCCGTCGCCGGTCTCTTCGTCCTACGACCGAAGTCCTGGGCCGGGACGTCTGCCACCATGGACGGGTGAACAAGATTCCACGCGGCACGCTCGAGGAGCAGACCTTCTACGAACAGGTCGGTGGCGAGGAGACCTTCCGGCGCCTGGTGCACCGCTTCTACCAGGGAGTCGCCGAGGACCCGCTGCTGCGGCCGATGTACCCGGAGGAGGATCTGGGCCCGGCCGAGGAGCGGCTCGCGCTCTTCCTCATGCAGTACTGGGGCGGCCCCCGTACGTACAGCGACGGGCGCGGCCACCCCCGGCTGCGGATGCGGCATGCCCCGTTCACCGTCGACCGCGCCGCCCATGACGCCTGGCTGCGGCACATGCGGGACGCGGTGGACTCCCTGGACCTGTCCGAGGCACACGCGACGCAGCTGTGGAACTACCTCACGTATGCGGCCGCCTCGATGATCAACGCCGCGGACTGAGGAACATCGCGGCATGAAGAACGTCGCGGCCTGAGAACGTCGAGACCTGAGAGCGTCGCGGCCGCAAGGAACGCGTCACCGCCGCACAGAGGAATACCTCACACCGGACCGGCCTCCGTAAGGGACCGGTCCGGCCCGGTCCGATCCGGCCCGCTCCGCCCTACGGCACCCGACTCGTCAGGCAGGTGTCACCGTGAGCCCCGACAGCCCGGCCGGGCCACCGGTCCGTACGGCGATCGACCCGTACGGGGTGCTCAGCCGCAGCCAGCCGCCCGCGGACAGCAGACTCAGCGGCTGGGACCGCGGCGCAGCGGCAGCGGCTCCGGACGAGGCGACGCCCCCCACGAGCGCACCGGCCCGCGCCGGCCGCAGAAAGCCCAGCGACTGCGCGGCATGGGCGGCGCGCAGCGGAAGGTGGGTGTCGCCGAGGGTGCGCGACCAGATCTCCCGGCCGATACGGTCCCGTTCGCTGCGGGTGCGGTGCTGCGGCGGCAACTCCTCGTCGCGGGCCCGGAATTCGGCGACCGCGGCGGCCACCGCACGCACCAGCGCCTCGGGCGCGGGCAGTCCCGGCACCCGCTGCCAGCCGCCGCGCGGCGGCAGCAGCCCGGTCCACGGCGGGCCGGTGACCGCGTCGGGCACGGTCAGCACATCCGCCGACTCCCCCACGCCCTCCAGGAGTTCACCGGCGGAGACCGTCTGGTCCAGGGTGGTGTCATCGGCGAGCCGGGCGGTACGGATCGCCAGCACCTCGAAGGACGGCGGGCGGCCGAAGACGGCAAGCACCCCGCCACCGGCCTGGAGGCGTACCGCGGCCGCCTTGTCGTAGTGGATCAGCCGGGCGAGGAAGGCGGCGAGATCCGCCGCCTCCCCCGCGTCGGCCAGGTGCAGCGCCGTCATACCGCGACGGCCCCCTCCTGGTGCGACGCGTCGTCCAGATACTCCTTGAGGATCGCCTTCTCCTCCGCGGTGATGCGGCGGGGGCGCTCCTCGGCGAAGTTGAACGGGACGACGACGGTCGAGGCCCGCAGGTAGAGGGTGTCCTCGTCCTTGACCTCGTAGCCGACCGTCATCGACGCCGCGCTGATCTTCGTCACCCACAACTCGACGGTCACCGGTTCGGGCCGGTGCACCAGCGGCCGCACATAGTCGATCTCGTGCCGGGCGACGACCGAGCCGCCCGTGAACGACGGGCTGCCGTCCCCCGGCGCCAGCCGGCGCATGAAGTCGATCCGCGCCTCTTCGAGGTAGCGGACGAACACCGCGTTGTTGACATGGCCGAACGCGTCCATGTCCGACCAGCGCAGGGGGCAGGAGTAGAGGTGACGCACGCCGGTCAGCCCCGGGTCAGCTTCTTGTACGTGGCGCGGTGCGGGCGGGCCGCGTCCGCACCGAGGCGCTCGATCTTGTTCTTCTCGTACGACTCGAAGTTGCCCTCGAACCAGAACCACCGGGATTCGCCCTCGTACGCCAGGATGTGCGTGGCGACGCGGTCGAGGAACCAGCGGTCGTGGGAGACGACCACGGCGCAGCCCGGGAACTCCAGGAGCGCGTTCTCCAGCGACGACAGGGTCTCGACGTCGAGGTCGTTGGTCGGCTCGTCGAGGAGCAGCAGGTTGCCGCCCTGCTTGAGGGTGAGCGCCAGGTTGAGGCGGTTGCGCTCACCACCGGAGAGCACACCGGCCGGCTTCTGCTGGTCCGGGCCCTTGAAGCCGAACGCGGAGACGTAGGCGCGCGAGGGCATCTCGACCTGGCCGACGTTGATGTAGTCCAGCTCGTCGGAGACCACGGCCCACAGGGTCTTCTTGGGATCGATGTTCTCGCGGCTCTGGTCGACGTAGGAGATCTTGACGGTCTCGCCGACCTTGATGTCGCCGGAGTCCGGGGTCTCCAGACCCTGGAGCATCTTGAACAGCGTGGTCTTGCCGGCGCCGTTCGGGCCGATGATGCCGACGATGCCGTTACGCGGCAGCGTGAAGCTCAGGTCCTCGATCAGGACCTTCTCGCCGAAGGCCTTGTTGAGCTTGTCGACCTCGACGACGACACTGCCCAGACGCGGGCCCGGCGGGATCTGGATCTCCTCGAAGTCCAGCTTCCGCATCTTGTCGGCCTCGGCGGCCATTTCCTCGTAACGGGCCAGTCGCGACTTGGACTTGGCCTGCCGCCCCTTGGCGTTGGAGCGGACCCACTCCAGTTCTTCCTTGAGGCGCTTGGCGCGCTTGGCGTCCTTCTGGCCCTCGACCTTGAGACGGGTCTCCTTGGTCTCCAGGTACTTGGAGTAGTTGCCCTCGTAGCCGTGCAGACGGCCGCGGTCGACCTCGCAGATCCACTGGGCGACGTGGTCGAGGAAGTACCGGTCGTGGGTGACGGCGACGACGGTGCCGGGGTACTTCGCGAGGTGCTGCTCCAGCCACTGCACGGACTCGGCGTCCAGGTGGTTGGTGGGCTCGTCGAGGAGCAGCAGGTCGGGGGCCTCCAGCAGCAGCTTGCACAGCGCGACGCGGCGGCGCTCACCACCGGAGAGGTTGTTGACCGGCCAGTCGCCGGGCGGGCAGCCCAGCGCGTCCATGGCCTGCTCCAGCTGGGTGTCCAGGTCCCACGCGTTGGCGTGGTCGAGGTCCTCCTGGAGCTTGCCCATCTCCTCCATCAGCGCGTCGGAGTAGTCGGTCGCCATGAGCTCGGCGACCTCGTTGAAGCGGTGGAGCTTGCCCATGATCTCGGCGGCGCCGTCCTGCACGTTCTGCAGCACGGTCTTGGACTCGTCCAGCGGCGGCTCCTGGAGGAGCATGCCGACGGTGTAGCCCGGGGAGAGGAACGCGTCACCGTTCGACGGGTGCTCGAGACCAGCCATGATCTTCAGCACCGTGGACTTACCGGCGCCGTTGGGACCCACGACACCGATCTTTGCGCCGGGCAGGAAGCTCAGCGTCACGTCATCGAGGATGACCTTGTCGCCGTGCGCCTTGCGCGCCTTGCGCATCGTGTAGATGTACTCAGCCAAGAGAAACCGTCCGGCAGATTGGATCGATCAGGGTCTGTGCGGCACCGCCCCAGGGCCATCGTGCGACGTGTCCGAGGGAGGGCAGATACACCCCATCTTGCCGTACGCCTGCGCTCTGGCGGAAACGAGTAGGTCAGAGCGCCCCTGCTCAGCGCGACCTGGCATGACGCGGTGTCCGCTTGGTTGCCCTCTGTCAGCGTTGGTCGCTGTCCAGCGGGCCTTTCTCTTCTTGTTCTTTTCTTGCTCTCTCTTTCCCGCACGTCCGCCCGTTGGCCGCACTTCCCCGCGGGAAGGAACGGGGGGCCGCGCTTCCCCACGGCAAAAAACGAGGGGGCCGTACTTCCCCGCGGGACGGAACAGGCACCGGGACGGCGGACGCCAGCGGCCCCGGAGCGCCACTGCGCTCCGGGGCCTTGGGTTGTTCGATCGGCTGCCGCCCGGTCACCGTGAGGTCACCGGGCGGCCGCCGATTGTCACTGCGCGCCGAGTCTCACCGGCACCGGCCGTGTCACCGGGCGCCGGGTCTCACCGGGCGCCGAGTGTCACCGGTCGCCGCGTGTCACTGGGCGGGGGTGCCGGTCTTCTTCTTACGGAGGAAGAACACCGAGGCGCCGCCGACCACGACGAGGACGACCGCGATGCCCGCGATCATCGGGGTGGCGTTGCTGGAACCGGTCTCGGCCAGGTCGCCGCCCTTGTCGCCGCCCGCACTGCCGCCCGTGCTGCCACCGACCGAGGCCGGGCTGGGCTGGGTGGAGGGCTTGCCGCCGCCGCTGCCGGCGGTCTTGCAGTCCAGGACACCGGAGAAGGACTTCTTGAAGCCGCCCTCACCCTTGATGGTGATGTTGTACGGCTGGTCCTCGGCCACCGGGACGGTCACGGTCTGCGACTTGCCCGGCGCGATCTCGATGTTCTTGCCGGAGAGCTGGAAGCGGAAGGGCTCATCGCCCTTGTTGGTCGCCGTGACATCCACGCCGCCCTTGGCGCAGTTCTTCTCGGCGGTGATCGCCGGAATCGCGCCCTGCTTCTTCCAGGAGGCCGTGGCAGCCGCGGAGACCGTGGACTCGCTGGAGCCGGCCAGGATCTGGGTCTGGCTCTTGGCGTGCACGCCAATGCCGGTGAAGGCACGGCCGACCGGGACCTTGGTGGCGGCCTGCGCGGTCAGCGAGGTGCTGCCGTCGGCGGCGCCCTTCGGCACGTCGAAGAACAGCTGGGTGCCGTCGGCGGCGCTGGTGACCGCCTTGCCGTCCTTGCCGACGACCTTCACACCGGCCGCCGCACCGGCGCCGGGGGAGATCGTCACGCTGTCGGCGTTGGTGTGCACGGTGACCGGGCCGAGCTTGCCGCCGGACTTGCCGGAGACGGCCGGCGGGTCCAGCGTCAGGGACGCCGTGGGCTCGCCGACGTTCTGCGCGCTCTTCTCGAGGTAGTCGGCGAGCTTCTCGGCCGCCGGGTCGACCGCGTCCACCTTGGCGTGGTCGGAGAAGCGCCAGATCGCGACCTGGGTGCCGGCCGCGGCGGTCTTCTCGGTGAGGTTCCCGGCACCGGCCTTGGAGGCGAGCGCGGCCAGGTCGTTCACCTGCGGGTACGAGTTCTGCAAAATCCAGCGGATCTTGCCCGCGTCCCCGTTGTTGTGCAGCGACGAGGCGCTCCAGGGCACTTCCTGGTACTTCGCCTGCTGCTGCGTCGGGTTGTGGATGTCGATGCAGTACGTCTGGAGCGTGCCGCCGTTGTCGACCGCCATCTCGAAGAGGCCGGCGCCTACGCGCTGGTCCCCTCCGCCGTTGTGCACGACCGCCTGGTCGAACGTCTTCAGACCGCCGAGCGTGGCGGTGGCACCCCCGTGGGTGGGGGTCGTCTCGTCCGCCGCGGCAGTACCCGCGGTGGCTATCGCACCCGCCGCGACGAGGCCCGAGGCCACGACCGCGGCGGCAAGGCGGGCTGCGCCCCGCCTCTTCATCGAAAGCATGAATTTCCCCTCTGGGCGAGGCGGTCGAGTGGGAGAGGATGCCTCGCCGGAAAGATCCCAAAGAACTCAACAGCCGAACACGTCAGCCCCCGTGAGTACTTGTCGGATCTTATGGAGCAGGTGCATCAGGGTCCCCAGTAATGGCATCCCATAAGCGATCCGAATCGCAATCGTTACCGACAACGGGCACCCTGACCTGCCATTATCGACAAATCCCCAGGACTATTCAGGGCACTACGGCCTTCTGGGACGAATGGGCTGCGGATGAGGCTGCTGTGACGGACCCTTCCCGACGCTCCCGGGGCGTCGAAGTCCTGGCGCGGGCGTGTCTTTTGGCCGGCGCTTTGCCAACGGCCACACCGACGGCCGGCGCCGCGTCGACCAGCAACATCTCTTCCCCGGCCTCGTGTTGTCCCGAGCCCTCCTGTTGCTGCGAGGTCTCATGTCGTGGCGAGGTCGCGTGTTGTTCCGAGGTCTCGCGTCGTGGCGAGGTCTCGTGTTGTTCCGAGGTCTGTTGCTCCAAGGTCTCGTGTGGCGTTCGTGGTGAGGGCTGCGGTGACGGCGACGGCGCGGGGTCCGCCTCCGTACGCGGCGCCCGGGTGGCTCTCCGGAACGCGGAGGTGCCGCGCGCGAGATCGTGACCGATCGCCACGGCGTCGACCTCCGCCGAGAACCAGCGCTGCCCGCCCCGCTCGGGAGGCTGCTCCCCTTCCCGTAACCGCAAGCGCCCCTGGACGACGAGTGGTTCACCCACCGCCACCGACGCCGCGACATTGTCGGCGAGCGCGCGCCACGACCGGACCGTATAGAAACTCGTCCCCCCGTCGGTCCAGCGTTCCTGTGCCTTGTCCCACCGACGGGACGTCGCCGCCAGCCGGAACCTCGCCACCGTCACGCCCGCCGTCGTCTGCCGGTGCTCCACCGCTGTCGCGGCATTGCCCACCAGCGTCACCATCGTGTCGTTCACGGAACACGCCTCCCCCGCGTCATGCGCTCGCTCTCGTCATCTGCCGCTCGCGCTGCGTGGATCTCATGCTGCACGGATCCGGCGGGCGCCGCGGCGGCCTGTGGACGGGTGACCGGCTGTGGACAACTCGGCCACCCGGGAGAGGGAATCCGCCCTCACACGCCCGCCGGCTCACGCCACCGCCGGGCACCCGCCACCGGGCACCCACCGTCAAGCACCCGACGCCAGGCACCGAGGCCAGGCACCCGCCGTCAGGCCCCTGACGCCACCGCGTACTGCTCCCGTACCTCGCGATAGCGCAACAGCTCGGCGGCGACCGGCTCCAGCACCCGTGCCCGCCCGCACCCGGCCGCCGCACTCCGCAGCCGTCGTTCGGCGTCCTGCCCGTATCGCCTGGCGGGACCGCGTGCCACCACCCGGCACAGCCACGCCAGCGTCGGCCCGCCCACCGATCCGACGAGCGCGGGCAGCAGCCCGGAGACCCAGGCCGTCCCCTCGCCCACACCCGTGACCGCCCCCAGCAGCCACAGCAGGCCGACGACTTGGAGTACGGACAGCAGCCCCTGAAGCGAGGCGGCGACCGTCCACCACCGCGGTTTCACGGCCGGCCCACCGCGCAGCGACTCCTCCGCATCCGCGGCCACCCTGTCCAACGCCTCCGGCAGCCCGTAGGCACCCCGGTCCGCCGCCTCCCGCACCGCCTGGGCCCACGGCGCCGGCAGGCCATGCGACGCCTCACCGGCCACCGTGCGTACGGCCTGCTCCACCACCGGCCGCGCCGCGGCCCGCCCGTCCACCGTCGGCTCGCCCCCACCACCGGCCACCGCCCCGGCCGACGGCAGATGCCCGGGCAGCCCCTGACGCCCCACCACACTCCGCCGCATCCCGTTCCGCCAAGGGGCGATCCGACCGCCACCGCTCCGCCCTGGACCGGCCCGCCCGGCCCCGGTCATCCCGGCGCCCGTCCTCCCCACTTCGTCGCGCGTCGCTTCGTTGCGCCCCCCGCAGGTCTGGCCCACGGCCGCCGCCCGTCTGTCGCCCCGCCCCGCCCCCATCCGCCCCATACGGGCCCGCGGCCCACCGGCTCGCCCCTCATCGGTCCGCCCTGTGCCCGTCGGCCCACCGGCACCGGTGAAAGCACCCACGCCCGTCGCCCCCGCCCCGGAGCCGCCGGTCCCCCACCGGTTCCCCCGCCTTCCCCGCATCCGCGCCCACGGTGACCCGCACGCACGCTCGGCATACCGCAGCCAATCCCGTTCCGCCGCGCGCCCGGTGGCCACCGCCCCGACCGCCTCCGCCAGCCGGTCGTCGAACTCCGCCCGGGCCCGTTCGGTCAGCCCCACCTGGCTCTGTGCCACATACACGGACCGCAACCGCTCGGCCGCCGCATCCACATCCGCCGCCAGCCGCCGGTCCGCGGCACCCCGCTCCGCGACGAACTGGCCGAGCGCCTCCCGCAGTTCCCCCACGCCCCGGCCGGTCGCGGCGGACAGCGCGAGCACCGCCGCCCCGGGCTCCCCGTGCTCGCCGAGCGCGAGCCCGTCCTCGTCCAGCAGCCGACGCAGATCGTCCACCACCTGGTCGGCGGCGTCCCCGGGCAGCCGGTCCACCTGGTTGAGGACGACGAACATGACCTCGGCGTAGCCCGCCAGCGGCCGCAGATACCGCTCGTGCAGCACCGCGTCCGCGTACTTCTCCGGATCCACCACCCAGATCACCGCGTCCACCAGCTCCAGCATCCGGTCCACCTGAGCGCGGTGCTCGGTGGCCGAGGAGTCGTGGTCGGGCAGGTCGATCAGGATGAGTCCGTGCAGCTCGGAGCTGCCGTCCGCCGGAGTGTGCCGCCGGTGCGCGGGCACGCCCAGCCGGTGCAGCAGCCCCTCCGCGCCCGGCCGGCTGCCCGGCCAGACACAGGCCACCGGCTCCGCTGTCGTCGGCCGCCGCGGCCCGACCTGCGAACGATTCGCCCCGGCCAGCGCGTTGAACAGCGACGACTTACCACTGCCGGTCGCCCCCGCAATGGCGACGACGGTGTGCTCACCGGACAGCCGGTAACGCTCGTCCGCCGTCTCCAGTACCCGCCCCGCCCCCTCCAGCGTCCGCCCGTCCAGCCGGGTACGGGACAGCGCGATCAACTCCCGCAACGCATCCAGCCGCCCGCGCAGCCCACCTGTCGCGGCCCGCCGCCCCCCGTCCGCGACCCAGCGGTACCCGCCGCCGCTCCCGTCCTCCACACCCGGCGAACGCGGCTGAACCATTCCCTCACCACGCGACTCGGCACGTGCCGCGCCATACGCCCGCATGCCTGTCGCGGCGTAGGCCCCACCCCGCAACACCACACCAGCCCCACCAGACCCACCAGGCCTGGCAGACCCGCCAGCCCCACCAGGCGTCTCCACCCGCTCCCCGTTCCCCGCCTGCCGCACCGTCGGCCTGGGAACGCCCGCATCCCGCGCCCGCCGCGCAATCAACCCGTCATCCCACGCCCCACCCGACACCGCCGCCCGTCCAACGGACTCCGCCCCCGCGCCCGTCTCCCGCCCCTCCACGGGCTCGCCACTCCCTTCGACCCGCACAGCCCCTACGGACCCCACCGGCACCTCACACCCCGTCGGTGCCACGCCCTGCCCGGGCACCTCACACCCCACCGACGCCACACCCTGCCCTGGCGCCGCACACTCACCCGACACCACACCCTGCACCGGCACCGGCACCGGCACCGGCACCGCACACTCCTCCAACACAACGCCCTGCCCGGGCGCCGCACACTCCCCCGAGGTCACACACTCCACCGGCCTCTCACCGATCTCCCCCTCCCCAACCCCCGTCCCCTGCCCCAAGCTCTCTCCGGAACCAGCCGCCGCCTCAGAAACACTCACCCCGACACCTCCTCCTTCTCCATCGCCATCTCCCGCTCCTCGTCGCTCCGCATCTGCTTCCGCTTCTCCGTCCCCGTCTCCCTCTCCGTCCCGGCCTGCCTCTCCGCCCCCGTCTGCTTCCCCGTCCCCGTCCCCGTCTGCCTCTCCCTCTGCAATACGGACAGCGCGGCAATCAGCTCCGCCTGCTGGTCCAGGGGCACGGTCAGCTGGTCCAGGGGCGCCAGCCGCCGCTCGCGCTCACCGTGGAGGGCACGCTCCAGGTACGTGGCGAGCAGCCGGGCGCCCCGGTCGCAGAGCCGCAGCGCGGTCTGGGCCCCCAGGAGGTCGGCGAGGTTCTCACCCGCCGTACGGGCGCGCCGTCCGCCGAGCAGGGCCGTGGCCAACAGCGCCGCCGACTCCTCCGGCTCCACCGACCCCACCCGTTCACCGGCCTGCCCCGCACGCGCCTCACGGGTCTCCTCCTCGGCCAGCTCCTCCAGACAGCGCCGCCAGCGCCGGACGATCACTCCGAGCCGCCCGCCCGCACCCGCGGCGCCCGCGGCGGCCGACAACGAGACCTCGGCCGCCGCGGGATCGCGCCGCCAGGCCTCCGCGGCCCGCTCGTCGGCCTCCTGCACGGCGCAGGTCAGCAGCGAGGTGAGCCCATGGGTCAGCGCGTCGAGCAGCTCGTCCGACCGGCCGTCGAGCCCATGGTCACGCCAGTGGGCGCGGGCGTCCCCGGAGAGCACCTCCCCGGCCGCGACCTCCTGCCGTACCCGCTCAGCGGCCCGCTCGTACGCCTCCTCCACCCGACCGGCCAGTCGCAGCGCCGCGGCATGCTGGGCGGCGGCGGCCCCGGCCAGCGCGGGCAGCCGGCTGCGCAGCGACGCGATCACCCCGGCGGCCGTACGGTCCGCTGCGGCGGTGCGGGCGACGGGGTCCTGGGCGTGCCGCTCCAGCCAGTTCCGCAGCGCCGCCACGGCCGTGGCGGGCAGCAGACCGCTCCCGCCACCGGCCGACTCGGGCAGCTCGGGAATGGTGAACCGCGGGACGTGGCCGAGGCCGGCCCGCTGGAGAAGTTCCGCGTACCGCCCGGAGATGTCCGTGGCGATCTGATGCGGCACCCGGTCCAGCACGGTCACCAGCGTGACGTCGTACTCCTTGGCCGTACGCAGCAGATGCCAGGGCACCGCATCCGCGTACCGGGCGGCCGTCGTGACCAGCACCCATACATCCGCGGCGCAGATCAGTTCCGCGGCCAGCTCCCGGTTCCGGGCGACCAGCGAATCGATGTCCGGGGCGTCCAGCAACGCCAGCCCGCTGGGCAGCGCCCGGTCCGTCTCGATCCGCACCGTGAGCATCCCGGGATCGCCCCCGCCCCCCGCCGCACCCACGCCCGCGCGCCCCTTCAGGCCGACGCCACTGGCGCCACCCCCCGCACCGTCATACGCCTCACCGTCACCCGCCCCATAAGCCCCACACCCCCCACCGACCGCACCGCCACCACCAGCCCGCCCCCCGACCTCATAGCCATGGTCATAGCCGTAGCCATACGCGGCGCCCAGCTCCCCACCCCCACGCGCCTCCTGCCCCGGCCCATGCCCTCCATCGAACCCATGTGCCGTACGGGGCCCATGCCCCATCCGGACGCCATGCCCACCGGCTCCACCCCCGCCGCCGGGCGTCACCCCACCCATCCCGCCAACCCCACCCACGCCATGCACCCCGTACTCACTCCGGCCCAGGCCGTCACCCGCCGCGTACTCGCTCTCCCCACCGTCGTCCTGCTCAGGGACCCACACCCGGGCGAGCTGCGGCAGGACACGCGGTCCGGCGAACCAATGGAGATCGTCGGGATGGCAGACGAGCACCGGCGTACGCGTCGTCGGACGCAACACCCCCGCCTCCGAGATCCGCCGCCCCACCAGCGAATTCACCAAGGTGGACTTGCCCGCTCCGGTCGATCCGCCGATCACCGCGAGCAGCGGGGCCTGAGGGGAGCGCAGGCGGGGAATCACATAGTCGTCGAGTTGGGCGAGCAGCTCGGCCCGGTTGCGCCGGGCCCGGGCCGCGCCCCGGAGTGGCAGTGGAAAGCGTGCGGCGTCGACGCGGTCGCGCAGAACGGACAGTGCGTCGATCAGCCGGGGTCGTACGTCCAAGGTCGCCACATGTGCAGAATGCCCAATTTCGTTGGGTTTTTGAAGCGTATAACCCCTTGTGCGCGCCGCAAGAACCCGCACAGAACGGGATGAGTGACGCATGAGACGTCCGCGACAAGCGAGGCGCAGGCATAACGAGTGCACAACACCCGCCGCACGGGACGCCAAAAGCGATGCAGGATTCGTACCTGCCTGCGATTATCGGGACCGCTTCACCGAACCTCCACAACGTGCCACGGAGGTGAAGCAACCGGGACGAGGCACCCGGACCTCTATCCTTGTCCGCGGTCCGTGATCCACGCCCACACCGGCCCCCGTAGCTCAGTGGATAGAGCAGGTGCCTTCTAAGCACTTGGCCGCAGGTTCGAGTCCTGCCGGGGGCGCCACCGCCCGTACGGTGTCCAGCCCTCCCTCGTGGAGGGCTTTTTTGCAGGTCAGAGGCGGTTTAACGGACGCGGCGTGGCAGCTTCGGCAGGGCCGGAACGACTCCCGGCGGCGAAGGCGCCAGCCCGGCTGCCGCCGGTTTTGATCGCCTCTCGGCGGCTGGTTTTCCCGAGAATTTCCCGAAGTTTTCCGACGGTCCCCTCACGGCTGCGGGCACGGCGGGCAGCTGTGAAGGGAGCGTCGATCCGCCCCTGGAGTCCGGTCAGCTGTCCGGTGATGCAGCTTCTGTAGGTGGCCAGGAGGACGGGGACGCTGTTGCCCGCCCAGGCGGCGACCTGGGCCGGCGGGATGGATCATCCCTCACGGCCGGAGCAACGACCCGGTGACCGGAAGGCCACTGACGGCCCCAGGGGGCGTCCGCACGAACGGTGCCAGGCCGCTTGTTTGTGCCGGCCATGAGTCTGCTCCGGCGTCAAGGGGTGATGCCCACGCATGGTCCGTGGCAGCAGCGGCCCTCGGGAAGCGTTGCGCCATTCGGGCGACATCTGGGTCCTCCCCCTGTCCGGGGCCCGCCGGTGATGCCTTAAATCGCAATAGTGAGTCCGAAGGTCGCCCATCCCTCTCGACGACTCATGTGTGCCGGTTGGCCGGTAGCGGTCAGCGGCATTTCCTGATGGGCGCTCCTTGGACGGCTGGTCAGTTGCCCCTCCCAACTGCTGGCTGACTACCAGTCAGTCCTTGTTGAGGAGCCCCGAACTAGATCCATACAGACCTAGATCGCGAGGGCTCGACATGGGCAAGGGTTTTCAGCCGAAAAGGCATCAAATGCCGTAAGTCGTGGTGAGTGGACATCAACTCACGCTGCCGACTCCGCTGAATGCGACCGCACGGGAATTGGCGGACCCCCTCTTCAACTGGGCTCCACCGTCCGCCGGCACGCCCAAGTGACCGACTCGGGCGACAACTCCGCCGTTTCCAGGCTCCCCCAGTTCTCTCTCAGTCCTGGCTGCCGGACACCCTCGGCGCCGGCACAGGCGACGATCCGACATCAGGCGACCTCCGGTGCGGCGTCACCAGGAGCACACCGTACGAGCGCCGACGGCTGAGTGCGCTCAGGCAGCTGTGGCGAGTGCGCACACCACGCTCGATCGAAGCCTTCAAGTTCCTCCCGGCGCGCAGCACATGGCACAGCTCACCCCGTGCCCAAGGCGCCGGTCGCAAGCGGTGCAAGCGCGCCGGTCTCCCACCGTTCCAGGGCGGCATCAGGGCTGCCCCGGAAGCCTCAGAAAAGGAAATCCACGATGGCAACACTTGTACCTCTGGGCGCCGCCTCCTCCTACGGGGTGCTCGCCAACACGGCGGTCACCAACACCGGCCTCACCGTGGTCAACGGCGACCTCGGAGTGAGCCCCGCCGGTGCGGTGACCGGGTTCCCTCCCGGAACGGTCACCGGAACCATCCACGTGAACGACGCTGTCGCGGCGCAGGCCCAGACCGACCTGCTGACCGGGTACCTCAACGCGCTGCTCCAGCCGGTCACCACCACTGTCGCGACGGAACTCGGCGGGACCACCCTGACCCCCGGCGTGTACAACGCCCTCTCCGGCACGTTCAGCCTCAACGGGACACTGACTCTGGACGCGCAGGGCAACCCCAACGCCGTCTTCATCTTCAAGGCGACCACCACGCTCATCACGGGTGCCACCGGCAACGTCAACCTCATCAACCAGGCGCAGTCCGCCAACGTCTTCTGGCAGGTCGGCAGCTCCGCGACGCTCGGCGCCGGCTCCACCATCAGGGGCAGCACCCTGGCCTTCACCTCGATCACCGCCACCACGGGGCCATCGTGGACGGCCGACTGCTGGCTCTCGGTGCCGCCGTCACGCTGGACACGAACACGATCACCGTGCCGGCCCTGTCCACCTGCTCCGTAGTGGTCCAGCCGGTGGCCGGACCGGTGGTGGCCGGGCAGCCGACCTCCGTCTCCGCTGTGGTGACCTGTAACGGTCTGCCGGTCGTGGGTGGGTCGGTGACCTTCACCGGTGGTGCGGTCCCGGTGACCGTCACCACCAACCTGGCGGGTGTCGCCACCGGAACGCTGACCTTCAACAGCGCCGGGCCCGCCGTCATCACTGCCACCGTCACCGCCGCCGGCACAGCCTGTGCATGCACCGGCGTCGCGTCCGCGCCCCTGACCATCACCGTCACTCCGCAGTCGGGCCCGCTGAGCGTGGCGCCCGCCTGCTGGCGGGTCAACCTGCCCATCCCGATTCCGAGCCTGTTCGTGGCGACGTTGACGGCCACCGTCACGCCGGCGCAAGCGGGAGTCACGGTCACCTTCTTCGTCTCGGGCCTGCCGGTGGGCACGGCGGTGACCAACGCCAACGGCATCGCCACCCTCAACGCCGGCCTGTCCATCCTGCAGATCAGCGCCAGCAGCTACACGGCGACCGCCACCGTCGGCGGCGTCCCGGTCCAGGCCACCGGCGCCCTGCGGCCCTGCTTCCCGCCGGTGTGACCGGCCTGCGCCCGATCGACCGGGGCGGCGTGACGGGTCCTGTGGCAGTACTCGCGCACAGGTCCGGTCCACGCGGTGCCGCCCCTGACCTGAGGGCCTTCCGGTAAACGGCCTGCCCCTCATGGGCTGACCCTCAAGGGCTGTCCCCCGTCGTGGAAGGATGGGGGACAGCCCGACTCAAACGTACCGGTGAGCCATTCGGCACCACGCCCGTCGGCATGACAGAGACGGGGGGCGGAACGGCCCCTGGCGCCGGCGGCGGTGCGTGGACGGCTCACAGGTGAGAACCGGGGCCGGTGTTTCCCTCCGGCATCGGCCCCGGACAGCCGTGCGGCTCTCACAGCCCCAAGGTCCCGCGTGGGGCTGCCAGGGCCCTCCATGGTCCCCACTGCGGCGACTGCCCTGACACGTAATTCCCTGGCGGGAGTCGCCTCACGGTGGCTGGACCGACCAGCGCCTCCCTGCCTGTTCGTGGCGCGGTACCTCCCGGGGAGACGCACGCGGGCCGCGGAGCCCGGGGACCTCCGGCCCCATCCGGCGCTGAAGAACCACCACGTGAAAGGACCGCAGCCATGCCATGCAATTGCGGCGGGGAAACCCCTCAGACCATCGTCGGCTACCGATTGAACCTGCCCGACGGCACCATTCGTCAGTACGTCACCTACCGGGAAGCCGAGGCCGCGAACCAACGAGCAGGCGGCACCGGATCGATCACCATCGTCATGCAGTGACGCCCGGCGGGTGGTCCGCCCTCGGCCTTGCGGCGGAGTTCTGGGGAACAACCCATCCGGCCGTCAGTGCTCGGGCGGTGCGACGGGTACCGGTGAACCATGGCTGGAACCTTCACCACCCGCACGATCACCATCACCACCAGCTCCACCGAGACGCTGCACGACCTCACGAACGCATGCTCCGCGTTCCTCCGGGAGGCCGCTCACGGGCACAACGGACTGCTGAACATCTTCACCCGCCACGCAACGTCCGGCCTGGCCATCATCGAGACCGGCGCAGGCAGCGACGATGACCTGTTGGCGGCCCTTCACGACGTTCTTCCCACGGACGGCCGCTCGCAGGACCGCCCCCGCAGTCCTGGTCACAGCATCGCTCGCATGCTCCCGGCTCTGGTTCCGCCACACGCCACGTTGCCCGTGGTCGACGGTGAGCTCGAGCTGGGGGCCTCGCAGGCCGTCGTGCTGGTGAACACCGACCGGGACAACCCGGAACGCCAGGTCCGGCTGTCATTCCTCAGCTGACCACACGGCCCTGCGCCTGGTCTTCGTCTCCCTGGCGAGGCCATTCTCAGACGGGCCGCCCCAAGGTCTCCTGTGCCCTCCACTCGCTCGCTCCGGACCGGTCCGACGGGCCTTAACGGGAGTAAGCTGGGACTACCGAGGGCAATTCGTACACCAGCTCCCATGCTCGTGTCGTTTTCGGCGATTCACGACACCGGGCCGGTTGCGGTCGGCCCGGGGCAGGGTCCGCGTCATGACCACGACCATTCGGTATCCGCCTGCGGTCGAAGACCGGACCGCTTCGCTGCCCCTCCGACTCATGCTGGCGCCGGCCGGTACCGCTCCGCCTCTGCTCGACGGTGCGTGGTGGCCCCGCTCCCGTGACCTCACGGCGGAACTTCCGGCACTGACGGCCGCCCTCGACCCGCTGTGGGGGCGGATCACGCACGTCACGGTGAACCCCACCTTCTGGCCGGTCATCCCACGGAAGGTGCACGTCAACGGGCATGTGGTGGGTGTCGGCTGGTTCACCGCCGAGCAAGACCCCCACAAGCTGCTGCTGCTCTCCTACGGCGTCGGCCGTTGGGACCTGCTGGTGATCCCTCCGGAGACCACCCCCGCCGCGGCCGCCCGGCTCATGGCCGAGGCCGCCGATCCGCTGGGCACCCTCAGCGCGAGCGCCCTGATGGACGAAGCGGAGCAACGCCGGATCGCGGAGGAGACGGAACTGTCCCTGGTTTCGGTCTGGGACTCAGAAGGCGGCCATGCCGCAAGCCTGCCGACCTCACGTTCGCCCGCCTAGCAATCGTTGCCCAGCCTCCGGGATGGGTGGGCAGGTGTTCGGACGGCGAGACCGCGGATGGATCGCCGACCGGGCAGGGCCTTGCGGTGTGGTCCGTGTGCGTGCCGCATGGCGTGTAGTCCGGGCGCGGGTCGGGGAGCCGTTTCCCTTACAGCTGGGCCGGTGCGGGATCGGTGTGTGAGCCGGGGTGCGGGCGCGGAAGTTGGTCCGGGTGCTGCCTGGCCGGGGCTATGCGGCGCGCGGGTCGGCAGGGGGGAGGAGGGGTTCGTGGTGGTGCCAGATGAGGTAGCGGTCCTCGCGGCGTAGTTCCGCGGCGCCCCATTCCACGCGCATGACGCCTCGTTCCATGGAGCAGGCGTACGCGACCGTGATCAACCGGAACTCCGGCGGGAGGAGCGCGAGGTCGGGGTGCACTTCCGGTTCGTCGAGTTCTTCGAGGCCCAGGTCGAACGCCTGCTGCATGGGTTCGGGGCCGTGACGTCTGATCAGGTCCGCGCGGAAGCCGACCGCCCGGCGCAAGCGTGCCGAGGTCACCGGGAGGTCCTTCTTCGCGTACCGGATCGGGTAGATGACCTTGTTGTCGATGACCATCACCGTGCGGCCCTGGAGCCGGATGGCCCTGGCGCCCTCGAAGGGGGCCAGGCCGGACGCCAGCGCCTCGTACTGCACCGCGTGCAGCCCGTGACCGTAGGCCTCCAGCGTCTGGGTGTTGACGCCTTCATGGCCGTGGCGCGCTCTGTCGTGGGCCTGGAGCAGGCAGGCCGGAATGGCTTCGGCCAGCCGGCCCGCCAGACCGCCGAAGGTCTCACGCGCCCACGGAGTTACCGGTCCCACACCGCACCGCCCTCCCCTTGAGGCACCGAAGCGCCGAGCAGTATCCACTCAAACGGTGCGTCGATCGCACGAGTTGCACAAGAGGGCACGGGCGCACAGACCGCGCACATGCTCCGGCCCCTGATTCCGTGACCGGCAGAGGAGGGCGGAGGGCCGTGGCAGTTCGGTGGTGGGTTGGCGGTTGGGGGAGGTAGCCGTGGGTGGGGTGGGGCCGTGCGCCCGGCGCTCGGGCGGGGTGGTTGTGCGCCGTGTGGTGTGGTGGGCGCTGGAGAGGGTGGCGGGGGCGCGGTCGGCAGCCGGGCGCAAGTGGGGGACGGCTGGAGCCCCCTGGTGCGCCTTCGCTACTGCGCGCAACGCCCAGGCGGCTACTTGACTTTGGTCATCGCGATTCAGTCCCGCTTGTTGGGTATTGACTGTTCCATCCCGTTCTCTCTGGATATGCCAACGTGAATCGTTGGCGGCATGTGCTTGGAGGCGAACCCATGGCCGCCCGACCACTCGTCGCGCGTCAGACCAACCAGCGACTGCGGTCCCTCATCCAGGAAGCCTCGCTGTCCAACTCCGCTCTGGCTCGCCAGGTGAACGTCTTGGGGGAGGCGCAGGGCCTCGATCTGCGGTACGACAAGACGTCCGTGAGCCGGTGGCTGAGTGGTCAGCGGCCTCGCGGCCGGGTTCCCGCCATCATCGCCGAGGCGCTGAGCGGCAGGCTGGGCCGCACGGTCTCGACCGAAGAGATCGGAATGGCCAACGGCAACAGCGTGACCTGCGGGGTCGGGCTTCATTTCGCGGCAACGGTGGAGGACGCGCTGGAGCAGGTCCGGGAACTATGGCACATGGACGCCGAGTCCCGGGGGCTTTTGTCCCGTTCCGCCATGACCGCCTCGGCGTTGGTCGAACCCAGCAGGGACTGGCTGATCAGCTCCCCCGACCCGCAGGTGGCGCGTAGCTGGCGGCTGGGGCCGCGGGTGGGGATGACCGATGTGGAGCTGGTCCGGGCGACCACCCAGGCGCTGGCCGAACTCGACCACCGGGTCGGCAGCGGGTACGTACGGCCGGTGGTGGTCTCGTGCCTCAGCAGTGTGCTGTCCGGGCTGATGGACGGGAGTTACGGCGAGACCACGGGGCGGCAACTGTTCGCCGCCGCGGCCCGGTTGACGGAGTTCGCCGGGTACACGGCCCTGGACACCGGGCAGCCGGGCCTGGCGCAGCGGTACTACATCCAGGCGCTGCGGCTCGCGCAGGCCGCGGACGACCGTTGTTACGGCGGCTACGTACTGGCGGCCGGTCTGAGTCATCTCGCCGTCGGCGCCGGCTGCTCCAGGGAGGCGGTGCAGCTCGCACGGGCCGCCCAGGAAGGCACCCGGGGGCGGGCCCCGCTGGCGGCTCAGGCCATGTTCTACGCGAGCGAGGCCCGCGGGTACGCCATGCTCGGGGACGCGCGGATGTGCAAAATACTCGCGGACAAGGCCATGGACGCCATGGCGCATGTTGTTCCGGGGGACAGTCCCGAATGGATCGCACATTTCGACCGGGCCTATCTGGCCGACGCGTTGGCCCACTGTTTCCGGGATCTCAAGCAACCGCGCCCGGCCGCCCGCCGGGCCGAGGAAGCACTTGCCCGGCACCCGCGGACCCGGGTGCGCCGCCGCGCCATCGACCTGCTGCTGCTGGCCACCGTGTTAGCGCAGGCCGGTGACGTCGAGGAGGCATGCCGGGCGGCGGTGCAGGCGGTGGCGCTGCTCGGCCGGATGAAGTCGGCGCTCGGCGAGCGGTACCTCCAGAACTTCCGGGATGAGCTGCGGCCTTTCAGTGACGCGCAGCCGGTGCGCGAATTCGACGCTCTGATCCTGGAGAGCGGGGTGCGGGTGCCCCGGTGAGGTGTGGTGCTCCGGTGGCGTTTTCCGCCCCGGTGGCGTGTGCTGCCCCGGTGGCGTGTGCCGTACCCGGTGACGTGTCGTGTCCGGTGGGACGGGGCGTCGGACGGGGCGTCGGGCGAAGCCTCGGACGGATCGTCGGGTGGGGCCTCGGGGTGGACGGGATGCCTGTCGTACGGGTGCCGACGGCCGGACGGCTCGCTTCGTCCCGCGGGGAGGTGCGGGGCCGGTGCCTGTCCGACCGTCGGCGGTAGGGAGTCACCCCGATGGGGTGCGATGCAGCGGCGGAGGTGTACCGGTCGCCGGTGGCGATCCGTCCGGCCGCTTGTCCGCCGTCCGGTGGCGGCCAGTTCCCGCGTGGGGCCCGTACCGTCCGACGGGCGGCCAGTTCCCCCATAGGGCCCGCGCCCTCCGCCGGAGGCCGGTCCCCAGCTAGGGCGTTTCGTTTGGATCAGGGTGGATCAGGGAGCGGGGTCTGGTGCGTG
The DNA here is from genome assembly GCF_023544705.1 of Streptomyces sp. MCA2. Taxonomy (NCBI): domain Bacteria; kingdom Bacillati; phylum Actinomycetota; class Actinomycetes; order Kitasatosporales; family Streptomycetaceae; genus Streptomyces; species Streptomyces sp. MCA2. Next base: position 149,089 of record NZ_JAMJFM010000013.1, read on the forward strand.
CAGCTGCAAGGCGGAGGAGGGAGTCGACGCGGAGCGTCGGGGAGTGACGACAACGCCGCAGATGCGCGCACCAGACCCCGCGAGCCCACCATGATCCGAACGACACGCCCTAGGCGTTTACGGCGCCATGCTGGTCGGCACGCCGGCTGTCAGCGGTATGGCTGCCCATACGGTGCAGCTGTCGTCGGCCTCGATCCTGCGGCCCCATCGTGACGAGGACTCGGCGACCAACTCCAGTCCGCGGCCGTGCTCCTGCGCCTGGGTCGGCCGGCGCCTCAAAGGAACCGACGCGGTCCCCCCGCGGTCGTGCACCTCGATATGCAGCAGGCTCGCCGACTTCCATATCCGGCAGGTGACATGTCTGCCGGCGGAATACTTGATGGCATTGCTGAAGAGTTCCGACAGGACGAGCAGCACCGGATAGCGGGTGTCGTCGTCATGAATGCCTTGTCCGTCGAGCCAGGCGCGGACCAGGTTCCGGCAGACCGGCACCGCCCGCTTCAGGGCCGGCAGACGAAATACCACGCAGGGTGTGGAGCGCCAGCAGTCGGCGGGAATCAAGGAATTTCTTTCCCGAGGCCAGCTCGCGATATGCCGGGCGGTCACCATGACTTCGGCCGAATGCGTTGTGGTGGGTAACATGACTACCCCTTTCGTACGTGCCTCATGGACTTCGATGTCGCTTCTGCCTCATGAAGCACGGCCAGCGCCATCGCTCGATCTGTCCTGGCGGCGGCCTTCGCAGTGCGCCGCGCCTCCGGTGCGTACCGGGCCGCTTTCCGACTCGCTTTCCCGTCATCATTCAACCAGTCCGGGAGTCCGCCCGGGAAGGCGCACAGTGCAGCGACGGGAGCAGGCGGGTGGATATCGCGGCGCGAAATAATATCACCATAAAAAAACGGTTGCGCATTACCGTCGAGACAATTGACGGTAATGCGCAAGGAAGCGCCGGAGAGGACGTCGCGGCAAGAATCTATCAGAAAAGGCAGTGGTTCGGAATTGCGGAATCCGTTTCTGTGGCGTCGCGGTAGCGGGATGTTATGCAGGGAGAGGCGGAGGGTGCGGGTGGGGGTGGCGAGCGATGCGTTTTTGCGGGTTTTCTGCGGTTTTCTTGCGGGGGTCCGTTGCGGGAGAGGCGAGGGCGGACAGGGCGACGCCCGGCGGGCCGGGGAGCCCGCCGGGCGTGTGCGATCCCCGAGGATCTGACAGATCAGGTCAGCTCGCCGTCAGCTCCAGGCCCAGATGCTGGGCGATACCGGCGGCGAGAGCGGCGAGGGTCGGGTGTTCCCAGACGAAGTTTCTCGGCAGGGAGATGGCGAACGAGCGGTCGATGCGGACGCGCAGCTCCATGGCCAGCAGGGAGTCGAAGCCCAGCGACTTCAGCGGCGTCTGCGGGTCGAGGGAACTCTCCCCCAGCCGCAGGACGTCACGGACGTGCCCCGCCAGATGCTCTTCCAGTGCCGCCCTTCTGGCCAGGCCGGGAGGCAGCGCGGTGAGCCGGGCACGGATGTCGTCGGTGTCCTCGGGCGGCGGCGCCGCAGCCTCCGGCGGGGCGTCCCCGGTGACCTGGCTGAAGAACGGGAGGTGACGGCCCGCCGGCGGAACCCAGGTGTCCGGCGGGCCGGGAAGCACCCCGGTCTGCACCCGCCGGTGGGCCAGCAGCGTCCGCAGCGCCGCCAGGCCGTGGTCCGTGGGAATGGTGCGGTATCCGCGGCGGCTGAAGTCGGTGGCGACCCCGATCTCGCCCCAGGGCCCCCAGTTGACCGCCACGGTGGGCAGCCCCTGTCCGGAGCGCCAGGCCGCGAACCCGTCGAGCCAGGAGTTCGCCGCCGCATAGGCGCCCTGGCCGGGGTTGCCCAGCAGCGAGGCCATCGAGGAGAACGCCGCGAACCAGTCCAGTGTGTGCCCCTCCGTGGCGTGGTGGAGATGCCAGGCGCCGACGACCTTGGGCATCCAGACCCGTTCCAGCTGGTCGTCGTTGACGTTGGTGATCACGGCGTCGTCCAGCACCATCGCGCAGTGCACCACCCCGCGCAGCGGGAATCCCTCGGTCACCGCCGTGGACACCAGCCGCTGGGCGACATCCGGATCGGCGATGTCGCCCAGGACCACCGACACCTTGGCGGTCCGGCCGATCACCGTGGCGAGCGTCCGGGCGACCTCGGGGGTCGGGGCACTACGGCCGTTGAGCACCACGTGGCCGGCGCCGTGTGCCGCGAGCCAGGTCGCGGTGGCCAGGCCCAGGCCGCGCAGGCCGCCGGTGACGATATAGGCGCCGCCCTCCTCCACGGGCATGTCCCTTTCGGGCAGCACCGCGGGGGCGTCGCCCGCGTCGGGCACGGTCAGCACCAGCTTGCCGATGTGGTCGGCGGCCGCCATGGTGCGGAAGGCCGTGGTGGCCTGCGGCAGCGGATACTCCGTGCAGTGCAGGGGCTTGAGCCGGCCCTCCTCGAAGGCGCCGAGCACGTCCTTCCACACCGAGTCGAAGGTGTCGGGACGGTTCTGGTGCAGCTCGATGAGGTCGACGGTGCTCAGGGTGACGTTGTGCCGCAGCGGCAGCATGCCCAGCGGAGCGTCCGCCATGATGTCGCGCACCCCCAGCTCCACGAAGCGGCCGAAGGGGCGCAGCGTCTCCAGGCCCGTGCGGATGGCCGCTCCGGACAGGGAGTTGAGGACGACATCGACGCCCTCGCCGTTCGTCGCCTCGCGGGTGCCTTCGCCGAATTCCAGGGTGCGGGAATCCATCACATGGCGGATGCCCATGCCCCGCAGGAAGCGGCGTTTGTCCTCGCTGCCGGCCGTGGCCAGCACCTCGGCGCCCAGCAGCCGGGCCACCGCGATCGCCGCCAGACCGGTGCCGCCGGTGGCCGAGTGGATCAGTACGCGTTCCCCGGCGGCGAGCCGGGCGACCGAGCGCAGCGCGTACCAGGCCGTCAGGAAGGCGATCGGCAGGCCGGCCGCGGCCACCGGTTCGATGCCGAACGGGATGGGGGCGACCGCGCCGGCCGGGAGCGTGAGGAAGGAGCCGAAGGCGCCGCCCCGCAGATCGACGGCGATCACCTCGTCCCCGACCTGGAGCCGCTCCACCCCGGCGCCGACCGCGCTCACCACACCGGAGCATTCGAATCCGATGCGGTAGCGGACGTCCGTGTCGCCGGGGAGCAGGCCCATGGCCGTGAGCACATCGCGGAAGTTCAGGCCGGTCGCGGTGACCCGCACCTCGACCTCGCCGGGCGCCGGAGTGCGGCGGCCGGTGGCGGCGTACTCCAGGCTCGACAGATCGCCCAGCCGGCCCGCGCGCAGCCGGAAGCCGTCGACCCCGTAGCGCACCGTGCACGGGGTGGCGGCCAGGTCCTCCCCGCCGTCCGGCACGGCATGTTCCAGGCGGGCGACGTGCCGGCTGCCCGCACGCAGGGCCACCTCGTCGTCGTCCGTGTCCGCGAGCAGTTCCAGGGCCACTTCCTCGGGATCGGCGTCGTGCGGGTCGGCGTCCACCAGCACCGGCCGCATTTCGGGGTGTTCGAGCGCGCCGACCCGCAGCAGTCCGCGCACCGCGCTCTGGCCGAGGTCGACCTCGTCGTCCGGCAGCACGCTGCGGGCGCCGCGGGTGACGACGTACAGGCGGGGCGACGCGGTGGCCTCGGTGATCGACTGGAGGGCGCCGAGCAGCCGGCGGGTGCGCCACAAGGACTGCACGGTCGGCTCCCCGCCCTCGGCGCGGCCGCAGACCAGCACCACCCCGCGCGGGGTTTCGAGGGTGGCGGCCAGCCGTCCGGTGAGAGCGTCGCGGAACGCGCCGAGCGAGGTGTCGTCGAGCGGGCGGTCCCAGACCACCGTGCGGGCGCAGCGGGCCCGCAGTGCGGCGGCCAACGCCTGGGCCGAGCCGTCCGCTTCGCCCACGATGACCCAGCTGCCCGGTGCGTGGCCCCCGTCCGGGGCCGCACGGGGTGCGGACTGCCAGCCGATGTCGAGGAGCCAGTCGTCGACCTTCGGGGTCTCGCGCACGGCCCGCCGTGCGAAGCGCAGACCGTTGACGACGAGGACCACGGCGCCGCTGTCGTCCAGGAGGCGCACATTGGCCACGATGGCCTGCGGGGTGATCTCGCTGACATGCGCGTGGCAGTACACGCCGCTCGCGGGATCGCCGGCGATGCGCACCGCCTGCATGCTCACCGGCAGCACCAGTGCCGGGTCGTCCTCGTCGATCAGGGGCGCCACGGCGAGCTGGGCGCAGACGTCGAGGAGGACGGGGTGGACCGGCAGGCCGGGCGGCGGGGTGCAGGCCTGGGGCGGCACCCCGACCCTGGCCCAGAAGCTGTCGTTGTGGCGGCCGGTGTGCAGTTCGAGGACACCGGTGAACGCCGGGCCGTGCTCCAGGCCGCGCCGGCGCAGGCTGTCGTAGAGCGCGTCCGGCTCCAGGGACACCGGGTGGCGCAGGCTCATGGCGTCGACGGATCTCGGCCGTAGTTCGGGCCGCACGCTCAGCCGGTGCAGCACCGCGTCGGCCTGCACCTCCCACGCGCCGTCCTCGTTGCGGGCGAGGATCTCGCACCGTGCCCGGTCCGGTGCCGTCATCGTGACAGTGGTGGACACCTCGGTCTCCGGGTCCAGCCGCAGCAGTTGGCGGAAATGGACGTCGGTGATCTCCACCTCGTCCGGTGCCGCGCCGAAGGTCTCGCAGGCGGCGGAGAGCGCCAGGCCGCAGTGTGCCGCGCCGGGGAAGACCGCGTTGCCGTGCACCCGGTGGTCCCCGAGCCAGGGCAGCGCCTCGGTGCCGGTTTCGGCGCGCCAGCAGTGCCGTACGGGTTCGCCGGGGAATTCGGTGTGATGGCCGGGCAGCGGGGCCCGGGGCGCGTGGGGGGCGTCCGTGGGCGGGGCGGCGTCGGCCCAGTGGTGGCGGCGGTCGAAGGTGACGGTGGGGGCGTCCACGAGGCTGCCCTCGCCGTAGAGCTGACGCCAGTCCACCGGTACGGCGGCGCAGTGCAGCGCGGCGAGCTGGGTGCGGAAGGTGGCCTGCTCGTCCTCCTCGCGGCGCAGGGTCGGCAGTACGACGGGTTCCGCGACGAGACCGGCCAGGCTCCGTTCGACGGAGTGGGTGACCACGGGGTGCGGCGAGACCTCGGTATAGACGACATGCCGGTCGGCCGCGGCGGCCGCGACCGCCTCGGCGAAACGGACCGGGCGGCGCAGGTTGTCGCACCAGTAGTCGGCGTCGAAGGCCGGCGTCTCACCGGCTTCGACGACCGTCGAGTAGAACGGCACCTTGGGCGACCGGGGGTCGAGACCGGCCAGGGCCGACCGCAGGGCCGGCAGCACCGGGTCCACCAGCGGGCAGTGCGAGGCGACGTCCACGGCGATCGGGAACACCGGGATCTTCCGGGCCTCCCAGGCGGCGGCCAGCCGGCTCACCTCCGTGGTCCGGCCGGCCACGACGGTGGAGTCGGGCGCGGAGAGGACGGCGACCGACACGGTGTCGGCCGCGCTGTCCGCGAGTTCCGCCCGCACCGTGGCGGCGTCCAGACCGACGCTCAGCATGCTGCCGGAGCCGGCGATATCGCTCAGCAGTCCGGAGCGCCGGCAGATCACCCGGACCCCGTCCGCCAGGGTCAGCGCGCCGGCCACCACCGCCGCCGCGACCTCGCCCATGGAGTGGCCGATCACCGCGGCGGGTTCGACGCCGTAGGAGCGCCAGGTGGCGGCGAGGGCGATCTGGAGGGCGAACAGGACCGGCTGCACCGTGCCGCACCCGTGGACGGGACGGCCGTGCCGCACCACGTCGAGCACAGCGACCTCGCTCTGCGCCCTGATGAGTTCGTCGACCTCGGTCAGCGCGTCGAGAAACGCCGGTTCGGTCTTCAGCAGCCCGCGCCCCATGCCGGGCCACTGGGAGCCCTGGCCGGAGAACACCCACACCGGCTGCCGCTCCACGGCGGCGCCCACCGCGCCGGTCACGACCGCCGGGTGCCGCTGTCCGGACGCGAAGGACCGCAGGGAGCCGATGAGTTCGCGGCGGGTGGAGGTGACCACGCCCAGCCGTCCGTGCCCCGCGCAGCGCCGGAGCGCCAGGGTGTGCGCGAGGTCGCGCAGCGGCACGTTCGCGCCGTCGCCCTCCATCCAGTCCGCGAGCCGGGTGGCCGCGTCCGGCAGGACGTCGGGCGAGCCGGCCGACACGAGGAACACCTCGGACGCCCCCTGGGCCGGCCGCCCCGAGCCCTGGTGCCGGACGGCCGGGCGTTCCGGGGCCTGTTCCAGTACGACGTGGGCGTTGGTCCCCGAGAAGCCGAAGGAGGACACGGCGGCCAGCCGGGTGGGCGTCCGCAGGGGCCAGGCGGACAGCTCGGTGGGGACGAAGAAGCGGGTGCCCGCCGCGGAGATGGCCGGATTCCAGCGGCGGAAGTGCAGGTTCGCCGGGATGGTGCCGCGTTGCAGGCACAGCACGCTCTTGATCAGTCCGGTGACTCCGGCGGCCGGTTCCAGATGCCCCACGTTGGTCTTCACCGACGTCAGGGCGCAGCGGCCGGGACCGTGGCCGTAGACCTCGGCGAGGCTGGCGAACTCGATCGGGTCCCCCACCGGGGTGCCCGTGCCGTGGGTCTCCACCATGCCCACGTCCCGCGGATCGACGCCGGACCGGGCGAGGGCCTCCAGATACAGGGCGGTCTGGGCGGTCACCGACGGTGCCGCCAGCCCTTCGGACGAACCGTCCTGGTTGGTGGCCGAGCCGCGCAGCACCGCCAGGACCCGGTCACCGTCCCGTACGGCGTCGCGGAGACGTTTGAGCACCACGACGCCACAGCCTTCGCCCCGGACGAACCCGTCGGCGTCGGCGTCGAAGGTCCGGCAGCGGCCGGCGGCCGACAGCATGCCCATCCTGGCGAAGGACCGGGTGACGCGCGGCTGGAAGCTCAGGGTGACGCCGCCGGCGAGCGCGAGGTCGCACTCGCCGGCGCTCAGCGCCTGACGCGCCATGTGCACGGCCACCAGCGAGGAGGAGCAGGCGGTGTCCAGCGCCACACACGGTCCCTGGAGGCCGAGCAGATAGGAGATCCGGCCGGCGGCCACGCAGTGGCCGTTGGTCAGGATCGACCCTTCCAGTTCCTGTGGCTGCCCGGCCAGGCGGTCCATGTAGTCGCTGTAGCTGATCCCGGCGAAGACGGCCGTCGAGGTGCCGTTCATCCGGTCCGGTGGCAGGCCGGCGTGTTCCAGGGCCTCCCAGGTGACTTCCAGCAGCAGACGGTGCTGCGGGTCCAGGACGTCGGCCTCGCGGCCCGCGACGCCGAAGAAGGCGGCGTCAAAGCCCGTCACCTCGCGCAGGAAGCCGCCCTGACGCGGGGTCGGGGCTCTGCTCCCCGGCCCCGGGGAATCCTCGGGGACGAGGCTCCGGCGCTCCGCGGGCAGTTCGCCCACCGCGTCCCGCTCCTCGACCAGCAGGTGCCACAGGGCCGCGGGCGAATCGGTGTCGCCGGGGAGGCGGCACCCCATGCCGATCACGGCGATCTGCTCCGTCTCGTGGGTGGGTGATGTCTCGGCTGTCGAGCCGTGCATGTCGTTGCTCATCGGGACTCCGTACGTGGGAGGTGATCTGCCCGTGGTCACACGGCTTCCGGACTGCCGAGGAGAATGGCGTTCTTCACGCCGCCGACCTGGTAGTTGAAGCTCAGCGCGTAGTCGAAGTCGAGCGGCCGGGGCCGCACGCCGGGGACCGGGTCGAAGGGCAGCCCGTCGGCCGGCTGCTCGCAGTTGGCGGTGGGGCAGACCTGCCCTCGCTCCATCATCATCAGCGTCATGGCGACGCCCAGGCAGCCGGCCGGGGCGCCGTTGTGGCCGAAGCAGCCTTCCTGGGACGTCATCAGCAGGTCGTTGTCGGCCCCGTACAGCTCCTTGATGGCGTTCGCCTCGAAGGCGGTGACGACGACATTGCCGTCGCTGCCGCCGTGGACGTACGGCACATCGCTGATCCGCCACCGGTCGCCGAGGCAGCGGCGGACGGCGGTGACGAGTTCCGCGCCGGTGTCGTCGCAGGCGAGGGGGTTGGCCAGCCCGTCACGGGTCATGGCGGTGGACAGCACCTGGCCGTAGACGTGGGCACCGCGCCGGGCGGCGTGCTCCCGGCTCTCCATGATCACCGTCGCCGCGCCCTCGCCGTGGTTGATGCAGTCCGCCCGGCGGTCGTAGGGCCGCATGAGGGAGGTGAAGGACGGCAGCAGTTCCGGCATGTCGGTCGTGCGGAGGGCGTCGTAGGTCTGCTGTGCGCCGCCCAGCAGCCGTTGGATGTTCTGGATGAGATGGACGTTGAAGACGTCGACCCCGGTCACGACCGCGATATCGACCTCGCCGTGGGCGATCATCCGCCGGGCGTTGCCGATCTGCACGGCGGACGAGGCGCAGCCGCACGAGACGGTGTAGCAGGGGCCGTTGGACTGGGTCAGCGCCCCCTGCACGAGTGCGACATCGGAGGGTGTCACGGCTTGTTGGGCCGCGACGAACAACTCCATGGCTTCCGGTGCGGAGGTCTTTCCGGGGTCGGCACCCAGCACCGAAAGATAACTTTCGACATTGGAGTCCACACCTCCGCGTCCGACCAGAATCGCGGCTTCGCTCAGCGCACCGCCGCAGAAAGTCAGCCCGGCATCGGTGGTGGCCTCCGCCATCGACACCAGGCCGAAACGGTGTGCCGCGGTGTAATGCCGGGAGAAGAACGGCGGGACGTCCGGGAGGCGTTCGTCGAACATCTCCTGGGTGAGCTCGACCGAGCCGTAGTAGACCTCGTCACGCTTGAGGCAGGATTGGCCGTTGGAGACGACGTCCCACATGTCGTCGGCCGTGAAGACCGGCTCGGTGCGACCGGGCAGACAGAATCCGACACCGGTCACCACAACATTCCGGCCGTCACTTCCGTTCTCATCTTTACCAGCTTCTCGGTTCACGACAGGACTCCGTTCCTCAGCAGGTTCAACATGATCGTTCTCCTCTGCGCATCGCTTTCTTCTCCGGGACGCACAGCACCTATTCGGCGATCCTTGTGCGGTAGTACCAGCGGTACACGGGCACCGGCTCTCCGCCCAACTCCGCGTATTCGCCGTAGAATTCGAAACGCTCGTACCCGTTGCCCCGCAGGATCCTTATCGGATCTCCCGCGTTGTCGCGCGCATGCTGCGGCAGGGCAGTACCTTCCGGCCCGTCGACGAGGATCACCATTCTTCTTTTCGGCATGCCGTCCTCCGGTGTTCTGTCGCAGTGGTTGTGGGGGGCAGGCTTCAGATGTGCGGTCGGGGGAACCCGGGGCACGTCATGGCGGAGGCGATTACCGGGGCCGGGCCCGGCCGACTGCGGGGAGCGGGCCCGCTCGGCCCGGGGGGTTGACGGAACGGTGGCCCGGCCGGTCTCAGACGACCGGCCGGCCACCATGACCGGCGGCCTGGCCGGCGAACGGACCGGAGCCGTCGGCGGCGGCCGCCGGAACGCTGCCGTCGCCGGCGGCAAGGCCGTTGCCGCGGGTCCGGCACAGCCCGGCCGCGGCAGTGGAGTGGGGGGTCATCGCAGGGCCGTGGGAGGCGGCGGCAGGCAGCTCGGCCGGGGAGACCGTCGTGGTGCGGTCCGGGAGCCCTGCGGAGGCCGTGCTTCCGTCGTCGTACGGCGCCAGGCGGAGGGAGTTGCGGAACGGTACCGGCGTCCACGTGCCGTTGCCGGCTGCGTGTGCCATGGCGACCGTGGTGGCGAGCGTCGCTTCCTCGCCGGAAACCGGGGTCGTGAGGGTCGTGTCACCGCCGGACCGGGCAGGTGCCGGTGCTGTCACGGTGAGGCCCGAGGTCAAGGCGCGTAGACCGTTGACCCAGCGAATGATGGAAATGGTTCGCATGAAGCCCCCTGACCGAATGTGGGGGCCGATCAGCCGGTGCCGACGTATCGGCACCGGCTGACGGATCCAAAACCCTCTACCGGGGACGCCCATACGGCATCTCGGTCTGACCGCAACCAGGCGCTGAGCCGGGCCAACGGGTAGGCCAGGTGCCGCTCCCCGGAGAGGATGGGCGGCCCACCGGTTGGATGCGACTAGTTATCCATGCGGCTCGCCGGGCTACAACAGTCAACCGATAAGGCCACCCGTTCGGAGCAGCGCGAAAAGAACAAACTCGTACCAACTTGCGCAATGGCCTGAGGAGATGCCTTTATTCGACACATGACTGATGAAGCGTTTGATTGCTCACTGCTGCCGCTCGGTCACGCAGGAGAACCGTGTGCAGGAGCAAGCTCGCCGCTTGTCATTCTTGTGTGTGGAACACGGCGACAACCGACGTGCTGTCAATAGGCGGCGGTCTCGGGCCGGTCGCGCCCGGACACCGGAAGTCGCTGCGGCATCGGCAACCTTCACGCCGCATGCACAACTGCCTGCCGCCATAACTCAGTTGGCGATACGTACACCATTCTCCCGTACCGGCGCCGGAGTCGCGGGAGGCTCCGGAACGGCCCGACCTCGCCTCAGAGACCGGCCCTTTTGTTGACCTTGGCCGGCTGTTGTTCCCCTCCGCGACGGACAGCACGCCAAAGCGCTCTTCGCCGCGGCCCGCAGTTCACCACACCGTCCACGGACATGAAGTCATCACGATTCCTCGACGCCACTTTCACGCTCAAGAGCGAATCACGCCATCAGTAGCGGCCGACCGAATAACTCCTCAGCAGACAAGGGTGATTCGATAATGAACCATAACGCCGGGGGGCGGTTTCCGCAGGAGACCGACACCCCCACGATGACACTCGCCGACTACGGGGAACGGAGGTGGCCGGCAGCGATGCACGGCCTGGAACCCCTGACCATGTCCCCCTACCTGGCCGGGTGGCGTCTGCGCGTCGTTCCCAGCATCGGGCAGGTCCCCGTCCAACAGGTCACCCGCCGCGTCGTCAACCGTGCCCTGCACTGCTGGATCGCCGACGAATGCGGGCTGTCGACGGTGAAGAACAGCCTTGCCGTCCTCGTCCGGGTCCTGGAACAGGCCGTGCGCGACGGCGTGCTGGACGCCAATCCGGCCCGGGTGGCCGGCTGGCAGCAGGAGTACCAGCGGGCGCAGAGCGAGCGCACCACTCCGAGGGAGCTGGCCCTGCCGGACGCGGAGGCGCTGGAGCGGCTGGCGGCCACGCTCGTCCAGCGGTCGTCGGACGGCTATGAGGGGTGGGGCGACATCGTCCGGTTCGCCGCCTGGACCGGTACCCGTTTCAGCGAAGTGTCCGCCCTCCAGGCCCAGGACATCGATATGAGCACCTGGACCTGGCAGGTCCAGCGCTTCACCGTGTCCGAGCCGGAGGGCCTGGACGACCGCGCCTGTAGAGGCCGACACCAGCGGGTCGTGCCGCTGCGCCCCGCCGTACGGGAACTGGCGGCCGGGCGGCTGGAGGCGGCGCGTCACACCCCCGTGGCGCGGCTGTTCACCGGCCCGCGCCGGAGCCGGTTCACCGCGGCGGTGCTGCGGGACTCGACCCGCTGGGACGACGTGGTGGCCGAACTCGGTCACGAGTACCTCCGGCGGCAGGATCTGCGCCACACCGGACTGACCTGGATGGCGGACGCGGGGCTTCCGTTGCCCTTGCTGTGCGGCGCCGCCGGGCGCCCTCCGCAGGACGCCCGGCGGTACCTGCCCCCTGACGGACCTCTGCGGTCCGCAGCGAGCCCTGGGGAGCCACCGGCGAGTTCGGCCCCCGCCCGTATGACGGGCGGGGGCCGAGCCGCTTTCCGGCGTTCCCCTGCGGAGTGACGGCACCGCGTTCCCGGACGGGTCCGGACCGGCCCGGACGGGTCGTCCGCGACCGCCGGCCCTCGGCCGGGACCCGGGCCGTCATCCGGTGGGGCGGGCGGTCACAGGTAGGTGAACGACCCGGCGTTGGCGCTGCCGCCCGCGGTCTGGACGGTCACCTGCACCGTCGACCCGCTCGTTCCCGGCGGAACGACCCCGGTCAGGGAGGTTCCGGTGCCGTTGACCACCACGCCGGTGGCGGGCGCGGCCCCGAAGAGCACGCTCGCCCCGGAGAGGTTGGTCCCGACGATGGTGAACGTGGCTCCCGCTGCCGCCGTGGCCGGCGTCACCGTTCCCGTGACCGTCGGTGCCGGCGGGAGGTAGGTGTATCCGCCGGGGACGGTCGTGGTGCCGCTCGGGGTCGTCACGGTGACCGGGACGTTGCCTCCCGCGGGGGGGCCTGCGGGGGTGACACCGACCAGGACGGTGCCCGTGGGGTCCGTGCCCAGAACGGTGGCCGCACCGGCCCCGAAGGTGACGGTGGCGTTCTGAAGGCTCGCCCCGACGATGAGGAACGAGGTGCCCCCCGCGACCGGCCCCGACGAGGGCGTGATGACCGCGGCGGTCGGCGCGCCCGCGACGACGTAGACATACGTCGCCGGGTTGCTGGTACCGCTACTGGTGGTGACGGTGACCTGTACGGCGCCGGCGGCATGCGCCGGAGCCAGCACCGTGACGGTCAGCCCCAGCGGGTCCTGCCCGACGATGGTCGCCGAGGTGCCTCCGAAGAGGACACTGGTGGCGCCGGCCAGGCCGAGCCCGAAGAGCTGCACGGTGTTGCCGCCCGCGGTCGGCCCCGAGCCCGGCAGCGCGCCGAGCAGGACGGGCCCGAAAGGCAAGGGGAGGGCAGGCAGAGCCGGTTGAAGTGTGGGTGTGGACATGGAGGTCCTCCTGCTGTGTGAGCTCGTTGCTCGGCCCGCTCGTGACAGAGGTGGCTCACGAACCGGGACCCGAGCACTGGCAGCAGCCGGACGTACGGGAGGACGGCACAGACGGCGCACAGTGGCCGGCTCACACCGTGGCGGTGCAAGGGCCGTCGCGCTGCCGGCCGTCTTTCAGGCCCCACAGCGAAGAGGGCTGGAGGGTGGGCCGACTGCTGAAACCCGAGGGGGATGGACGGCCCACCGACCAGGCACCACCAGTAACCCAGAAGAGGGGGCGCCGGACAATCGCGTTGACGCCGGAACACCCATACGGCGCAGCGCGAAGACCGGCAATCTCACCACCCCTGCGGCGCCGGGCCCGCTCCTGCCGTCACCCTGTCCGTATCGGACTCCCCCCGTTGGCCGGGGCGGTGGCCGCGGCGGCGACCAGTGACGGGTAGTCCTCCGGCGTGATGGCCGCGGAGATGTCGTGGCCCTGTTGCAGCATGGCGGCGACGGCGGCCGGGGTGTTCAGAGCGGCGTTGCGGGCGTCCATGGCCTCCTGGGTGACCGGGGCCAGGAACTCCCCGGCCCCGCGGCCGCCTTCCTGGCACCGGGTCACATACGGGCGGAGTGCGTGTTCATAGCGGGCGAAGGCCGTCCGGTGGTCGCCTTCGGCGAGAGCCAGCTCGCCGGCGAGGACATAGGCGCCGATGATGGCCGCGCCGGTGCCCATACCGCCGACCGTGGCGCCGTAGGCGGCGTCACCGAGGAGCGCGATGCGGCCCGTGGACCAATGCGGCACATCGACGCGGCTGATGGAGTCGAAGTAGAGGTCGCCGACGGCCCCGAGTGTGTCGATGAGTTCCGGTGTCCGCCAGCCGGCGCCCGCGTAGGCCCGGGCTATCGCCTGCTTCTGCGGCCGGAGGTCGCGCCGGTCGTGGAGGAGCTCTTCCTCGGAGGCGAAGACGCAGAAGGATTCGCCTGTGTAGCCCGGCTCTTCGGTGCGGCGGTGGGTGCGGCCGACGGTGGCCAGGCGGCCGGGCTCGCCGTAGCCGACCGGGCGGGCACCGAGGTCCCCGGCGCCTTCGGGCAGGTCCCAGGCGGCGACGTAGTAGCCGAGGTGGCGGACGAAATCCGTCTCGGAGCCGAAGGCGAGCCGGCGCACGGTGGAGTGCAGGCCGTCGGCGCCGATCACGAGGTCGAAGGTGCGCGACGCGCCCCGTTCGAAGGTGACCTGAACGCCGTCGGTGGTCTGCGTGAGGGAGGAGACGGAGTCGCCGAAGAGGTACTCGGGTGGGTTGCCCAGGGTGTGCGAGGGGTCGAGCGGACTCAGGCTGTGCCGGTGGAGGATGCGGGACAGGTCGGAGCGGAGGATTTCGACCTCGCCGCCCGCGAATTCCGCGGGCAGCGCGGCGATGGGGCGGCCCTGGCCGTCGATGAAGGTCAAAGGGGTGCCGCCGCCCGTGCTGTGGCTGGTGATGTCGGCCAGGACGCCCATGCGTTTGAGGACCGTCAGCTGCGCCGCCCCGCGGAAGTCGACCGCGAAGCCGCCGCCGCGCAGGGCGGGAGCCACCTCGATCACCGTGGACCGGAAGCCGTAGCGGCCGAGCCAGTAGGCCAGAGCCGGGCCGGCCACGCTGGCGCCGGAGATCAGAACGGTCCGTTGCGGTGGTGTCGTTCGCCGCCCCCGCGCCCGGCCGGGCCCGTCCGTACCCTCGCGCCCCGTTGTCGTTTCGTACGTCATCGCACGCTCCCCCGTCGATCCGTCGCACTGACAAAAGAAACTGTATCCGATGGACACTGTTCTGTGTACCCCGGACACAGTTTTAGGATGCGGAGGTGGCTGGAGATGACGGAAAACGCAGCGTGTTCGGGGATCAGGCCGGCAGTGTCGAGCTGCTGTGGGGCGGGCGCGAGCGGCCCAGCCGCGGCCCCAAGCCGGCGCTGAGCCTGGAGCGGATCACGCGTACGGCCATCGCCCTCGCCGACACCGGCGGGCTCGGGGCGGTCTCCATGCAACGGGTCGCGGGCGAACTGGACTTCACCAAGATGTCCTTGTACCGCTATGTGCCGGGGAAGAGCGAGCTGGTCGCGCTGATGATCGACATGGCGATGGGGGAACCGCCGGGCGCGCCCTCCCCCGAATCCCCCGGCTCCCCCGCCCAGGGCGACAGCGGGCGGTGGCGGGCGGCGCTGCGGGCCTGGGCCGAGGCGCTTGCGGCGGTCTACCACCGGCATCCCTGGATGCTGGGCGCGGCCGTCGGGCCACGCGTGCTGGGCCCCAACGAACTCGGCTGGACCGAGCGCGCCCTCGCCGCGCTCGCGGACACCGGGCTGACCGGCGGAGAACGGCTCGACGCCGTGGTCGTGGTGCACGGTCACATCCGGTCCATCGCCCAGGTGTCGGCCTCGATGGGGCTGGGCAGCAGGCGGGCCAAGGAGCCCGAACAGGTCATGAGCGCGGCGCTGAACGAACTGCTGGCCGGCCGCGCCGACCGCTTTCCGGCGGTCGCCGCGGCCGTCGCCGCCACCGATGCCGACCACACCTCCCGGAACCAGGCAGGGGAGTTCGGCCTGGAGCGGATCCTGGACGGCCTGGCGGCCTATATGGCCAGGGGCCGGGGCATCGGCTAGCGCGTCGAGTCCACCGACCGCGCAGGCAGGGACCGCAGCCAGTCGACGAGGAGTTGGTTGACCTCCTCGGGGCGTTCCTGTTGGACCCAGTGGCCGCAGCCTTCGAGGAGGTGGGAGGAGGACAGGCCGGGGAGGGTGTGGGGGAACGCCTTGATGGCGTCGGCCATCCAGTGGGTGGTGGCGTCGTGTTCGCCGCCGATGAAGAGGGACGGCTGGGTGAGCCGGGCACCGTCCCAGGCGGCGAGGTCTTCCCAGTCCCGGTCGACGTTGCGGTAGCGGTTCAGTGCGCCGGTCAGGCCGGTGCGCTCGAACTCGCCCGCGTAGAAGCCGAGATCGGCGTCGGTGAGCCAGGGCAGGGGCCGGGGGAGGCCGGCCGGGAATCGGTCGGAGAGTTTTCCGCCCGGGGGGACCGAGAACTGGCTGATGTGGTCCCGGTCGGCTCGGGCCTCGGCATCGCCCGAGGCCATGGCGTAGAAGCCCGCGAGCCAGCCCCGGACATCGGGTTCGATCTCCGACTCCGCGCGGCCCGGCTCCTGGAAGTAGCTGACGTAGAACTCCCCGGCGCCGCCGAGCCCCGCGAAGGCGTCGCTGGGCCGGAGTCCCCCGCGGGGCGCGTACGGCACGCTCAGCAGCGCCACGGCCGTGAAGAGGTCGGGCCGCAGCAGCGCCGAGTGGGCGGCGATGGGCGATCCCCAGTCGTGGCCGGCGATGATCGCGCTCTCCTCGCCGAGGGCACGTACCACCGCCACGTTGTCGGCGACATGGGCCAGCATCCGGTAGGCCGCCACGTCACGGGGTTTCGAGGAACGCCCGTAGCCCCGTACGTCGATGGCGACCGCCCGGTAGCCCGCGGCTGCGAGCGCGGGGAGCTGGTGGCGCCAGGAGTACCAGGACTCGGGGAAGCCGTGGACCATCAGGACGAGGGGGCCGCTGCCCTGCTCCACGAGGTGGATACGGCCACCGGGGACCTCCACCGAGCGAGCGACCGCCTCCGGCAGCGGACCGGACGGCGGGTGCGGTGCCGGGCCGGGCGGGGAAGCGGGCGGCGTGGACGGCGTCTTGGCGGGCGGCGGCATGCATCCTCCTGGGGAGTCCGGCGTGCGGGCGGCAGCGGAAGGGCGCGGGCCGGCAGTCGGCCGACCCACGGTCCCCTTGACCGCTCCCCCACGATCATGGCGGCGCCGTCACCGCACGCGCGAGGATTCTTGCCGGGACGGCAAACGCCACCGGGGCACCCGGGCCCCGCCCCCTAGGGGGTGTCTCCCCGATCTCCGTGGGCCTGCGACGCTCCCCCAGCTAACGCTGGGAGGTGCCCCCAGGCACCGCACCTCGCCGCGTTGTCGGATCATCCCCGTACGCCCAGTACGGGGACGATCCTCCGCCTTGCGATGCACGGCACCAGACGCCGCAGGCTGATCCACGGAGATCGGAAAGACACCCCCTAGGGCCTGATCCACACGACAGGCCCTACAACCGCACCGTCCGCCGCGGTTGCTCCTTCGCGCCCGTCAGCAGGCCGTGCAGGGTGGCGAATTCGTCGACGCACTTGGCGGTGCCGTTGACCACGCAGTCCAGGGGATCGTCGGCGACCATCACGGGGACGCCCATCTCCTGGCGCAACCGGCGGTCCAGGCCGCGGAGCAGGGCGCCGCCGCCGGTGAGGGCGATACCGCGCTCGACGATGTCGCCGGAGAGCTCCGGGGGGCAGTCGTCGAGGGTGCGGTGGACGGCGCGGACGATCGCCTCGACGGGTTCGGCCAGTGCCTCGCGGATCTCCTCCTCGGTGATCTCCTGGATGCGGGGCAGGCCGTTGACGTGGTCGCGGCCGCGGACCGTGTAGGTGGACGGGCGCTCCGGCATGCCGTCCTCGTCGACGTCGACCGGGGTCCAGACCGCCGAGCCGATCGCGATCTTGATGTCCTCGGCGGTGCGTTCCCCGATGTCCAGGGCATGCTTCTTCTTGATGTAGGCGCTGACGGCGGCGTCGAGGGCGTCACCGGCGACCCGTACGGACTGGGCGGTGACCAGGCCGCCCATGGAGACGACGGCGACCTCGGTGGTGCCGCCGCCGATGTCCACCACCATGCAGCCGACCGGCTCGTCCACGGGCAGGCCCGCGCCGATCGCGGCGGCCATCGGCTCCTCGATGAGGTGCACTTCGCGGGCGCCGGCACCCCGGGCGGAATCGATGACCGCACGTCGTTCGACGCCCGTGATGCCGGAGGGGACGCAGATGACCACCCGTGGCCGGGAGAAACGGCGGCTGGGCAGGGCCTTCTTCATCAGGGCGCGGAGCATCTGCTCGGCGGCGTCGAAGTCGGCGATGACGCCCTCCCGCAGGGGACGCATCGCGGTGATCCCGGACGGCGTACGGCCGATGGTTCGCTTGGCCTCCGCGCCCACGGCGATCACCTCGCCCGCGGCGTTGACCGCGACGACGGACGGCTCGTTCAGCACCACGCCCTTGCCGCGGGCGTAGACCAGGGTGTTGGCCGTGCCGAGGTCGATGCCTATGTCGTACGTTCCGGACGAAGTGCTGGACGCCATGGGGGGTTCGTGTGCTCTCTCGCGACGGACGGGGATCCTGGGGGCATTGCGCCGCAGACAACCCCATGGGCGAGCAATGGCGTTCATTGCGGGCAATTGATAAGACTACTGAGGGGCCGGAATGGTTCCCCTTACACCGGCCCGTCGGTACTTCACCACTGCTCCTGCCCGTCCCCGGCCCCCTTACCCGCTGCCGTTGCTCTCCGTCTCCCCGGGTTCGTCCGGCTCCCGGGACAGCGCCTCCGCCAGATCGTCGAGGGCGTCGAGCTGGAGGTCGGCGACGCGCAGGGCGACACCGCGGCTCTCGTCCTCCGCGTCCCACCTCTCCCATACGGCCCGCAGATCACTCCAGTTCACCTGGCCCCGCTCCCGCACGGCGCGGGTGGCCTCCTCCAGGGAGGAGCGCAGTTCGAAGGCGAAGGCGGTGGCACCGGGCGAGGACGCGGCGTCCCGCTCGGGGAGATGGACCTCCAGGATCATCGTGACCCGGCCCATCGTGGCGAGCGCGGCACTGGCCGCCTGCGCCGAGGCGAGGGAGAGACCACGGTGGCGTACGGGTTCCTTCTCGGCGCGGGCCTCGCTCTCCTCCCAGGCGACGCGGGCGGCACGGGAGTCCAGCAGGGCGTCGCGGACCTGCCGGGGGCGGCGCTCGGCGGGCTGCGCATACAGGTCGAAAACGGCCAGTGCATAGCGCCCGTTGGCCTCCAGCCACTCGGCCAGGCGGTCGCGGAGCTTGGGGGTCTCCCAGGCGGGGAACAGCGCGTACGACAGCATCGCGAGCAGCCCGCCGAGGAGGGTGAGCACGATGCGCTCCTGGACGGTCTGCTCCCAGCCCGCACCGGCGATGCCGAGCAGAAAGACGACATAGGCGGCCACCGTCGCCGAGGTCACGGAGAGGCCGGTGCGCATCAGCAGATACATCAGCCAGACGCAGACCACGGCGAGCCCGGCGCTGACGTAGGTGTCCGGATGCGCCAGCGCCATCAGCACGCCCGCGACGGCGACGCCGACGAGGGTGCCGGCGAAGCGGGCGATGCCGCGGGAGTAGGTCTGGGCGAAGTCGGGGCGCATCACCATGACCGAGGCGAGTGGCGCCCAGTAGCCGTGGCCGAACGGGAGCACGGTGCCCAGCAGATAGCCGGCGTCGGCGACCGCGGCGACCCGCAGGGCGTGCCGGAGGATGTGCGAGGACCAGCGCGTCTCGCGGTGCAGGGAGCGCAGCGCGCCCGGCACCAGCCGGGGGACGCTGGGGCGCAGCAGATGGCCGCGTTCGGCCTCGGTGGTGGGGCGGGTGGCGCGCACCGGCTCGTCGGTGAGCTCCACGGCGTCGGCGAGCAGCGAGATCAGGCGGTACGCGGAGCGGCGGGCGGCGCCGTGCAGCATCGGGCCGGTGGCGGGGACTTCGAGGGTGGCCATCGCCTCGGGGGGCAGCCGGACCGGTTCGGCGTGCCGTACCGCGTGGGCGACGGCGTCCAGGACGGTGGCGGCGGCGCCCAGCAGATCGCGGGCCCGTTCGCGTTCGGGCCCTTCCAGCGGGGGGCCGACGACCGGGTCGGCGAGGGAGGCGAGGACCGGCCGGACGCGTTCGGCAAGTCCCCGGGGGCCGTGCAGCTGTACGGGGCGGCGCCTGGCCTGACGCGCGGTCACCTCGGAGGCGAGCCGGGCGTCCATCAGGGGGGACGGGTCGAACGGGGCGACCGGGTCGTGCCGCAGCCGCCGGGCGTAGTCCGCCTCGTCGGCCAGTGCGTCGGCGAGCGCATCGCGCTGGACGCCCCAGGGGCGGACCGGGAAGACCACGATCAAGGTGGCCTGGACGAGGCCGCCGAAGAAGATCAGGGCGGCGTGTTCCAGGGCGCCGAGGACGGACGTCGGCAGGGTGACGGTGACCAGCATGATGGCCACGGTCTGGGTGCCGATCAGCCCGGCGACCGGGCCGATCGCCCAGGCCATCCCGGCCAGGAGGGTCCAGCCGGCCAGCAGCAGCAGGAAGGCCAGGAGATGGGCGGCGGCCAGATAGCCGAGGAAGGTGGAGACCGCCAGCGCACCGGCGACGACGAGGGCGAGCACCGGGCGGGGCCGCATGCTGCGCTGGAAGGTGACGATCCCGGAGGAGAACGCGCCGAAGGCGGCGGACACCGCGAGGGTCGGATCGCCGCGCCACAGGCACAGTCCGATGACGAGGGCGACGCCCGCCGCGCCCCGGATGGCGATCAGCGGGGTGAGCTTGGTCCGCTCGATGGCCAGCCCCGAGCGAGCGGCCTCCTTGAGCGCACGCGACCAGGTCATAGCGAGAGGATACGGGCCGAAGACGGGCATTCAGGCCTGGCCGGAACGGGTGTGGCCTCCGCGCGCCCCACCGCCCCGCCACCGGGAAAATCCTGGTAATCCACCCTTCCGGCGCGCGTAAAACGTCCCAGGTCACAAAGGGGATGACCGGATTCCGGGCAGCGGTGCGAGGAAGGCGACACTCCGGAAGGGAAACCAGGGCCCGCGCCGGCCCCCTCTTGCTGGTCAGCCGGGACGACTCCCGGGTGCCCGCCAAGGAGAAGACCCCGTGCGCAAAGCCCTGTTCCCTCCGGTGATCGCGCTGATCACCCTGACCGTTCTCGTCGCCACGGCCGGCTGCGGCACCGGCGCCACCCAGGCCTCCTCTCTGCGGTTCGGCGGCCCCCGGACGGACGCCGCGCTGCACGCCACGCCCCCGGGGAAGCGGTCGCTGGTGCAGTGGCCCACGCGTCCGATCAGCTTCGAGGAGGAGAGCCGGGTCGGCGGGGCCGGCCGGAACACCCCGATAGGCGTGACCACCCTGCACGGCCCGAAGTCGGGCTTCACCGGGAAGGTGTGGGTGTGGGCGCCGCCGGAGTACTACGAGAAGCGGAACGCGAACAAGGGCTTCCCGGTGATGGAGGCGCTGCCCGGCTCGTACGGCTTCCCCTCCAACTACTGGACCGGCCCCGACCTCAAGCTGGAGGAGAGCCTCGCCCAGTGGTCCAGGAACGGCAGCAGCCTGCCCTTCATCGTCGTCATGCCCGTACTGAACCCGGATGACAAGCAGTACTACGACGGCAGCGACATACCGGGACAGCCGAAGATGGGCACCTGGCTCAGCGAGGACGTGCCCGATCTCGTACGGCAGAACTTCCGCACCCTCAGGACCCGTGACGCCTGGGCCGTCATGGGCTCCTCCTCGGGCGGGTTCGCGGCCCTGAAGAACGTGCTCCAGCACCCGGACACCTTCAAGGTGGCGATCCCCAACGGGCCGGACATCGTGCCCGACTCACCGCTGTGGAACGGCCACGCCAAAGAGGAGCGGGAGAACAACCCGGAGGTGCTGGCCCGCCGTCTGATAGCGCGCGGCGGACCGCCGGTCCACCTCGCCTTCCAGGACGGCTCCCAGGAACACACCGTGCTGCCGAAGGTGCGGAAGTTCATCGACCGGTACGGGCACGGTCCGGTGCACACCCGGCTTCAGATCGTGCCGGGCGGCACGCACAGCGCGGCGACGTACGTCCGGGGTCTGGGCGAGGGCACGATGCGCTGGGTCAGTGCGCGGATGCAGGGGCCGACCGCCTGACAGCGGGCGCCCGGCCCCGGCGTCACCGTGCGCCTCACTGCCCGCAGTCGACGTCCTGAAGCACGATCGGACGGGATTCCAGGCCCACATAGGCGGTGAAGGAGCTGCGCTGCCCGCCGTCCCAGAGGGTGGTGACCGTCGCCCAGCCGACGGCGGCGGACTGGGCGGTGGTCACCTTGCCGATGGTGATCTCCCGCGGGGTGTTCTGGGCGCACAACAGCAGGTCATAGCCCTCGGTGTGGGCGGCACGGTCCTTGAGGTAGTCCGAGACCTGGTGCTCGCGCGCCCAGGCGCCGGGGCCGTGATGACCGTAGAAGGAGGCCAGGAAGCGGTGGATCTCGGCGGCGGTGTGCCGGCCGTTGGGATCGGTGCGGACCGTGTCGGCGGCCGTCGCCGTCCGAGGGGGCGCGGCCGCGGCGGCCGGGCCGGAGGCGGCGAGGGTGAGGGTCAGGCCGAGCGCGGCGGCACCGGCGGCGGCAACGACGGCGGTCTTACGCGAAGCGGTACGGAGCATGCGATGTCCTCGGACTTCGGGCTTTGGAACGCTGTGCCCACCTAGACACCCGGCCGCACCGAATGGTTGCGGCCCGCCGTGGCCCCCGGTCCTGCCGTCGTCACCGCGCCCGGCCCGCCGTCACGACACCGGGCAGACCCGCCGTCACGACACCACGTCCTTGCGCGCGAACCCCCGGAAGGCCAGCGCGCCCAGCACCAGCGCATACGCCACCGACACCGCAGCGCCCTGGATCATCCCGGCCCACTCCATCGTGGGCTGGAGCGCGTCCGCCCAGGAGTACTGCCAGTGGGCGGGCAGCACCTTGCGCCAGCTGCCGAGGGCGGTGACCTGGTCGAGGACATTGCCGACGATGGTCAGCCCGACGGCGCCGCCGACCGCGCCCAGCGGCGCGTCGGTCACCGTCGACAGCCAGAACGCCAGGGCCGCGGTGACCAGCTGGCTGACGAAGACATAGCCGACCACGACCGCGAGCCGCCCCACCGCCTCGCCCGCGGGCAGCGCGCCGCCGGTGGGCAGTTGCAGCGGGCCCCAGCCGTACGCGGCGGTGCCCACCCCCAGCGCGACCAGCGGCAGCAGCACCATCGCGGCGGCACTGAACAGCAGCCCGACGGTGAGCTTGCTCAGCAGCAGCCGGGCCCGGGGGACCGGGGCTGCGAGCAGATAGCGCAGAGAGGACCAGCTCGCCTCGGACGCGACCGTGTCACCGCAGAACAGGGCCACCGGCACCACCAGCAAGAAGCCCGCGGAGACGAACAGGGCGGTGGCGGCGAAGTTGGCGCCGGAGGCGGTGGCGCTGTCCATCAGGGTGATCCGGCCGTTGCCGCGCCCGTTCGGGTCGCCGCCGATCGCGAACGCCAGCGCCAGCACGAACGGCAGCAGCGCCAGGACGGCGGTGATCACCAGCGTGCGGCGGCGCCGCAGCTGGCGCCGCGCCTCGACGCGCAGCGGGAGGGTGCGGCGCGGGCGGTAACCCGGCGCCCGCGCCGTGGCGTTCGCGGTCATCGGTCACCTCCGATCAGGGTGAGGAAAGCGTCCTCCAGGCGTCGGTGCGGGCCGATGCGGTCCACCGCGATCTCCAGCCGGAGGAGTTCGGTGAGCAGCTCGGTGGTGGTGGCGCCGCCCAGCCGTACCAGGAGACCGCCCTCGGCGCGTACGGCCGAGACGACCCCCGGCAGCGCGTCCACCTTCTCCACCGCGGCGTCGCTCACCGCTCCCGCGGCCCCGACCAGCAGGGTGTCGCCGGAGCCGGTGATCTCGGCGACCGGACCGGCCTGGATGAGCTGCCCGTGGTCCATGACGACCAGATGCGTACAGCTCTGTTCCACCTCGGACAGCAGATGGCTGGAGACGATGACGGTGCGTCCGTCGGCGGCGTAGCGGATCATCACCTCGCGCATGGCACGGATCTGCGGCGGGTCGAGCCCGTTGGTCGGCTCGTCGAGGATCAGCAGATCCGGCAGGCCGAGCATGGCCTGGGCGATCGCGAGCCGCTGCCGCATGCCCTGGGAGTAGGTACGCACGGCGCGTTGCAGGGCGTCGCCGAGACCGGCGATCTCCAGGGCCTCGTCGAGATGCGCGTCGGCGGCGGGCCGCCCGGTGGCCTGCCAGTACAGCTCGAGGTTGGCGCGGCCGGACAGATGCGGCAGGAAGCCGGCGCCCTCGACGAACGCACCGACCCTCGACAGCACTTCGGCGCCCGGCCGGACGGCCTGCCCGAAGATCCTGATCTCGCCCTCGTCGGGCCGGATCAGGCCCATCAGCATCCGCAGCGTGGTGGTCTTGCCGGCGCCGTTGGGCCCCAGCAGGCCCAGCACCTGCCCCTTCTCGACGCGGAAGGTGAGGTCCCGTACGGCATACCGGTCCGACGACTTGGCGTAGCGCTTGCTCAGGTCGCTGATCTGGAGCGGGACCTCGGCCAGCGCCGGGTCGGGGGCGGGCGCCGCGCTCCTGCGGCGGGCGGTGAGCAGCAGCAGCGCGGCGACTGCCGCGGCCCCGGCGGGCAGCTGCCAGGTCCAGGCCGGCAGCGGTGCGGCCGCGCTGCGCACCTGGGGCGCCGTGGGCACGCTGAGGGTGCCGCCCTTGAGGGAAACGCGGTAGGTGGCGGGTTCGGCCGGTGAGGCGTAGCCGAGGTCGGTGGCGGAGAGCACCAGCCGCAGCCGGTGGCCGGCCACCAGGTCATGGTCGACGGCGGGCAGCCGCAGCCGCACGGTCCTGCCGTCGTGGGCGTCCTTGACGCGGTAGGGCGCGACGAGCTGGGACGGCAGCACCTGGCGGCGGCCGTCCGGGGCGACGTCGTAGACCTTGGCGAAGAACACCGCGTCCCGGGAGCTGGACCGCAGGTGCACGGTGGCGGTGGGGCTGCCGGTGAGATGGACGGGGGTGCGCAGCGGCGCCGAGGCGAAGGCGGCGTACTGGCCGGGGAAGTCCAGGGACAGGCCGCCGGCGCCGGCCGAGGCGAGGTTGCCGAGCGCGCCCACGCCGGGCACCGCGGAGATGGCGGGCGGTCCGGCGCCGGCCGGGTTGCTGAAGGTCTGGGGGCGGCCCGCGAGCCGGATCCGCCGGGGGTCGTTCTCCAGGCCGGTGTAGCGGTCCGCGCTCGCCCCGCGCAGGCGCACCGCGCCGTCGGTGGAGTCCACTCCCCCGGTGCGGCTGATGCGGAACGCGGGCCCGGTGCCGGCGTGCTTGTCGCCCTTCAGATAGCGGTCGAACCAGTCCTTCGTCCGGGCCTCCAGACGGGCGAGTTCCCGGTCCCCGCCGTCGTGCCCGCCGGCGATCCAGTCGACGTCGACCGGCGCGCCGTTCTTGCGGATCGCCCGCTGCATGGCGTCGGCCTGGTCGAGCGGGAACAGCGAATCCGTCTGGCCCTGCATGATCAGGGTCGGCACCTTGATGCGGTCGCCGACGGCGGACGGACTGCGGGACTCCAGCAGCCGGCGGGCCGCGTCATCCGGTCTGCCGTTGACGGCGACCCGCTCGTACGTCCGGCACAGCTCCGGCTCGAAGCGCACACAGCCGCCGGGCGCCGTGGGCGCGGCGCCCGGCGCACCGCCGGACGTGCCCGCGGGACCGGTGGTGAAGAAGATCCCCGCCCACAGCTTCTTGAACACGCCGTGGGGGAAGAGGGCGTCGGCGAGGTTCCAGTACGTGATCTGCGGGGCGATGGCGTCGACGCGCCGGTCGTAGCCGGCCGCCAGCAGCGAGATCGCGCCGCCGTACGAGCCGCCGGCGACGCCCACCCGGGGGTCGCCGGCCTTGTCGAGCCGCACCTCGGGGCGCTCGGCCAGCCAGTCGATCAGCCGGCGGACGTCGGCGACCTCGCCGTGCGGGTCGTTCAGCCCGATCTTCCCGGTGGACTTGCCGAAGCCGCGCGCCGACCAGGTCAGGACGGCGTATCCGTCCCGGGCCAGCTTCTCGGCCTGGGGGCGGAGGGTGTCCTTGGTGGCGCCGAAGCCGTGGGCGAGCAGCACCGCGGGCCGCCGCCCGCGGGAGCCCCCGGCGGTGAAGAAGGAGGTGTCGATCCGTACTTCCTTCTTGCTGCCGGGACGGTCGGGCATCGTCATCACCCGGTCCGCGCGGTGCACGGCAGGGGCGGCGTCCGAGGAGGCGGCCGTCCAGGTGCCGCCTCCTATGAGGACGGCCAGCGCACCCACGGTGGCGTACAAGCGCCGTCCGCGCGGTCTGACACCTCGGAGATCCATACCGTGAATCCTAGGTACGGACCGGAGCGGGCCGCCGGTACCCCGGGGGGAGCCCGGTGACCTCCCCGGGGAGTAGGGTTCGCCGCCGCCGTACCGCGGATGCGGTACGGGCCCGGCGGGACCACGGCCCCCGGAACAGGGGCGCTGCCCGCCCGTCAGTACTGCGGCGGCCCGAACCCGCCCTGCGGGGGCTGCGGGGCGCCGGGCGGCATGGGCGGGGCACCGGCCGGGGGCATCGGCGCGCCGGGCGGCATCGGCGGGGCACCGGCCGGCGGCATCGGCGGGCCGCTGACCGGGGGCACCGGGCCGGCGGGCGGCTGCCAGGCCGGCGGGCCCTGCGGGCCGGGCGGGACGAAGCCGGGGGCGGCGAACTGGGGAGCCGGGGACGGCGGGTACCAGGCGGGGGCGGCCGGCTCGCCGCGGCCCATCAGGACGAGCAGCGCCGCCGAGCCGAACAGGTCGAGCAGCAGCCCGATGTCGGAGAGGACGGTCAGGCCCGGCGTGGAGCGGGTCTCGAAGAGGGAGCCGTCGCCGGCCAGCGCGATCACGGTCACCAGGGCGCCGGGCAGCGTCACGATCGACAGCCCGAAGGCCAGGCCGCGGGCCGCGGCACCGCGCATCAGGCTGCTGAGCGCGGCCACCGCGCTCAGCACGAGGAAGACCACGGAGGACCAGCCGGGAGCCAGGCTCAGCAGCGCGCTGAGGACGCCCTTGCCGAGGTAATACATGCCGAGGGAGCCGGTGCCGCCCTGCACCAGCCAGTAGACCTGCCAGACCAGGCACACCAGCGCCATCACGCCGAGCAGCAGACCGGCCACCACGCCGGCCGTCCGGGCCGGGCGCATCGGCGGGTCACCGGGCGTACGGCGCGGCCAGGAGCGCATACCGGCGAGCAGCACGATGCCGGCGGTGAAGGACAGCAGCAACAGGAAGGCGCTGCCGATGAAAACGCCGTCGAAGGTCGTGGTGTCGTTCTCCGCGTGCAGGAACCAGCGGTTGTCGCTGGTGTGGATGCCGGTGGCGACGAAGGCCTGAAGGGCGGTGGCGAAGGTGAGGGTGGTGGCGACGGCCAGCAGCCCGCCGGCCACCCGCTGACCGGCGAAGGCCGCGAACACCGCCGCCACCTGCACCGCGGCGAGGCCGAGATGGAAGGCGGTGGTGACCTGGTTGGTGCCGGCGCGTTGGCTGGTCCAGGCATCCCAGAGGCCGTCGATGCCGAACTCGCTGAGGTCCACGGCCAGCCAGTAGGCCGTGAACAGGAAGAACAGCAGGCAGAATGCCCCGCCGGTGATGCGGACGCCCTTGATGAGCGCCATGGGTTGCTGCATGGGTTGCTGCATGGGTTGCTGCATGGGTTGCTGCATGTGGTCCCCCGGTTTGTGTCGATGCTCCGCGAGGGAGCACCGTAGCAACGCGCCGGGCCGCGGTCTCCCCCCGGACCTGCGGGTTCTTGCGCCCCTTGCACAGCTGCCGCCCCGACCTGTCACCCCTTGCGCCGACATGCCGGACCCCCTGACGGCGGGAGGCCGGCAGGGGGTCCGTCAGAAGGCCCGTCAGAGGGTCCGTCAGAGTCCGTCAGTGGTTGCTGGGGAAGCCCAGGTTGATGCCGCCGTCGGACGGGTCGGGCCAGCGGGTGGTGACGACCTTGCCGCGGGTGTAGAAGTGCACGCCGTCGTTGCCGTAGATGTGGTGGTCGCCGAAGAGCGAGTCCTTCCAGCCACCGAAGGAGTGGTAGCCGACCGGCACCGGGATCGGCACGTTCACGCCGACCATGCCGGCCTCGACCTCCATCTGGAAGCGGCGGGCCGCGCCGCCGTCCCGGGTGAAGATCGCGGTGCCGTTGCCCCACGGCGAGTTGTTCATCAGCGCGATGGCCTCGTCGTAGGTCCCGACGCGGACCACGGACAGCACCGGGCCGAAGATCTCGTCGCGGTAGGCGTCCATCTCCGGCGTGACGTTGTCCAGGAGGGAGACGCCGATCCAGTGGCCGTCCTCGTAGCCCTCGACGGTGAAGCCGGTGCCGTCGATGACGACATCGGCGCCCTGGGCCGCGGCACCGGAGACATACGAGGCGACCTTGTCACGGTGGACCTTGGTGATCAGCGGGCCCATCTCGGAGGCCGGGTCGTCGCCGGGGCCGATCCGCAGCTGGTCGGCGCGCTCCTTGATCTTGCCGATCAGCGGGTCGGCGGTCTCGCCGACGGCCACGACGACGGAGATCGCCATGCAGCGCTCGCCGGCCGAGCCGTAGGCGGCGTTGATCGCGGAGTCCGCGGCCAGGTCGAGGTCGGCGTCCGGCAGGACCAGCATGTGGTTCTTGGCGCCGCCCAGCGCCTGGACGCGCTTGCCGTTGGCGGTGCCCGTGGTGTGGATGTAGCGGGCGATGGGCGTGGAGCCGACGAAGGAGACCGCGGCGATGTCCGGGTGCTCCAGGATGGCGTCGACGGCCACCTTGTCGCCGTTGACGACGTTCAGCACGCCGTCGGGCAGCCCCGCCTCGGCCGCCAGCTCGGCCAGCTTGAAGGCGGCGCTGGGCACCTTCTCGCTCGGCTTGAGGACGAAGGTGTTGCCGCAGGCGATGGCGAGCGGGAACATCCACATCGGCACCATCGCCGGGAAGTTGAACGGCGTGATGCCGGCGACCACCCCGAGGGACTGGCGGATCGAGGAGACATCGACGCGGGTGGAGACCTGGGTGGACAGCTCGCCCTTGAGCTTCTCGGGGATGCCGCAGGCCAGCTCGACGATCTCCAGACCGCGGGCCACCTCACCGAGCGCGTCGGAGTGCACCTTGCCGTGCTCGGCGGTGATCAGCTGCGCGATCTCCTCGCGGTGCGCGTCGAGCAGCTCGCGGTACTTGAACAGCACCGAGGTGCGCTTGGCCAGGGAGCTGGTGCCCCAGGTCCGGAAGGCTTCCTTGGCCGCGCGGACGGCCGCGTCGACCTCGTCGACCGAGGCGAAGGCAACCTGCTTCTCCTGGACACCGGTGGCCGGGTTGTAGACCGGGCCGAAGTTGCCGGAGACGCCCTCGACGGGCTTCCCGCCGATCCAGTGGCTGAGGGTCTTCATGCGGAGGGCCTTTCTGGGTGACGACTTCGAGCGGAGTCAGAGGTGGCGACGGCGCCCGGCGGTGTGCCGGTCGTACGCCTCACGGGCAGCCACCGCCGCCGGACGTGTCGCGGTCTCGGCAACAGGAACATCCCACCAGGCCTGGGCCTCCGGCGCGCCCGGCACAGTGTCGGCCGTTTCGGTCTCGACATAGACACATGTGGGCCGGTTCGCGCCCCGCGCCTCGGCGAGCGCGGCGCGCAGCTCACCGACGGTGGCCGCACGGAGCACCTGCATACCGAGCGAGGCGGCGTTGGCCGCCAGATCGACCGGCAGCGGCGCACCGGTGTACGTGCCGTCCTCGGCGCGGAAGCGGTAGTCGGTGCCGAAGCGCTCACCGCCGGTCGCCTGGGACAGCCCGCCGATCGAGGCATAGCCGTGGTTCTGGATGAGGACGAGGGTGATGTTGATGCCCTCCTGTACCGCAGTGACGATTTCGGTGGGGTTCATCAGATACGTACCGTCGCCGACCAGCGCCCACACCGGCCGGTCGGGGGCGGCGAGCCGGACGCCGATCGCGGCGGGGATCTCATAGCCCATGCAGGAGTAGCCGTACTCCAGGTGGTACTGCCTGCGGGACCGGGCGCGCCAGAGTTTGTGCAGGTCACCGGGGAGAGAACCGGCCGCGTTGATGATCACGTCGGTGTCGTCGACGACGGCGTCCAGGGCGCCGAGGACCTGCGTCTGGGAGGGCCGTACGGACGCGTCCTCGGCGGCGTACGCGGCGTCCACCCGGCGCTCCCAGTCCGCCTTCGCCGCCCGGTAGGCGGACTCGTACTCCGCGTCGACGCGGTGGCCGGACAGCTCCTTGGTGAGCGCTTCGAGCCCGGCGCGGGCGTCGGCGACCAGACAGGCGGCGGCGAGCTTGTGGGCGTCGAAGGACGCGATGTTGAGGTTGACGAAGCGGACACCGGGCTCGGCGAAGAGGGTCGAGGAGGCGGTGGTGAAGTCGGTGTAGCGGGTGCCGACGCCGAGGACCAGGTCGGCCTCGCGGGCGAGGGCGTCGGCGGTGGCGGTGCCGGTGTGGCCGATGCCGCCCACGTCGGCGGGGTGGTCGTGGCGCAGCGAGCCCTTGCCGGCCTGGGTGGACGCGACGGGGATGCCGGTGGCGTCGGCGAAGGCGCACAACGCGTCCTCCGCCTCGCTGTGGTGGACCCCGCCGCCCGCGACGACCAGGGGCCGGCGGGCGCCGCGCAGGGCGCGTACGGCATCGGCGAGGGCGTCGGCGTCGGGGGCGGGCCGGGGGACGCGCCAGACCCGGTCGGCGAAGAACTCCACCGGCCAGTCGTACGCCTCCGCCT
This sequence comes from Streptomyces sp. MCA2, assembly GCF_023544705.1. Taxonomy (NCBI): domain Bacteria; kingdom Bacillati; phylum Actinomycetota; class Actinomycetes; order Kitasatosporales; family Streptomycetaceae; genus Streptomyces; species Streptomyces sp. MCA2. Next base: position 179,120 of record NZ_JAMJFM010000013.1, read on the forward strand.
GGACGTCCTGCGGCAGCGCGAGGGTGACCGCGCCGGTGTCGACGGGGTCGGCGAGCACCCGCATGGCCTGGAGGGCGGCGGGGATCAGCGCCTCGGGCCGGGTGACGCGGTCGAAGTAGCGGGAGACCGGGCGCAGCGCGTCGTTGACGGAGAGGTCTCCGGCGGAGGGCACTTCGAGCTGCTGGAGGACGGGGTCGGCGGGGCGGGTGGCGAAGACGTCGCCGGGCAGCAGCAGCACCGGGAGCCGGTTGACGGTGGCGAGCGCGGCGCCGGTGACGAGGTTGGTGGCCCCGGGGCCGATGGACGTGGTGACGGCCTGGGCGGAGAGCCGGTCGCACTGCCGGGCGTAGCCGACAGCGGCGTGCACCATGGCCTGCTCGTTGCGGCCCTGGAGGTACGGGAGCGCCGGGGGTCCGGGGGTTGCCCCCTGGTGGGACGCGGCACCGGATTCCAGCAGGGCCTGGCCGAGACCGGCGACATTGCCGTGGCCGAAGATGCCCCAGCAGGCATTGATCAGGCGGTGCCGGCGGCCGTCGCGCTCGGTGTACTGGTGGGCAAGGAACTCGACCAGGGCCTGCGCGACCGTCAGCCGGCGGGTCGTCGGAGCGTTCATCGGGCGTCTCCTGCGGGCGCTTCGTAGAGGGGGAGGCGGGGGTCGACGGGCTGACCGGGCCAGGTGCCGCGGATCCAGCCGTGGTCGGGGTGGTCGCAGATCAGCCACTCACGCGTCTCCCCGGGGCCCGCCATGACATTGAGGTAATACATGGCGTGACCGGGGGCGGCGATCGACGGGCCGTGCCAGCCGTCGGGGATCAGGACCGCGTCGCCGCTGCGGACCTCGGCCAGGACATCGGTGCCCCGGCCGTGCCCGGAAGGGCTGACACGCTGGTAGCCGACGCCTTCCGTGCCGTGCGCGGACTCGATCTCGAAGTAGTAGATCTCCTCCAGCTCGGACTCCTCGCCGGGGCGGCACTCGTCGTGCTTGTGCGGCGGATAGGACGACCAGTTGCCGCCGGGGGTGAGCACCTCCACCGCGATGAGCTTGTCGCACTCGAAGCTGCCCGCCGCACCGAAGTTGTTGACCTGGCGGGAGCAGCTGCCGGTGCCGCGCAGCTCCACGGGGACGTCGGACGCGGCGCCGTAGCGGGCGGGGAGAGCGCGGTCGCAGCGGGCACCGGTGAGCGCGAAGCGGCCACCGTCGACGGTGCCGATCCGGACCTGGGCGTCGCGCGGTACGTACGCGAAGTCGGTGACACCGCCGAACACGCTCTCCCGGCCGGTCAGTTCGAAGGCGTCACCGCCGTCGGTCAGCACCGTGCAGCCGCCGGACAGCGGCAGCACGATCCATTCGCTGTCGCCGGTGGCGAAGGAGTGCCGGCCCCCGGGCGGCAGGTCCAGGACGCGCAGCGAGGAGCGGGCCCAGCCCGCCCGCTTCGGGTCGATGTCCAGCGCGTACGGGCCGTCCGCCGCCGCTCCGGCTTTCAGGTGGAATTCAGTGCTCATATCTCGAGTCTCCTGCGGAAATCGCGGTCTTCACAGCAGGCCTTCGGTGGTGTTCACAGCAGGCTTACGGCGGTCGTCACAGCAGCCCCACGGCGGTGTCCACGGCCGCCGCGACATCACCGTCGGCCGGGTAGAGCAGAGAGCGTCCGACGACCAGGCCGTGGACCGTCGGCAGCCGCAGCGCCTTGCGCCACTTCTCGTAGGCGGCCTCCTGGTCCTGGACGGTGCTGCCGATGTCGCCGCCGAGCAGCACCGTCGGCAGGGTGGTGGTCTCGCAGACCCGGGCCATGGCATCGGGGTCGTCGGTGACCGGCAGCTTCAGCCAGGTGTAGGCGGAGGTGCCGCCGAGGCCGGAGGCGATGGCCACCGAGCGGGTGACGGCCTCGGCGCTGAGGTCGTTGCGGACCGCCCCCTCTATCCGGGAGGAGAGGAACGGCTCGACGAAGACGGGCAGTTGCCGCTCGGCCATCGCGTCGATGGCGCGGGCGGTGGCCTCCAGGGTGGTGAGCGAACCGGGATCGCTGTAGTCGATGCGCAGCAGCAGCTTGCCGGCGTCGAAGCGGAGCCGGGCGAGGTCCTGCGGACGGTGGCCGGTGAACCGGTCGTCCATCTCGAAGGAGGCACCGGCGATGCCGCCGCGGTTCATGGACCCCATGACGACCTTGCCCTCCAGGGCACCGATCAGCAGCAGGTCCTCCAGGATGTCGGCGGTGGCGAGCACCCCGTCCACACCGGGCCGGGACAGCGCAAGAACCAGGCGTTCGAGCAGATCGAGGCGGTTGGCCATGGCCAGCTGCCGGTCTCCGACGGCGAGCGCACCACGGGCCGGGTGGTCGGCCGCGACGATCATCAGCCGGCCACTGTCCCCGAGGAGCGGACGACGGGTGCGCCGGGCGGCGGCCTCCGCGACGGCTTCGGGGTGACGGGCCCGCAGCGC
>NZ_JAMJFM010000130.1:0-857 GCF_023544705.1 Streptomyces sp. MCA2
CTGACGGTGGTGGCTTTTGCTTTCGGTTATGCGATGGCGGGGCGGGTGCTGTCCCCGTTGGGGCGGATCACGCGTACCGCGCAGCGGGTGGCCGGGTCGGATCTGCACCGGCGGATCGAGCTGGGCGGGCCGGACGATGAGCTCAAGGAGCTGGCGGACACGTTCGACGAGATGCTGGACCGGCTCGACCGGGCCTTCGAGTCGCAGCGGCGGTTCGTCTCCAATGCCTCGCACGAGCTGCGTACGCCGTTGGCGATCAACCGGACGCTGCTGGAGGTGCAGCTGGCCGATCCGGAGGCGTCGCCCGAGCTTCAGCAGCTGGGCAAGACGCTGCTGGCGACGAACGAGCGCAGTGAGCAGCTGGTGGAGGGTCTGCTGCTGCTCGCGCGCAGTGAGAACAAGGTGGTCGACAAGCGGCCGGTGGATCTGTCGGAGGTGGCCGCGCAGGCGGTCGACCAGAGCCGTGAGGAGGCGCACGGCAAGGGGGTGGAGTTCCGCGGGGTGCGCGGGCAGGTCTTCGTGCAGGGCAACGGGGTCCTCCTGGAGCGCATCGCGCTCAATCTCGTCCAGAACGCGGTGCGCTACAACGTGCCCGAGGACGGCTGGGTGGAGGTCAGCACCGAGCCGCAGCCCGGCTGCGCGGTCCTGGTGGTCGCCAACACCGGACCGGTGGTCCCGGCCTACGAGGTGGAGAACCTCTTCGAGCCCTTCCGGCGGCTGCGCACCGAGCGCACCGGCAGCGACAAGGGCGTCGGCCTCGGCCTGTCCATCGTCCGCTCCGTCGTCCGCGCACACGACGGCACCATCACCGCCCAGCCCCGCGAAGGCGGCGGACTCGTCATGCGGGTCGTCCTGCC
>NZ_JAMJFM010000131.1:0-823 GCF_023544705.1 Streptomyces sp. MCA2
GTCAGCCGCATCCGCACCACGTTTGGTGCCGAACTCGCGGTACGCGATCTCTTCGAGGCGCCCACCGTCGCCGGCCTCGCCACCCGTCTCCAGCACGCAACCGGGGCGCGTGCGGCGCTGGTGCCGGTGGAGCGGCCCGAGCGGGTACCGCTGTCGTACACACAGCGGCGGCTGTGGTTCCTCCACCAGCTGGAAGGACGGAGCGCGACCTACAACGTGCCGATGCCACTGCGGCTGACCGGTTCACTGAACGTCGAGGCACTACGTGAGGCCATCCACGACCTCACCGACCGGCACGAAACCCTGCGCACCGTCTTCCCGGAGAGCGACGGGACGCCCTACCAGCACGTCCTGCACGGCGACGCCGCCCGCCCGGCCATCGACATCGTCCCCGTCGACGAAGACGACCTGGACGCAGCCGTCGACCAGGCCATCACCCACACCTTCGACCTGACCAAGGACGTGCCCCTGCGCGCCTGGGTCTTCACCCTCACCCACGACGAACACCTCGTCCTCCTCCTGGCCCACCACATCGCCAGCGACGGCGCCTCACTCGCTCCCCTCACCCACGATCTCGCCATCGCCTACGCGGCCCGCCGTGACGGCGCCGCCCCGCAGTGGGCGCCGCTGCCGGTGCAGTACGCGGACTACACCCTCTGGCAGCGCGAGGTGCTGGGCGACGAGAGCGACCCGGACAGTGTCATCTCCCGCCAGATCGACTACTGGCGCAGCACTCTGGCAGGACTCCCAGAGCAGTTGGAACTGCCCACCGACCGGCCCCGTCCCGCGATGGCCAGCCACCAGGGCGACAGCGTGCCGTTCA
>NZ_JAMJFM010000132.1:0-620 GCF_023544705.1 Streptomyces sp. MCA2
GGTGGCTGAGTTCGTGGCCGGTGAGGGTGGTGCTGGTCAGGTCCGTGCCGGCGAGGTGCAGTTGGCCGGGGACGGTGGCGGGCACCGGCCGGTGGTCGTCGTCGAGGACGTAGACGCGGACGTGTTCCGGCAGGACGGTGCCGTCCGGGAGTTCGCGTACGGCCGTGGGCCAGGTGTGCAGCAGTGTGGTGCGCTCGGGCGCCGAGAGGATGTCCAGGTCGGCGATCGGCTGTGAGGCGTCGGCGACGGCCGCCCGCAGCAGACGCTCCAGCCGAACGGCCATGGCTTCGGCGGTCTGCCGGTCGAAGAGGTCCGTGGCGAAGTCCACCGTTCCCGCGATACCGGCGGGCAGCCCGTCAGCCGTGACCGCCTCCTCCAGCACGAACTCCATGTCGAGCTTCGAGGTTTTGGCATCGACCTGCTCCAGGCGGCTGTCGAGCCCGGCGATCGGCACATCGGCGCCAGTGGCCTCGAAGCTCAGCATCACCTGGAAGAGGGGGTTGTGTGCGAGGGAGCGGGTGGGGTTGAGGAGTTCGACGAGGCGTTCGAAGGGGACGTCTTGGTGGGTGTAGGCGGCGAGGTCGGTTTCTCGTACGCGTCCGAGGAGTTCGGTGAAGGTG
>NZ_JAMJFM010000133.1:0-445 GCF_023544705.1 Streptomyces sp. MCA2
GCCGGTGCCCGCCGCGATCAGGATGACGGGGGTGTCATCGGCCGCATCGAGGCGGAAGGCCTCGCGGCAGGGCTGGACGCGGGCCAGGACGGTGTCGCCAGGCTGCACACCGTGCAGGTAGGTCGAGCCGGTGCCGCCGGGCAGCAGCGAGACCATCAGATCGGCGTGCCGGGCGTCAGTGGCGGGTGAGGACGACAGGGAGTAGTGCCGGGTGCGCAGCGGCGGCAGCAGCTCCAGGACCGTCGGCCAGGGCAGGGCGCCGCGCAGCGCCGGATACGCCTCGATCAGGTCGATCAGGGTGCGCGGGTCGTCCTCGGCGAGGTTTTCCAGCGCGTGGCGCTCGGGCGGGCAGGGGTTGTGGGGGGCGAGCTGCGCGACCTGTTCCGGCGTGGGCCGCATGCCCAGTTCAAGGTGGTGGGTAAGGAGTTGGCGCACCGTCAGGGGA
>NZ_JAMJFM010000134.1:0-445 GCF_023544705.1 Streptomyces sp. MCA2
ACCGGTGCCCGCCGCGATCAGGATGACGGGGGTGTCATCGGCCGCATCCAGGCGGAAGGCCTCGCGGCAGGGCTGGACGCGGGCCAGGACGGTGTCGCCGGGCCGCACACCGTGCAGGTAGGACGAGCCGGTGCCGCCGGGCAGCAGCGAGACCATCAGATCGGCGTGCCGGGCGTCGGCCGCGGGTGACGACGACAGGGAGTAGTGCCGGGTGCGCAGCGGCGGCAGCAGCTCCAGGACCGTCGGCCAGGGCAGGGCGCCGCGCAGCGCCGGATGCGCCTCGATCAGGTCGATCAGGGTGCGCGGGTCGTCCTCGGCGAGGTTTTCCAGGGCGTGGCGCTCGGGCGGGCAGGGGTTGTGGGCGGCGAGCTGCGCGACCTGTTCCGGCGTGGGCCGCATGCCCAGTTCAAGGTGGTGGGTAAGGAGTTGGCGCACCGTCAGGGGC
>NZ_JAMJFM010000135.1:0-442 GCF_023544705.1 Streptomyces sp. MCA2
ATGTGGTCGGGTCGTTCTCTTGGTTCGAGTGCGGTGCGTGCTCCGGTTGCGTGGTGGAGGCGGGTGGCGAGGCCGGTGATGGTGGGTGCTTCGAAGAGGTCGCGGACGGCGAGTTCGACGCCGAAGGTGGTGCGGATGCGGCTGAGGAGTCGTACGGCGGAGAGGGAGTGTCCGCCGAGGTCGAAGAAGTTGTCGTCGATGCCGAGTGTGGGCAGGTTGAGGGTGTGGGCGAAGAGGCTGCGGAGGATCTCTTCCTGGGGGGTGGGGGTGCGGCGCCGGGCAGTGGTGGTGGCCGTGTCCTGCTCGTCGTCGCCGGTGACGTGGGTGAGGAGTTCGAGTTGTCCGTCGGCTGTCCAGCGTGCGGGGGTGCCGGTGGGGTACATCAGCGAGCCTGAGTCGGCGGGGCTGAAGGGGTCGGTGACGTAGGTGTCGTGGCTGAGTT
>NZ_JAMJFM010000136.1:0-430 GCF_023544705.1 Streptomyces sp. MCA2
GAGGCGGGTGGCGAGGAGGGAGTGTCCGCCGAGGTCGAAGAAGTTGTCGTCGATGCCGACGCGGTCCACGCCGAGGATCTGGGCGAAGGCGTGGCAGAGGAGTTCTTCGTGGGTGTTGCGGGGGCCGCGGGTGGTTGTGGTGGGGGTGAACTGGGGTGCGGGGAGGGCTTTGTGGTCCAGTTTCCCGTTCGGCGTCAGCGGGAGAGTGTCGAGGGTGACGACGGCTGCGGGGACCATGTAGTCCGGCAGGGCCTGCGCGGCGTGTTCCCGCAGGTCGACGGTTGCCGTGTCAGCGTCCTCCGTAGTGACGACGTAGGCGACGATGCGCTGGTCGCCGGGCTGGTCTTCGCGGACGATGACGGCTGCCTGGCGCACCTGGGCGTGGTTGGTGATGACGGCTTCGATTTCGCCGAGTTCGATGCGGTAGCCG
>NZ_JAMJFM010000137.1:0-313 GCF_023544705.1 Streptomyces sp. MCA2
ATCGGTCAGCCGGAAGGCGTGGCGAGCGGCGGTGGCGATGTGCTCGGCGAGGTGTGCGGCATCGGTCGTGACGACCTCGATCGTCGGCCGGGCGGCGTCGCCGTGCAGTACTTGCTGGCGTGGGGTGCCGTCGGTCTCGGGGAAGACGGTGCGCAGCGATTCGTGCCGGTCGGCGAGGTCGCAGATGGCCTCACGTAGTGCGGTGGTGTCGAGTTCGCCGGTGAGCCGGAGGGCCATCGGCACGTTGTAAGTGGGGCTGGGTCCTTCGAGTTGGTGGAGGAACCAGAGGCGGCGTTGGGCGTGGGAGAGGGGG
>NZ_JAMJFM010000138.1:0-310 GCF_023544705.1 Streptomyces sp. MCA2
GTGGACGACCATGAAGACGCTGGCTTGGTGCTCACGTGCCAGGCGGGTGATGCCGTGGTGCAGCTCGGCGTCCCAGGTGAACGGGACGCTGTCGCCCTGGTAGCTGGCTTCGGCCGGCCGCGGACGGTCGGTGGGCAGCTCCAGCAGGTCGGGAAGGCCGGCCAGATGCTGCTGCCAGTAGTCGACCTGACCGGAGATGAGGCTCTGCGGGTCGCTCTCGTCACCGAGGACGTCGCGCTGCCAGAGGGTGTAGTCGGCGTACTGGACGGACAGTGGCGCCCACTGCGGAGTGGTGCGGTCACGGCGGGCG
>NZ_JAMJFM010000014.1:0-176858 GCF_023544705.1 Streptomyces sp. MCA2
GGCGGTGTGCGGTGGCGGTGGCGAAGCACAGGTCGAAGAACAGCTCCAGTGGGGTGGCTGCACGGTGCTGCTCACGCGTGGAGCGTGCGCTCGTCCGGCTCAGGGCGGGCTGGGAGGGTGCTCATGCCGATGGGCGGTGGGAAGCGGGCCCGCCGGCGTGTGGGGGGCCGGTGAGGTGGGTTTGGGCGGCGGTGCGGAAGGCGGTGATCAGGCGGTTGCGGTCGTCGGAGCGGGTGGCGAGGACGACACGGCCCGGCTCGACTCCTTCCAGGGGGATCGTGGTCAAGTCGGGGCGGTTGTAGGTGGCCATGGCTCCCGCGGGTGTGATGGCGACGGCGTCACCGGCGGCGACGAGTTCGAGTTTGTCTTCCACTGTCTCCGCCAGGGGCCCCTCGGGCGCGCGGCGTCCGTCGGGGCGGGGGTCGATGCGCCAGAAGGCGTTCCACGCAGGGTCGCGCAGGCGGGGTGTCGGTTCGTCGGCGATGTCGTCGAGGGTGACGGACTCCTTGCCGGCCAGGCGGTGGCCGGCGGATACCAGCAGCAGCCGCGGCTCGTCGTAGAGGATGGTCACATTCAGCTGGTCGGTGGGGAACGGCAGCCGGGCCACCACCGCGTCCACTCGGTGGTCCAGCAGGGCCTCGCGGGGTTCGTTCCAGGACAGGTGCAGGGTGTGGACGTCGGCGTCCGGGTGGCGTCGGCGCAGGGCCTGCACGGCGGGGGTGATGATCAGGCCGGTGGTGTAGCCGATGGCCAGCCGGTCCGGTTCGGCCGCTGCCCGGGTCTGCGCCACGGCTCGGGCCGCCGAGCGCAGCAGCGCCTTGGCCTGGGGCAGGAACACCGCTCCGGCCTCGGTGAGCTCGACGCCGTGCGGCGTGCGGTCCAGCAGACGGACTCGCAGTTGATCTTCCAGGCGCCGTATCTGCCGGCTCAGGGCGGGCTGGGCCAGGTGCAGGGCTGCCGCGGCGCGACCGAAGTGGCGGTGTTCGGCGACGGCGGTGAAGTAGCGCACCAGCCGAAGATCCAGATCCGCGGGGGGATCAGACATGTCAGGCATAGCTCGACTGTAACGCCGCTCGACTGGCCATCACTCACCCCAGGGCGCCTCTGAGCTGGGGTGATGCCGTTCTGGCATCGCGCTTTGCGTAACTGGTCTTGGACGGCGGACCCCTCGTGCACGCACGGTGAATGCATCAGCCCCACGAGCCACCTCGGCGCGACGGGGCGACAGCGAGATTCATTCGGAGGACATGCACGATGTTCGTCATCATGGGAGCCAACGGGCAGACCGGCGGAGCCGTTGCCCGCACCCTGCTGGAGCAGGGCCGGCCCGTTCGGGTGGTGCTGCGGCCCGGCCGTGACGGCCAGGACTGGCACAGCCGGGGCGCCCAGGTCGCCCACGCCGATGTGCAGGACGCGACCGCACTGAGCGATGCCTTCGCCGGAGCCCGGGCGGTGTACGTCCTCAACCCGCCGGACTACGCATCCGACGACATGCTGGCCTCAGGCCATGCCGTCGCCGACGCCTACCGCACGGCACTGGACGCCGGCGGCGTTCGGGCGGTCGCGCTGTCCTCGATCGGCGCCCAGCACCCCGAGGGCACCGGCAACATCGTCACCACCCACATTCTGGAGCAGGCCCTGCGTCCGCTGGGCGCGAGTTTCGTGCGGGCGGGCAACTTCATGACCAACTGGCTGCCCAGCCTGCCGGCGATGCGCACCGGTGCACTGCCCACCTTCTTCGCCCCGTTGGACCGGCCGGTCCCGCACGTCGCCGTGGCCGACATCGCCGCCACGCTGGTGCGTGAGCTCCAGCGCACCGACAGCCGCACCATCGAGCTCGCCGCCCCGGCGGACTACACACCCGCCGACGTCGCCACCGCCTTCTGCGCCGCGCTCGGCCGGCCCGTCACCGCGCAGGTCATCGAGCGCGCCCAGTGGGAGCAGACACTCTCCCAGTTCGGCCTGCCCCAGGCGGCGATCGGCAGCTGGGTGGAGATGTGGGAGGGCTTCAACACCGGGCACATCCGCTTCGAAGGCTCTCCCGAGCGCGGTCAGGTCACCATCGAGGACTTCGCCAAGGCCGGCCTCGCGCAGAGGGAGGCACAGCAGTGACCGGCCGCTCCCGCGCGCGCGTCGCCACCGACAGGCCCCACCGCTACGCCAAGCAGCTCGCAGCCCACCTGGGCCGGCGGATCAACGCCACATGGGACGAGGAGAGCGGGCAGGGCCGACTGGCCTTCCCGAACGGCACGGGCACCCTCGCCGCCATCCCCGACGCCCTGGTGCTGACCGTGGAGAGCAGCGAACCGAACTTGGCGGCTCTGGAAGACGTCGTCGGCCGTCACCTGGTGCGGTTCGGCCTCAAGGACGAACTCGTCGTGCAGTGGCGGCGCGAGCACACAACCGCCGAGGCCGCGCAGCGCCGCCGGCCCGATGCCCTCGAAGACTCACCTCTCGGCCAGGACCATGACCATGAACGGTAAGAACATCCTCATCACCGGCGGCACCAGCGGTATCGGGGCGCTCACCGCCCGCCTGCTCCTGGACAGCGGTCACCAGGTCGCCGTCACCGGCCGCAGCCCGAACAAGCTGCAAGCGTTCCTGGAGGAGGCGGGACGGCCGCAGGAACTGCACGGGATCATCGCGGACGCTTCCGACTGGCAGGCCACGCAGGCCGCCGTCACCGAGACCGTCGAGCGCTTCGGCGGCCTGGACGCCGCGGTGGCCGGTGCCGGGTTCACCGCCGCCGACCACTTCCGCACCAGCGGCACGGCCATCAGCGATGGCGACCCGACCCTGTGGCCGGCCATGGTCCTCACCAACGTGCTGGGCCCGGCCCTGCTGGCCCGGGCCGCGCTGCCCCACCTGCGGGAAACGGGCGGACGGTTCGTACTCATCGGCAGCGTCGCGGGGCTGAAGAACACCCCGGGGAACCTGTATTCGGCCACCAAATGGGCCGTCACCGGCCTGGCCGAGAACATCCGCATGTACGCCACGACCGTCGGCGTGGGCGTCACCCTCATCTCGCCCGGCGTGATCGACACCCCGTTCTGGGGCGAAGGAACCACACCTCCCTTCGCCATGTCGGCCGAGCCTGTGGCCGGGGCAATCGGCTTCGCCCTCGACCAGCCCGTCGGCGTCGACCTCAACACACTCACCATCCGACCGATCGGACAACCCATATGACCACCGCCCCCACGGCTGCCGACCGCTTCGGCGACATCAAGGCTGCCACCCTGACCCACCTCGAACAGCACGGCTGCGGCTGCTACCCCTACGCCGACGGAAGCCTGCTGGCCACCCTCACCGCCGCCACCAAGGCGACGACCGTGGTGGAACTCGGCACCGCCCTGGGCTACTCGGCGGCCTGGTTCGCCACCACCGGCGCCCACGTCCACACCATCGACCGCGACCCGACCCACAGCCGACGGGCGCACGAGCACCTTGCCCGGCATGGGCTGGCCGACCACGTCACCGTGCACACCGGAGAGGGCACCGACATCCTCCCCGGAGTGGCGGACCAGGACGCGGACGTGGCCTTCTTCGACGGCTACCCGCCCACCACCGCCGCGGTCCAAGCACTGGCCGCCACTTTGCGCCCCGGCGGTCTGCTGATCGCTGGCAACATGACCCTGGGCGGCCAGGCAGAGCAAATCCGCGGCCGGCTCGCCTCCTGGCAGCACACCGACCTCGGAGAAACCCTCCTGGCCGTCAAACCCCAATGAGACAGGGCCTATCTCGAATGCGGTCGTCGACCTTCACCCCGTGCGGGGGGTGGTTAATGCCCGTGCAGGGCAGCTATTCGCGCTGTTCGTCGCTACCAGCCGGGAGGGGGCTCGTGCCCAAAATGACCGGTGCTTCTGCGCGGTCGTGGCACCGCGGAGCGAGCACGTCGCCGACTTCCGAGGCGACCGTGCCCCCGTGAGCCGAAGAACGATGGTTGACACCTGCGGGCCTTGGTGACCTGGCCGTTGTGGCATGGCAAAGCACGTTGATTGTCACCGAGCTCTGGTCAGTTGATGTCGAACTCGTTCCCTTCGGGGTCCTTCATTCCGACCGCGTAGTGGTCGATTCCTTCCTCGTACATGACAACCGTGATGAGGGCGCCCAAGCCCATCAGGCGGTCGGCTTCGGCGTCCACTCGCCTCTTCCGCGTCTCGATCGGGTCTGTCCGGTCGCCGCTGGCGTGGATGTCGATGTGCAGCCGGTTCTTCACGGCCTTCGCGTCCGGGACCACATGGAACCAGATGGCCGGTCCACTGCCCTGCGGATCGCTGATCCGGTCCGCGCCGCCGGTCAACGCTTCTTCGGGCAGCCCCAGGTCACGGTAGTAGTCGTTCCATGTGGCGAAACCGGATGGGGGCGGTGCGAGTTCATAGCCCAGTGCGGCGGCCCAGAAGTGGGCCTGGCGGTCGGGGTCGGCGCAGTCGATCACCAGCTGGTAGCGAACGGACATCGGGATTCCTTTCTCAGCCGCACAACTCAACCCGCCATCCTGCCAGTCGCGAGACAAGAGCCGCGGCCCTGGAGAGCCACGCACGGACGCGAAGTGACAACAAGCCTGCCCATGTGACAACCATCGCGCTTCGCGCTCATCCCGCACGGGGCAGCGCTCAACCTTCAGTGAGAACGCGCAACCTTCGCTGCGGGAGGTCAGCGAGATCACTCTCACCCTCCCGCCACCGTCGCCTGAGCCGGGCCCCGAGGCGTAGCCGCGTCCGGCGTGCAGGGCGGGGACGCGATGACCGGGACGTGGGCCTGGCGGTGCCGTGCGGGTGGAGCGTGCCGCGCCCGTACGGTGTGGCGTTGAATGGGTGTGAAGTCACGCGGCCGGGCTCCGCCACTCGGGTGTCACCGAGGTGGGATCGCGAGGCAGCGGCGGAGACGATCCGTGACCAGATCCGGGAGCGGGCCAGGGAGCTCGATTGCGTCACCGGCTCAGGGAACCTGGACCTGCCCGGTTCCTTCAACTGGTGCGTGCCTGACATCGCTTTGGTGCCGACGGCGGTCGCGAAGGGGGCGGGGCCGCTGCTTGCCGCGGATGCGCTGCGGGTCGTCGAGGTGACCTCGGAGTCCAACGTGGATACGGACCGTGTGGTGAAGCGGCGCCGGCAAGCGGAGTAGGGGGCGCCGGTGTACTTGCTCGTCGATCGGATCGTGGCCGGGCTGGATGCCGAGACGGTCGGCACAGGCCGTGTACGGCGGGCACTTAAGGGCTCCCCAAAGGACGATGCGCACCGCTCCGGCTACATAGCATGCTCACGCCATGAGGAAGTTCACCGCGTTAGCGACTACGGCCCTGACCACCGCGACTCTGCTGTCCGGCACCGTGCACACCGCCCAGGCCGCAGCCGGACCGACCTGGAACAAGAACGTCCATTGCAAGGCCACGGACCCCGAAGGGCGCCACATAGTCACCCGATGGGGCAACCCCCACCTCGGCTGGAACCACTTCACCTATCGCCACAACATCCGCGTCTGTAAGATCCTCACCGCCGCTATCCATGGCAAGGTCGACCACAACGACCATCAGGGGCGCCTGGAATACGACGGCGTGGCCGTCAAGACAGGCCCCCGGCCCCAGCAGGTCCGCTTCAAGGTCATCGTCCAGTACTCTCGCAAAACCAAGGACAAGAAGTACGACGCCGGCAAGGGACAGACGATCGGCGTTGTCAACGCCTTCTGCCGCAACCAGGCCGACAACAAGTGCCCCGCATGGATGAACAAGTGACGCACCCTGAAGACCGAGAGCAGCAGGCGGCCATCAGCCGTCTGCTGTTGGACTACCTGAACGGACCCATCGCCGAGGGCTGCCGCCTGCGCGGCGTCCTGCCCGCCCCTGGCGCCGTACGGATCGCGATCCACGCCGGGGACGACGACGAGGGCGCCACCTTCCTCTACGAGATCCCCTACGACGCCGTGGCCCCCGCCTACATCCCCCGCATCCTGCGCACCACCCTGGCCGGAACCCAGCTCTACAGCAGCGACGATGTCAGTAGCACCATGGGGATGACCCTCGTCCGCCTCCACCCGGAGGACATCACCCCCGCCCCCGAGCCCGAACAGGGCCAGGCGCTCAGTATCCTGCGCGCCCTGTCCGACCCCGTCGACGATGAGAACCCCTTCCTGATCGGCTTCCTGATGAGGGGCGACAGTCGGCTGCGCCTGTACGTGCAGGATCCCGGCGGCGACGGCATCATCGGCGCCGACATCCACCTGGCCGACATGCTCACCGCGCTGATCGCCTCTCTTCCCTCCCTCGTCAGGGAAGAGGAGCGCCACCAGCCGGCCCCGGACGACCCGCACTGCGATCTCCTCGTGGACCTGACCGGCTGGTAGGGCTGTCGAGCCAACCGCAGGGCCACGATGGCGCCCCGCACCACGGCTGAGGTCTCAGATTCACGAGGCTGTTCTCACTCCCTATCCGCCGGCACCAACCCGTTCGTCGTGGACCTGGTGCGGATCCCGTGACCACCCGGTTGATGGCTCCACCAAATCCCCCGCCGGCGGGCGGCAAGCTCACCCTTTCCGCCTCGCCGGATAACAAGGGGGCCGGCGCCGAGGGCAGCTTCGAGTACAACGAGTCGACCACACCTCCAGGCTCCCGAAGGGCTACTCTCTGGCCGGGGCGGCGCCCGGCCGCTTGACGATCCGATCGTCGACCTCGATCGACTTCCAGAGCCGGCGGCTGATCCGGACCTTCACGGATTCGCCATCGGCAAGGCGGACTTCGACGAAGTGGTACATGTTCGAGCCGTCGAGCATTCCCCGGGACTTATGGGTGACGATGCCTTCCCAGGAGTCGTCACGTCCGATTTTGCGAGATTTGAACATGCTGTGGAGCTTACGAGGACCGGCAGCCGACTCTGTAGGTCCTTGAGTCCTGTCCTGGGGATGACATATGTCCTGCCGGACCACCGTGGCCGTTCACTGCCGGGAGCGACGTGCGGCCTGGCGCCGGCTCTGCTTCAGTGCGGCGGGAAGGTCCACTGGCGGCCACGGCGAAGTCTCCGTCAAGGATGCGCATGACGGGCGTCGGCTCCAGGCGATCAGGGTCAATCCGCCCCTGGTCCTGGGATGGTGTGGCCGCTGATCGTGCAGAACGTGGACGGACAGCTGAATCCCAGTCCATGCTGGAGGCTCACTGCGGCACCGGCCACGTCGCATGTCACAGTTCGACGTGATGGAGCGACTCGGAGGGCAGTTGCCTCATCTGACCAGGAGACAAACGAAGCAGGAGACCGAAGGGGTACCCGATGAGCGACATGACCGATGAGGAGATCGTCCGCGCCGTACGCGGGATGGCGGCGATGCAAGCCGAGCGCGAGAAGCTGGCCGAGCAGGTCTCGGCGCTTCGTACCGCGGTGTCCCCAGAGGACTTGGCCGAGCGCAATCGTTTCGGCGAAGCCATGGCGAAGATGGACACGAAGATCCTTCTGGAGTCCATTGAGGTCCTGGGCCGCATGGGTATGACACTCGCCTCACAGGCTTGCTACGCCGTCGCCAGGGAAGAAGGTTGCGCCACCCATTGACGGTGAGGCCGCCTCAGCCGAGCCTGCGTTTCCTAGCCCAGCTGCCACCGGCTCCAGTCCCGCATCTGGTCCAGAGCCACTGTATGGGGCCGCCTCCATGAGACAGCCCTCGGCGGACTCGCGGAGCAGAAGCTGCTCGACCAGCGCACCCAGTCCCCGCCACTCACACACGGAACTGGTCCTTCTGGCGAAGACGGCCCCAGGCCGTCGACAGGCAATGCCACGACAATCAAGCACCGGCTCAGGCAACGACTTTCGGGCGACGATTCGAGCTGCGGACCTGTCGGGGCCTATGGCTGCGGCGGTTGCCTCGGATTCCAGCCCTCCCGGGATCACCACTTATTGGTAGGTGGTGACCCCCATGCCCTTCACCGTCGGTACGGCGGAGGCGGTAGGCGGCGCGACAGAGGTCAGCTCTTGAGGCCTTGCCGCTTTGCTGGTCATCGGGAGTACGGCTCGCGAGCACAGCCAGGTCTTGAGCCGCCTCTCGGCCACCAACGCCGCTGTGGTAGCCCAGCGGTCCTGGCCGTCGAGCCGGCGAACCGCACCTACTCCGCTGCCTCGGTCTCGGACCGCGGCGACGACTACTTCCACCAGTTCACCGACCGGTACAACGCTTTGAACGGCACATTTACTGCGCCGGCGGATCGCCGCACCTGTGACCACGGCTCCGTTTCCGCAGGTGTGGCCTGTATGCCGGTCGCGTCAGGTGAGGTCGGGGCTGCGGCCGTGCACGGGGCTGACCGTTTCGAGGGCGCTGCCCAGGCGCAGGATGGTCGCTTCGTCGTACCAACGGGAGACGAGTTGCACGCCGACCGGCAGACCGCCGCCTGTTGTCCCGAACGGCAGGGCCAGCGCGGGCAGTCCGGTGAGGTTGAAAGGAACGGTCGCCCGCATGATGCCGTGTGCCGGGACGGTGACGCCGCCGGCCTCGAATTTTCTCAGGGCGTGCGGCGGGGCGGGAATGGGGCACACCGGGCACAGCAGGGCGTCGTAGCGCTCGAAGTATCCGGCGAACATGGAGCTGAGCCGTTCGACCTGCTGCTGTGCCGCGACATAGTCGGCCGGCTCCACCTCTGGCGCGGCGAGCGTTCGCTGGAGGAGGGTGCCCAGCTCTGATACGCGCCCGTCGGCGGCCTTGCGGAAGTACGGCACGATCTCAGCGGTGTACAGCACCGCGCTCAGCGCTGTCGCGTCGAGGTTTTCCAGACCGGCGGGAGCGGCCGGTTCCACGACGCAGCCGAGGTCGCGCAGCGCGTCGGCCGCGGCCGCCACGGTGGCGGTCACTTCGCTGTCCACCGGACCGAAGGCGGGCTCACTTGCCCAGCCCACCCGCAGCCCGGCGAGCCGTTGCGGTGCGCCGGCCGAAGCCGGCCGCGGGGTCGGCAGCGCGTGGCGAACGTATCCGTCTGCACCGTCGGGACCGGCGAGGACGCTGAGAGCGGTCGCGATGTCCCGCACGCTGCGGGCCATGGGACCCACGTGCCAGTACCGGCGGGGCACCTCGGGCCAGTGTCCGGTGACAGGTATCCGGCCCCGGGTGGCTTTCAGCGCGACGATGCCCGTGTCATGAGCGGGGCCCCGCACCGAGATGGCGACGTCACTGCCCAGTCCGAGCGGGGACATCCCCGCGGCGATGGCGGCCGACTCGCCGCCGCTCGACCCGCCCGGAGTGCGTTCGGCGTTCCAGGGATTGTGGGTCCTGCCGACGAGCGGGTTGTCCGTCTCGGTCCAGTAGGAGAACTCCGGCAGGTTCGTCTTGGCCAGGGGGATGCCCCCGGCAGCCCGGAGCCGGGCCACCACGGTCGCGTCCGCGTCCGCGACATGGTCCTTGAACAGCGTCGAACCGCGTGTGGTCACCACACCGGCCACGTCCAGCGAGTCCTTAATCGTGAAGGGCACGCCGTGGAACGGACCGACGGCCGCGCCGGCGGCCACGGCCTCGTCCGCCGCTTCCGCCATGGCGAGCGCCCGTTCGGCGAGCACCGTCACCGTGGCGTTGACCTTCGGACCGACGGCCTCGATCCGGTCCAGGTGCGCGTGTGCCACCTCGGCAGCGGACACCTGCCGGGTGCGGATCAGTGCGGCTAACCCGGTCGCGTCCCACCTGTGAAGCTCGTTCTCGTCCATCGCTCCTCCTGGAACCCATACTGATCGACAACACTCGGCATTATGAGGCCGCGAAGGTCGGCAGTTTCGGGGGTCGCCTGGGGATGAGTCAGGCACAGGTTCCGTGAGCATGGAGTTGCTGACGCACTGTGAACATGGGAGACCTGTGCCTGTGCTGCCGTCATGGCTGACCGAACCACTGTGGGACCAATTCGCCGTGTTGCTGCCCTAGCGCGCCGAATCCGATCCGGCTGACCTGCTGACCTGCTGACCTGCTGACCTGCTGGGCTGCCACCGGCGCCGGATCGACGACCGGATCGTCTTCGAGAAGCATGACCGACGGCTACGCAACCCACTCGGCCGTGTTCCGGTCGGCGCCAACCCTCACGACTCACGCCTGCTCACCCCCACCCTCGATCTCTTGGCGGAACGTGGGCCGCTGCCGGACGAGATCACCGCTCACCTGGGCGCCGGCTACGACGGCGCCGCCTCTCGCTCCGCCCTGATCGAACGCGGGTTGCATGGCCAGCTCGCCCGCAAAGGGGTCAACGCCCCGGTGCGGGCCACGCAGCGCCGGTACGTCGAGCGCACCCATGCATGGCAGCACGCCTTCCAGCGCCTCGCTCGCTGCTACGAACGCCGCGAGACCGTCATCGACACCTTCTTCGGCCTCGCCGACACACGATCACCACGATCCGTCGTCCGATCCGCCGAGCCTGGACCACCCACCGCTGGGACACCCGTTCCCGAACCGCCCATGACGGATCACCAGGGCATAGGCGTTCCGTCCCAGGAGAAGAAGCCACCGGTGGGGCCGTCATCCGGCAGCAGGGCCAGGCGGAGGGCACCCCGCGCGGCCTCGGCCGGGTCGCCTCCGGCAGCGGCGGCCCGGGGATTGAGATCGGTGGCCCGCAGGCCGGGGGCGAGCGCGTTGACCTTGAAGCCGTCCTCGGCCAGCGTCTGGGCGTAGAGGACGGTGAGGGCGTTGAGAGTGGCTTTGGACGACCGGTAGGCGGCGGCGCCGCCGCTCCCCGGGGTGAACTGGGGGTTGGGGGTGGTGCTCCAGGTCAGCGACGCGGTGCCACTGGAGATGTTGACGATGCGCGGGCGCGGGGACCGGCGCAGGGTGGGCAGGAAGGCATTGGTCACCGCCACCACCCCGAAGACGTTGGTCTCGTATGTGCGCCGGTACTCCTCGACGCCGGTTTCGGTCGGCGGGGCGAGTGACGGGGAGATGCCGGCGTTGTTGACCAGCACGTCCAGGCGGTCCACTTGAGCCGCGGCCTGTGCGATGCCGCCGGGATCTGCCACGTCGAGGATCAGCAGGCGGGCCCCGGCGCCGATCTCCTCGACGGCCCGCTCCCCGCGCCCGGGGTCGCGGGAGCCCACGTACACGGTGAGGCCCTCGGCGGCGAGCAGCCGGGCGATATGCTTGCCGATGCCCTTGTTGGCACCAGTGACCAGAGCTGTGCGTTCGTTCATGGCAACCATGCTTCCCTGGTCGTGGGTGCCCTGCCAGGGACAGCCTGTACCAGGCAGTGGGAGGAGGCGACATGGCACGGCAGGAGCTGGCCCACTACCTGCGGGACCGCCGGGCGGCCCTGCGTCCGCACGAGATCGGCTTGGTGGCGACGGGCACCGCCCGCCGCACACCGGGTCTGCGCCGCGAAGAGGTGGCGGAGCTCGCGCACATGTCGGTCGACTACTACACGCGGCTGGAGCAGGCCCGCGGGCCGCGGCCATCGGCCCGGATCCTGGACGCGCTGGCCCGCGCACTGCGTCTCACGCCGGCCGAGCGCAGCCACCTGTTCCGCCTGGCGGGTTCGAGCGCGCCGCCCGGCCTCAGCGCCGTGCGGCGGGTGCGCCCGCACGTGGCCCGGATGCTGGAGCGGCTGCCGGAGACCGGTGCCATCGTCACTGACGCGGCGTACGACGTCATCGCCTGGAACCCCTTGGCCCGGGCCCTGCTCCGCGCCGACCTTGGCGGCGGGACGACGAACCTGGCCCGACGTCGCTTCCTGGGCCAGGAGCGGACGTACGCGAGCTCCAGCGCCAAGGAATTCGGACACATCGTGGTGGCGCGGCTGCGCCGGGCCGCGGACCGCTACCCGCATGACCCGCAGCTGGCCGCCTTGCTGGCCGAACTACACGCCGGCAGCGAGGAGTTCCGGCAGATCTGGCAGGCGCGTCCGGTCCACGCTCCCGGGCACCGCACCAAGACCCTGGACCATCCGGAGGCCGGTGCGCTGCGGTTGAACTGCGATGTCCTGCTCGTGCCCGAGGATGACCAGGAGGTCGTCCTGATAACGGCCGACCCCGGATCACCTGCCGCGCGAACCCTCCGCAGGCTGGCAAGTCAGACGTCCTGAAACGAAGGACCGATCGACGATCGCCGCGCCGAGCCGGGCGTCGGTGAAGGCTGGTGCTCACCGACGCGTCGAGCGAGGCCGAGCACGGCTACCGCCGAGTTGCGAGCTGGCACGGGCCCCATACCGTGGAAGCGGGCCCTTCCTGCATTCCAGGAGGGACAACCGCCAGGTCTCATTCCGGCCGGTCGATTGACGGTGGTTGCGATGAGCCGACGAACCTTCCCTTCTTGTCCCTCTGACCGTTTCGCTGGTGGCTCTGGCACTCGCGCCCCTCGGCGCCTCCGCGGGGGACTGCGACAACTTCCTGGGTGGAGTCTGCCCGCCGTTCTCGAACCCCCGGCAACCGCCGGCCTTCGGTGACGGATGGTGGAACATCAAGAGCGCGTTCACCAACGATCTGGTCGTGGACGCCCCCGTCTCAGGCGCCGTAGCCACCCTTGAGCGCAACCGCAATGGGGAGAGCCAGCAGTTCCGCTTCCGGCCCAAGGGGGGGCGGCCAGTACCAGATCGAGCTGTGCGGCACGGGACTGTGCCTGGAAGGCAGCGACGACTGGAAGGACGGAAGGGCACTCGTTCACGCGAATACCTGCGACGCGCAGACCAGCTATCAGTTCTGGAAGATCGAATCCCACTCGAAGGGCTTCTTCAGGATCAGGCGGTCAGCGGGCGCGTTCCGATGCCTCGACGCACACAACCCGGCTCTGACCGCCCCTCCACGGGGAACCCATGTGCAGGAATGGACCTGCCATGGCGGGTGCTCACTTGAGGCCGGCTGTCTCACGCTGCCCGGACGGATACTGAAGTGGTCTGGGAACGATGGGGTCAGAGATCTTTCCCGCTGGCGTTCGGGCTGGCCATGGGGTTGCGTGCGCGGTTGGAGCGCTGGGGCATGCGGGGCTCGCGGGCGGCGCGCGTGTGTGAGAGAGCCGCTGCGGTGCAGGCGAAGCCGGCCAGTGCGCCGAGGGTGTTGCCGGTGAGGTCGTTGATGTCGGCGCTGCGTCCGGAGTGGGTCAGGTATTGGGTGGCTTCGATGGCGAGGGAACCGAGGAATCCCGACAGAGCTGCCTGGTGCCAGCGCATCGGGAGGAGTGCGAGGAGGATGCCGCCCGGCGCGAACATCAGCACATTGAGAACGGCGTCGACGATGTCGGCCTTGTTGGTGATGTCCAGGGGCTTCAGGTTAACGGTCTGGCCGCCGCCGGAGGGCGTGCCGAACGTGAAGTAGATGACGCCGGACACCCAGAACCACAGCAAAGCGAGAGCCATGCGCCGTGACATCTGCTGAGGGTACTTGCGTAGGGAGGTGGCGCTGTAGATCAGCACTCCGCCCAACACACCGGTGAGGAGGGCAATCAGGAAGAACATGGCCGGACGGTAGCAGTCGGATATGTGAGGCTCTTCACTGGTGAGACGGTTGGCCGGGGGCCTCGCCTTTCTGGACGGGGATGACGGACGACTCGAAGACCCGCACCGGCTTTCTGCCCCGCACCATGGCCGCCTCCTTGCGCAACCTCGCCATCAGTGTCTTCCGCCAGAACGGCCAGACCGACAGCGCCGCCGCCCTCCGCCACACCAACCCTGGCTACCTCAGCCCCCTGACCGCCCTCGGCCTCACGTGATCTCCCCGGACAGATCCTCATCACGCAATGAGCCCCCGCCTCGCGACTCACCCTCGCCGGTCGTAGGACGGCCGCACCGGCCCCCTCGAGGTTCACCCTCGCCGGTAGCAGTACGGCCGGACCGGCCCCCTCACGACAGTAGCTCCGCTTAATCGCCACCTCAGAAATCGTCGCTTGCCCTGCCGGGAATCGCGCCTGATCCTGTGGGAAATGGACTCGGCGGCTGGGGAGATGTGCGATGAAGACGCAATGGTGGAGATCTCTTGGCTGGCAGATGGTCGTCGCCACCGCCCTCGGAATTTCCGCGGGTCTGGCCATTCCCGGTGTGGCCATCCATTTCGAGATCCTCGGTGACGCCTTCCTCAACCTCATCAGGATGGCGATCGTCCCGCTGATCCTGCCGCTGATCGTGCTGGCCATCGTGCACCTGGGCTCGCTGCGCAGCGTCGGCAGGCTGGCCGGCAAATCGATCGCCTACTTCGAGGTCGTCACCACGATCATCATCGTTTTCGGTGTTCTTCTCGGGAATCTCACGAATGTCAGCGGCCCGAAACCGACCGGCATCGATATCGGCGAGGTCACCCAGAAAACCGCCGAGGGTCTCTCTGTTGAGCAATTCGTGCACACGATGATTCCGGAGAACATCATCAGTGCGATGAGCCAGGGGGATCTGCTCGCCCTGGTCATCTTCGGGGTCATCTTCGGCATCGCCATGATCCAGCTCGGGGAACGGGTGCAGGGGGTCACCAAGGTCCTCGACCAGCTGTCGCAGATCATGTTCGGCTTCGTCCGGCTGGCCATCCGGCTCTCGCCGGTCGGCGTGTTCGGGTTCCTGGGCTACAACGTGGCCAAGTACGGCACCGACACCCTGATGAGCCTCGGCCACTTCGTCCTGGTCGCGTTCATCGGGATGCTGTTCGTCGCCGTCGTCCTGTTCGGCGCGATCGCCATGATCTTCCGCGTGAACTACCTGGACCTGCTCCGGTCGTTCTCCGACATCCTCTTCCTCGGCTTCGTGACCCGCAGTTCCGAGGCACTGTTGCCGATGACGCTGGAGCGACTGGGCAAATACGGTGTCGACTCCCGGATCGCGTCCTTCGTGATGCCGATGGGCTACTCCTTCAACGCCGATGGCACCAGCCTCTACCAGGGCCTGGCCCTCCTCTTCGTCGCTCACACCTACGGCATCGACCTGTCGATCGGGCAGCAGATCACGATGATGCTGTTGCTGATGCTCCTCACCAAGGGCATCGCGGGCGTCCCGTCCTCGTCCCTGGTCGTGCTGATGTCGGCGGCCACCGTGCTCGGCCTGCCCGCCGAGGGTGTGGCGCTGCTGTTCAGCGTCGACTTCATCGTGGACGCCGGCCGCACCGTCGTCACGATGATCGGCAACTGTCTGGCCACCGTGATCGTGGCCAAGTCGGAGGGCCAGTTCCGCCGCCCCGGCCTGCCGGAGAAGACCACGGAAGCGGTGACCGCATGACCATCGACCTGCGCTCCGACACCGTCACCCGACCGACACCGGCCATGCGCGCGGCGATGACCCGCGCCGAGCTGGGCGACGACGGCTACCGGGAGGACCCGAGCGTACGGGCGCTCGAGGAGGAGATGGCCGACCTGTTCGGCCACGAGGCGGCGCTGTTCGTACCGAGCGGCCACATGGCCAATCTCGTCGCCGTCGCCGCCCAGACACACCCCGGCGACGGACTGCTGCTCGACGAGATGTCGCACATCTTCCGCAGCGAACGCGGCTGGCCGGAGCGGATCACCCGCCTCCGGCTGCACACCGAGGCACCGGCCGAGAGCGTCACCGTCGCCTGCGTCGAACAGACCCAAGGCAACCGGGGCGGCCGCGTCCTGCCCCCGGACGCCCTGGACCGCCACCGCGGCGCGACCGTACGGGTGCACTGCGACGGCGCTCGCGTATGGAACGCGGCGGCCGCCACCGGCATCCGCCTCGCCGAGTACGGGGCCCGCGTCGACACCCTCGCGGCCTGCTTCTCCAAGGGGCTCGGCGCCCCCGTCGGCTCCGCAGTCGTCGGCTCCCGCGAGACGATCGCGCGGGCCCGCGACTGGCGACATCTGCTCGGCGGCCGGATGCGGCAGGCCGGGGTGCTGGCCGCCGCCGCCCACCATGGTCTGCGTGAGCACCGCGCACGCCTCGTCGACGACCACGCGAACGCCGCGCTGCTCGCCGCCGCGTTGCAACCCTGGCTGGAGGTGCCGGTGGAGACCAACATCGTCTTTCTCCGCACCCCGGGCAGCGCCCCGGCGGTCGAGGAACGCTGCCGTGAACAAGGCGTCCTCGTACGGGCCTTCGGCGCCGACCAGATCCGCATCGTCACCCATCTCGACGTCGGCACGGCCCAGGTGACACAGGCCGCGGACGTCCTCGCTCAGGTGCTCTCCAGCACCGGCGAGCACAGCCGTACGGACTCCTCCAGGAGCACCTGAACCGCGGGCAACCGCAACCGTGACCGGCGCACCACGAGCCCGACGGAGCGGCCGAGCGCCGGCCCGGTCGGCAACGCCGCGACCCCGTGCCCGGACACGACCATGCGCGGCAGCACCGCGACCCCAAGTCCGGCCTGCGCCATCGCCAACGTCACCGAGGCGTCGGGACAGTGCGTACGGATCCGCGGAGCGAAACCGGCCCGCCGGCACGCCCGCGTCACTACCCCGCACAACACACTGGAGTTGGCGTCCATCAGCCACGGCTCGTCCCGCAGATCGGCGAGCTCCACCCGCTCGCCCTGGAACAGCGGATGATCCGGTGCGGCGATCGCCTGCAACCGGTCGTACCCGAGCACGGTGGTGCGCAGATCACCGTCGGCGGGCAACTCCTCCTCGTACGAGGCCACGAACGCGGCATCCACCTCACCCGCGGTCAACGCCCCTACGGCGTCACGGCTGTTGAGGCTGTGCAGGGTCACCGTCAGATCGGGGTACGTACTGGCCAGCCCCGCCAGCAGACTCGGCAGCAGCGCCCCGGCCGCACTCGGGAAGCAGCCCACTCTCAGCGTCCCGGCCACCGTCCCCTTGAACACGGCGAGCGCCTGCTCGGCCTGCTCGAGCTCACCGAGCGCCCGCTCCGCGTACTCGACGAGCAACGCCCCCGCAGCGGTCAGCCGCACCCCGCCCGGCACCCGCTCCAGCAGATCGATCCGCACCTCCTGCGCCAGCACCTTCAGCTGCTGGGACACGGCGGACGGCGTCAGATGGAGCTCCTTGGCCGCCGCCGCGATGGAACCCCGGTGTCCTGCCTCGACCAGCATCCGCAGCCGCGAGAGTTCAAGCATGAGCAAATACTAGAGATCCGGACGACGGCCACGGGCGATCCGTACGACGACCACGGGCTCGAAGATCCCTCGACATCCCCCAGAAACGAAGAAAGCGCCTCGACGAGTGCAATGTCAGCAGCTGTGTGTCCGTTTGGCAGCCATCGCCGCCAGTGTGCCCAGGGTGAGGCAGGTGGCCATCACGGCTGCCATGGGTGCGGGGCTTCGGGTGCCGAATAGCCCGACCAGGGGGGAGGCGGCTGCGCCGAGGAGGAACTGGCCGCCGCCGAGGAGTGCGGAGGTGGCTCCGGGTACGGCGCGGCCGCGGCTTTGAGCGAGGGTGATGACGGCTGGGAAGAAGAGGCCGAATGCGCTGATGGTGATCAGCAGGCAGAGCCAGGTCAGCGGCATGGTGCTGCCGGTGGTCGCTTGGATGAGAAGCAGCGCCGCTGCTCCTGACATGGCCAGGATGGCGCTGATCATGAGGAGGGTCTCCGGGGGCCGGTGTCTGGCCAGGCGCCCGTAGGCGAGGCTTCCGGTCATGTTGCCGACGGCGTTGACGCCGTAGACCAGGCTGGAGAGGGCTGGGGAGAGGTGGTAGATGCCCTGGAAGACGAAGGTCGTGCCGGCGATGTAGGCGAAGACGGCGGCACCACCGAAAGCGAGCGCCAGCACCGGTGTGAGGACGGCGGGCTGTGCGGCGACCTGCCCGATAGCGCGCAGGCCGGCGGCCAGGCCGCCGGTGAGGCGGGCATTGGGCGGGTGAGACTCGGGAATCCAGCCCGTGCGGTTCCGGGGCGCCTTCGCGGGCCCTTTTCGACATCCAGGAGGGATCCCATCTCAGGTCGGGTTGCACGAGATTGAGCGGATACTTCTCGCATGAAACGGATCCAGCTTCGTAGGGCCCGGCGACACGTCGGCTGCCATAGGTGGGCCGGCGGTTGCCGGGCCCGGGCCAGTAAGGAGCGCACTGCATGCCATACGCCGTGACCGCGGACGGAGTCCATATCGCTTACCAGATCCGGGGGAGCGGTGAATGGCTTGTACTGCTCGCGGGCCAGGCGAACAGTCACCGATGGTGGGACGGAGTCCGTGACGACTTCCATGCCACCCGCCGTACCATCACGCTCGACTACCGGGGCACCGGCGAGAGCGGCAAACCCGATCGTCCCTATAGCACCCAGGGGTTCGCTGACGACGTGGTTGCGGTCCTCGACGATCTCGGTGTCGAGCGGGCTGATGTCTATGGCACGTCCATGGGCGGCCGCGTGGCCCAGTGGCTTGCCGTCCGCCACCCGCATCGCGTTCGGGCACTGGTTCTGGGCTGTTCCTCTCCAGGCGGCCGGTACGGCATCGAACGCAGCGACGCCGTGCGCCGCTCGCTGTCTCCGACGACACCCGCCGAGGCTGAGGGGGCACTGCTCTGCCTGATGTACACCCCTTCCTGGCTGGCGAACCACCCCGGCCCGTACAACACGCTGGGCGATGCCACCATGCCGCCCTATGCCCGCAGACGGCACCTCGCCGCGAGCAATCACCACGACGCATGGGACGTACTGCCAGACATCGCTGCGCCGACCCTTGTGCTGCACGGCACCGACGACCAGCTCAACCCCGCGGCAAACGCCCCTTTGCTGGCAGACCGAATTCCGGGCGCCGAGATGCAGATGATCGACGGCGCACGACATGCCTACTTCGAGGAGTTCCGCGAGACGGCAAGTGGGCTGGTTCTTGACTTCCTCGGGTGAACGTATGTGGCGGCAGACGCACCTACAGCGGGTAGGCAGCCTGGTCGCGGCAGGTCGGCGCGAGTGGGAAACCCGCCGCAGCCTGGGACGCCGTCGACTTGTACAAGAGGCTCCTAGCTTGATCTTCAACGGTCGGCGTCGAATGGTGAGTCGAACTTGATCACTTGGTCGGTAACCGCCGGACACGGAAGCGGGCTTCATCTGGACATGTGTGCTCCGGCCAAGGAACACACAGGTCCAGCACGAAGGTCGTAAGGATGAGTCTGGCCGCGTCCTGACCCAGGCCCGCGCGACGAGGCAGCCGTCCGTCCGGGTCAACCCGTCTCCCTGGTCCTGGGGCTGGTGTGGCTGCTGATCGTGCAGAACGTGGACGGACAGCTGAAACCTGGTCCATGCTGGAGACTCACTGCGGCACCGGCCAGGTCGCGCATGTCACAGTTCGACGCCTTCACCAGCCAGAGCCTGCCCCGGGGCCCGCGTCGTGGCACGCGGATGCGGGCCACGCCCCATCGCTTCGTACTGGGGTGAATGGGACAGGCCAACTTCAACTGAACGCAGCGCCCGGGCACGGCGCCGGCTCCGGCTTCGGCGCCCTCTGCGTAGGTATCTCGAAGACTGTGCACACAACTTGGTTCGAGTGCTTGGGCTGTGGTCGCATGGTGGCGATGTTCTCCAACGAACCTTCCGCAGATTCCAAGGCGCGGGTACCGGCGAGCCGTGCTGCCCAGGACGGCCCGGCCTCGGACAACCAGGGCCCGGACGAGTCGTCGGTCCAGGGCAACACCGTCGGCCCCGACTCCGGTGCAGGCACCGGCAGCGCCACCACCTCTGACACCGCCGTCACCGACAACGGCACGGACTCGGGCGCCGGCTCTGGCGTCGGCACCAGCACCGCCGCTACTGCCGCCGACAGCGGCACGACCTTGACCACGGCCACTGGTGCCGAAAACAGCGTCGTCGGCGCAGCTGGAGTCGTAACCGCAGCCGACGCAGGCACTCACAACACGGTCACCAGCGACCAGAAGGAGCACTCGCGGGCCGGGCGCAAGCCGCGTCGGATCGTGCGGAGGACCGCGAAGTCGGTCGTCGCGTTGGCCGTTGTTCTTGCGTTTCTTGCGCTCGGTGACCGGTGGGCCGTGCTCTACGCGGAGAACCTGGCGGCGCAGCAGGTGCAGAAGGCGCTGAAGCTGCGCGCCGAGCCCGAGGTGCACATCGACAGCTTCCCGTTCATCGGGCAGGTGCTCGCGGGCAACGTCGACCACGTCGAGGTCAACGTCCCCGATGTCGACGCCGGGCCGGTCTCCGTCGCCCAGGTGGAGGGGACGGTGGACGGCATCCGGATCGTCGGCAGCCTGCCGTCCTCGGTCAAGGGTGCGGTGCTGAGCCGGGTGCGCGGTGACATCCTGCTGGACTTCAAGGACCTGAACCGCGAAGTCGGCGCGTCACAGGTCCACTTGAGGCCCGGCCCCGGGAAGAACACGGTGATGGCCGGCGGCGATCTGCCAGTGGGCGACAGGCAGGCCCAGATCCGGGGGCGTGCGCAGCTGGAGCGCACCGGGGACCGAGGCCTGCGCATGACCGTGCGGGACACACGGGTGGTGGTGCCCGGTCTGCTCACGTACGTACCGGGCAAGGGCGGTGGCTTGCAGCTGACTGCACCCATCGCCGAAAAGATGGACGCGGGCGAGCTGCAACAGGCGACCGGGAAGCACGTCCTTCCGCAGCAGATGATGAAGGGCCGCGTGCTGGACACGCTCGTGGACCATCCCTCGCTGCTCAAGCCCACCGGCATCGATCCCTCACTCGTCCAGGGCCTACAGAAGCTCCGTGAGCCGAAGGTCGCGCAGCAGCTGGAGTTCTCCGGGCAGCTGCCGGACAACCTGCCGGGCGACATTCGGCTGCGCGACATCTCCGTGACGAAGGACGGCGTTCGGGCCCAGCTGTCCGGCAAGGACGTACCGGTGGGCTAGCGAGCTCGTGCATGGTTGGTGTCAAGGCGTGGGCTGCCCAGCTTGCTTCAGGCATGATCGACTCGTGGACACCTACCTGGAGACCGAGCGCCTGGCCCTGCGCCGCTTCACTGCCGATGACGCGGACCTGTTGATCGAGCTGGACAGCGACCCGGCGGTGATGCGCTACCTGACGGGCGGCAATCCGACCCCGCCGGAGGTCGTCCGCGAGCGCGACCTGCCGAGAATCCTCGCCGGCTATGAGAAGTGGGGCGGTGACCTCGGACTGTTCGCCGCGCAGGAGAAGGACGGCGGCGCCTTCATCGGCTGGTTCATCCTGCGTCCCGAGCCGGAGGGCCCGCTGGACGAAGTCGAGCTCGGCTACCGGCTGCGGCAGGCGGCTTGGGGGAAGGGGTATGCCACCGAGGGCTCGCGGGCCTTGCTGGGCAAGGCGTTCACGGAGCTCGGTGTGCGCATGGTCTGGGCTGCGACGATGTCCGTGAACCACGGTTCGCGCAACATCATGGAGAAGCTCGAAATGAGGCTCGCGGACACCATCCCTACTCCCTCCGACATGGAGATGATCGAGGGCTCCGAGCATGGAGGCGTACGGTACGAGATCACCAAGGAGCAGTGGCAGCAGCAGTAGCCACGGTGTGAACGGCCGTTTTGTATCCACGCCCACCGGAACCGGTAGGTGGACGGCAGGAGCCGTACCAGGTTGAACCCGAGGCCCGCCACGGACTGTTGGCCACCGTCAACGGCACCTCTTACGGGCGATCAGCGACTGGACCGGCAGAGCAGTAGCGGCGGCGCGCAGGGCTCGGCTCGGCCGACCGAGCGCCATGGATGAGGACGAGGTCCGGCACGCTCGCGCGCTCCTCGCCCGTCGGGAGCACACGGTCTCGTCCATTGCGAAGCTGCTGGGTGTCCTGCGTAACACGGTGTACAAGTACGTGCCCGACCTGGCTGCCGGGTGAGACTCCCTCGTCGCCGGGGAGAGCCCATCACCGCCTGCTCCCCGTTTCTGACCCCCACCGCATCGGTTGTGGCGGATCCGCTATCACCGGCGAGCCTCTGACCTGCGCGCTTAGAGCAACAGCTCCTCATCTGAGGGCCGTTCGTCTTTCCTGGGCTTCCGTTGTCAGTGGTGGGCTCTACCGTGGTGGCACGGCGATTGGCAGGTCAGGAAATGCTAAGGGGGAGGCGGCATGCCCGAGTGGGCTCTCGCGATACTCATTCCGGTCGGTCTGCTAGCAGTGGGCCTGGGGGTGTTCTTGGTCTGGGCCCGGCTGGGGACGAAGGAACCGTTGCCTCACGACAACAGGATGCCGGAGACCCATTTTCGGACAGGGTGATGGTCCCGGCGGCGGCTGACCGGCGGCGTCCGGTTCGGCATGGCCGCCTTTGCCGCGGCCGAGCAGGGCTGAAGCCGGCGGCCGGGAACATGCCCCTGCCCCGGAACGGGGTCGTCGCGGCCAGGAACCGGTAACCAGGGACGAAGACGATGTCGGCCCACGCAAGCGCGTCGAGGCCGTGGGCGACGAAGTACCACAGGCCATCGCCGCCGGTCACGAGACCGGGTGCCGCCCCGCGCACCCGCACCTCGTACGGCATGCTCGCGCGGGTCGTGAAAGCTGCGCGGGAATTCCGACATCGAGCGGCTTCGCACCCTCGACACAAGGACGGCAGCGCGATGCGGCGGGAGGCCGGCACAGGAACGAGGTTATGTGGGGGCGTGACTTCGATCTGCCCACTGCGGGGACCGGGCAGATGTCACCAGCCGGAGCGTCTTCCACGTTGCAGTACACCGCCCGTCCCATTCCTCGCCCCACCTCCACCGATCTGACCGAATCCGCGACCAAGGAGGAACCCCTGACTTTCGGCTCCCCAGGCCCCCGGCAGCACCCTGGCGGGCCAAGCCGGCCGCTCACGGGCCAACTGAAGGGCACGGTCACCCCTCGACCCCAGTTCGGCATAGGGGTCGCACGCTCAGGCCGGCTCTCAGCGAAGAATCGGAACGACGATCTTGACTGGGCGCCGCACTCCAGAGGCGGCCGTCGAGGCTACGGTTCCTCGACGCGGGGGAGCCACACCTGGAATGCGGTGTAGCCCGGGCGGCTGGTCAGGGCGACGCGCCCGCCGTGCGCAGTGGCCACCGCCTGGGTGATGGCCAAGCCCAGGCCCGTGCCGCCCGCGCTCCTCGAACGCCCGTTGTCGGTGCGGACGAACCGGTCGAAGACCTCGGACTGCAACCGCTCCGGTACGCCGGGTCCGTCGTCCTGGACCAGGATTTCCACCTCGTGGTCCCCTTCGGCGAGGCCCACCGTCACCCGGGTGCCCGGCGGAGTATGGGTGCGGGCGTTCGCGAGCAGGTTGGTGAGCACCTGCTGAAGTCCGCGCTGATCGCCCCCGAGCACCACGGGCTCCTCGGGAAGCCGCAGTTCCCAGCGGTGTTCCGGCCCGGCGGCGTGGGCGTCGCTCACCGCGTCGAGGACGAGACGGGTCAGATCCACCGGCTCGGTCGCCAGCGGGCGCCCCGCGTCCAGCCGGGCGAGCAGCAGCAGATCGTCCACGAGCTCACCCATGCGCACGGATTCGCTGCGGACCCGGCCGAGGGCGCGCCGCACCTCGTCCGGCACCGGCCCGCGGCTGCGCAGCGCCAGCTCCGCGTGCCCGCGGATCGAGGCCACCGGGGTCCGCAGCTCATGGCTGGCGTCGGCAGCGAACCGGCGCAGCCGCTGCTCGCTGGCGAGCCTGCGGGCGAGCGACTCCTCGACGTGCTGAAGCATCCGGTTGAACGCGCCGCCGACCCGGCCCACCTCGGTTCGGGGGTCGGTGTCCGGGACGCGTGGAGGCATCGCCACCTCGCCTCCGGCGAGGGGCAGTTGAGCCACTCGCGAGGCGGTGGCCGCCACCCGCCGCAGCGGGCGCAGCGACAGCCGGACCCATACCGCGCCGGCGATCCCGGTGACCAGCAGCGCGGCCCCGAACACCACCGCCTCCACCAGCTCCAGCCGGCTCACGGTGTCCGCGACGGGTTGCAGCGGCAGCCCGGTGATCAGCACATCACCGGCCGGGCCACGGACGCCCATCACCCGGTACTCGGCGAGCGTGGAGAGCCGGATACTGCGGCCCCGGGCGTCCGCGGGCACCTGTGCCAGCGCCCGGCGGTCGGCGGCGGTGAGCGGCACCGGGGTCTCGGTCCGCTCGCCGACCACGGCGGCCCGGGTCACCGATCCGCCCAGCACACAGGCACCGAAGGTGCCGGCGGCCTGTCCGCGGGTGTCGGGACCACCGTTGTTCCCGCCGGACGCCCCGGCCGGGTCCAGGCTCGCCGGGAAGTGGCCGCCGATGGTGGTCAGCTGCTGATCGAGCCGGCGTACCAGGAAGCCTTCGAGGGCGGCGGTGGTGGCCACGCCGACCGCGAGGCAGCTCAGCGCCAGCAGGGCCACCAGCCCGAGGGTGAGCCGTGCCCGGAGGCTGCGCAGGGCCGGGCGGGCGGGGAGTTTCATCGCGGGTCCGACTTGAGGACGTAGCCGACCCCGCGCACCGTGTGGATCAGCGGGGAACGCCCAGCGTCGATCTTCTTGCGCAGATAACTGATGTAGAGCTCGACCACATGCGCCTGGCCGCCGAAGTCGTAGCTCCACACCCGGTCGAGGATCTGGGCCTTGCTGAGCACCCGCCGGGGGTTGCGCAGCAGAAAGCGCAGCAGCTCGAACTCGGTCGGCGTCAGCTCCACCACCTGTCCGCCGCGGGAGACCTCACGGGCGTCCTCGTCCATCACGAGGTCGCCGAAGGCCAGCAGCTTCGTGGTGTCCGTGGTCCGGGTCATGCCGGCCCGGCGCAGCAGCCCGCGCAGCCGGGCCAGCACCTCTTCCAGGCTGAACGGCTTGGTGACGTAGTCGTCGCCGCCCGCGGTGATGCCGGCGATGCGGTCCTCCACCGCATCGCGGGCCGTCAGGAACAGCACGCACACCCCCGGCGCCTGGGCGCGCAGCCCCCGCAGGACCTGGAGCCCGTCGATGTCGGGGAGCATCACATCCAGCACCACCGCGTCGGGCCGGAAGTCATGGCCGGTGCTGAGCGCCTCCTCACCGGTGCCTGCGACGCGGACCTCCCAGCCCTCGGAGCGCAGTACGTCGGAGAGGATTCCGGCCAGGTCGGGTTCGTCGTCGACGACGAGCACCCGCACCGGCGTGCCGTCGGGATGGCGCAGACCGGGCGTGCCGTCGGGAGGGCGCGGACCGGGCGGGGCGGAGGAGGGGGCATCGGGCGTGTCCATGGTCCCGGCAGTATCCCGCCCCAAGCTCTGAGTTTCCTCTGAGTCCGCTGCCGAGGGCCCGTAGCTCCCCTTTCAGCGGAAATCCAGAAGTTGCGCTGCCACGGTGTGCCGACCGACGGGGCCGCCGCCTGACGCAGGACCCCGCCGGTGGCCTGATCCGTTCGCCGAGGGGAGTCCTCATGACCGCTGTCCCGCACACCCGCACCGGCAAGTACGTTCCGCGACACGCACCACCGCCGGCCCGGCGCGTACCCCCGGAAGGCTTCCTGGTGGTGATCTACGGCGGTGCCGTCGCCGTGCTCGCCCTGTGGTGGCGCCACACACCGTCGGTCGTCGGCCTCGACGGCTGGCTGACCGGCGCGGGCCGGATCACCGGGCTGCTCGCGGGCTATGCCTGCGCGGTCCTGCTCGCCCTGATGGCGCGGGTGCCGGTGCTGGACCGGGTGGTGGGTACCGACCGGCTCGCCCGCTGGCATGCGACGGGCGGGCGGTACACCGTGTTCCTTGCCCTCGCCCACACCGCGCTGATCATCTGGGGCTCCTCGATCACCGCGCGAACCAACGTGTTCGACCAGACGACGACCCTGGTGTTCCAGTACCAGGACGTGCTGTGGGCCACGATCGGCCTGCTGCTGCTCGTCGGTGTGGGGGTGGTGTCCGCCCGCGCCGCCCGCCGCCGCATGAGCTATGAGACCTGGCACTATCTGCACTTCTGCACCTATCTCGCGGTGTTCCTGGCCTTCTTCCACCAACTGTCGAACGGCGAGGACTTCGTGGCCGACCGGCCGGCCCGACTCGCCTGGTACACGCTGTACCTCGGGGTCGCGGCGCTGCTGCTGTGGAACCGCTTTCTCACCCCCCTGCGGCGGGCGCTACGGCACCGGCTGCGGGTCGCCGAAGTCCACCCGGAGGCTCCCGGGGTCGTCTCGGTCTACCTGACGGGAAAGCGGCTGGAAGAACTGGGGGCGCAGCCCGGCCAGTTCTTCCGCTGGCGCTTCCTCGCCCCCGGCCAGTGGTGGACCGCCAACCCGTTCTCGCTCTCCGCGCCGGCCGGCCCGAGCGAACTGCGGATCACCGTGAAGGAGGCCGGCGGCCACAGCCGGGCAGTGGCCCGGCTCCGGCCCGGCACGCGGGTGTGGGCGGAAGGGCCCTACGGAGCCTTCACGGCCGCCCGTCGCAGCAGTGCGAAGGTGCTGCTGCTGGGCGGCGGTGTCGGCATCACCCCGCTGCGGCCGCTGTTCGAGACCCTGCCCGGCGAGGTGACCCTGGTGTACTTCGCCCGGCGTGCGGAGGACCTCGCGCTGCGCAACGAGCTGGAGGACATAGCTGCCGCCCGTGGCGCGCAGGTGCACTACGCACTCGGCGAAGGGGCCGGGAACTCCCTGCCGCTGACGGCGGACGCATTGTGCGACCTGATCCCCGACCTGGCCTCCCATGACGTCTACCTGTGCGGGCCGCCGGGGATGACCGAGGCCGCCAAAAGCGCCCTGCACGGCGCCGGAGTACCGCGCCGCCGCATCCACCACGAGTCGTTCGCGTTCTGAGGAGACCGCACCATGAAGCGAGCCATTGCCGCCACCACCGCCACCGTCGCAGGTCTCTTCCTGATGCTGGCCCTGAAGCCGCACCAGACTCCGGCGGCCGCAGCCGCCCCGCCGGCCGGGCCCGCCCCCAGCGCGTCACCGAGCGGCGTCCCGTCACCCCGGGAGCGCGACGGGACGTCGGGGACCTTCACCGGCGACACCATCGACACCGCACGTGGCCCGGTGCAGGTGCGGGTCACCCTGGTCAAGGGCAGGCTGACCACGATCACCGCGCTCAAGGGCGAGCACGACGAGGGCGCCAGTGCCGACGCCGTACCCCGGCTCAGGCAAAAGGCGCTGGCCGCGCAGAGCGCGAAGATCGACGCCGTGTCCGGGGCGACGTTCACCAGTCAGGGCTATATCTCCTCGCTACAGAGCGCCCTGGACCGTGCCCATGACTGAGCCCGGCGCGGTGCGCCACGCCGAGCACGCCATGGGCACCGTGTTCTCCTTCGACATCCGCGGCGCACCGACCCGCGCGGTCGCCCGGGCACTGGCCGACGCCGTGGCCTGGCTGCACCGAGTGGACGAGGTCTTCTCGACCTACCGCCCCGGCAGCCAGATCAGCCGCCTGGGCCGCGGCGAGCTGACGGAGCGACAGTGCGACCCCGAGGTGGCAGAGGTCCTTGAGCTGTGCCGGGCCGCCGCGCGCTCCAGCAACGGCTGGTTCTCCGCCACCCCCGGAGGCCGCCTCGACCCGTCGGCCGTCGTCAAGGGCTGGGCAGTCGAGCGTGCCTCGCAGCTGCTGTACGACGCGGGCGCCCGCCATCACAGCGTCAACGGCGGCGGCGACATCCAGACCCGGGGCGAGGCCGCGCCCGGCCGGCCCTGGCAGATAGGCGTCGCCCACCCGCTGTGTCCCGGTGACCTCACCACTGTCGTCACCGGCCGGGACCTGGCCGTCGCGACATCCGGCACCGCCGAGCGCGGCCCGCACATCCTCGACCCGCACACCGGCCGGCCGGCGACGGACCTTGCGTCGATCACGCTGGTCGGCCGCCACCTCACCGAGGTGGACACGCTCGCCACGGCCGCCTTCGCCATGGGCGACGCCTCTCGCGAGTGGCTGCGGTCGCTGGACGGGATCGAGGCCTTCGCGGTCACCGCGGACGCACAGGCGTGGTGGACACCCAACTTCGCCGCGTACGGGCGGTGTCCGGCAGGACGATGAGCCCGCACACCCCGACCAGGCTGATCACCGCCTTGATCCAGTTGGCCATCCCGTGCCATCCCGTGCCATCCCGTGCCATCCGGCGATTCGCGCGTGACGCACGTCTGCCCAGCGTTCGTAACGGAAGCCCCCCTCTTCAGCAGTGGGCGCCAGTGGGACCGCGCAGCTCGTCCACGCGGGTGGCGATGGGGCAGGCAAGCCGGCGGGGCAAGCGGCCAAGGTGGCGAGAAAGGTTCTGAGGGCGTGCCTCCAAGGGTGGCGTACGTGGTGAAGGTGGTGTGCGTGGGCGGAATTACTCACCCGGTGCCACATGCCGGTTGGGCTGTCTTCGGCACGCCCGGTTTCCTGTGTGCAGCACCGCCGCACAGGTGCCTCTCGTGTCGCGCCGGGCCCGGAGCGAGTGGTGGTGCCAGTGCCCCTCCATGGGGCCTTGGCGTGTGCCGAGAGATCCTCGGTCCGGGAGATCTTTGTGTCGTTCGGCCGGCGGCGGCAGCGTGGGTGTGCAGGCCAGGAGGCGGCGAGGATTTGGGAGCGCAGGTCCTCGCGGTTCAGTCGGGGTGGTTGTTGCTGTCCGGGTCTGTGGTTTTGAGGCGGCAGAAGCATGATGCTTCGACGGGGACGTCCGCGAGTGCGGTGGCCAGGGTGAGTTGCTGGGCGATGAGGTGGGCTTCTGCTGTCCTGCCGAGCTGTATGAGGCATTCGTGGAAGCCGTGGAGGGCCCAGACGTTTCCTGGATGTTGCAGGGTTCGGGGGAGGGTGTGGTCGAGTCCGAGGTCGGCCCGGTAGACGGCTTCGGCTTCTTCGACCCGGCCCTGTTCGAGCAGGAGTGCGCCGTAGGCGTGGCGGGTGGGTTGCATCCAGCCCCAGGGTTCGTCGTAGGGCAGGTTGTCGTCGAGTTCGATGGAGCGTTCCAGGCAGGTGAACGCGGTGTCGTAGGCGCCTTTGCGGTAGGCGAGTTCGCCGTCGAGCATGGCGGAGGCGATCGCGAGGATGTCCCGGCAGGTGTTGTTGAACAGCATCCGTGTCCGGGGGACTTGTTCGGTGGTGTGGCGGAAGAGTTCTCGTTCGGTCTCGGCTGCGGTCGTCGCCCCTGTGGCGGAGTAGGCCACTGCGCGTGCGTAGTGCAGCATCGCGGTGGTGACGCAGTACAGCTCGGGGTCGGTGGGCATCGGCAGCGTGAGGATGTCCGCCCACCGGCCGAAGCGGATCAGTACGTGCACCCGCATGGCGAGGAAGCCCTCCAGCCAGTCGGCCATGGGCGGGCTCTGGACGCGCAGCAGTTCCTCGGGGATGGACGCCTCGAGTTGCGCGGCGGTCTCCAGCGCCGTCCCCGACTGGCCGAGGAACATCGCGCCGTAGATTTTGAAGTGGTAGTTGTGCGCGCGATACAGGGTGTAGAAGTTCATCGCGCCGGCTCGCCGCAGGTACTTCGCGTCGGCCTTGATCGCGTCGCTGTTGCCCGAGACGACCCGCCGGTAGTCCCCGCACAGTACGTCGAGGTGTGAGGGCATGTGGTGCAGGTGGCCCGCGTCCGGGACCAGTCCTGGCAGCCGGTCGGCGACCGCGAGGGCCTTCTCCGGGGTCGGCGACATCTCCATCAGATGGATGTACAGGTGCAGTGTGCCCGGGTGTTCGGTGCCGGCCGTGGTCAGCAGCGCGCGGTCGAGGACGGCTTTCGCCTCCAGTGTGCGTGCGCCGACGGCGGGCTCGCCCGTGCGCAGGTCCCACAGCTTCCACGGGGTGAGGTTCATCAACGCGTCCGCGTAGAGGATGGCGACGTCGAGGTCGTCGGGCGCGAGTGCGTATACGGTGCGCATGGCCTGGGCGTAGGGCTCGTTCCACGCGGAACAGTCCTGCGCGGCGTGTGGGGCGGGGTAGCGCCGGCGCAGTGCTTCGATGAGTGCGCGCTCGATCGGCGTGGCTTCCTCGCACCGTGCGTGGGCCTGTTCGACGGCGGTGTGTGCCCGTTCCACTGTGTGCTGGAGATCGGCGTCGTCGAAGGAATCCCAGGGCTTGTTGTAGTTGGGGCCCAGCGCGTAGGCGATGCCCCAGTAGGCCATGGCGCAGCCGGGATCCGCGGCCGCCGCCGATTCGAAGCAGGTGACGGCCTCTTCGTGGTTGAACGCGTAGCTCCATACGAGGCCACGGTCGAACCAGCGCTGTGCTTGGGGCGAACGTGTCGATACGGGCCGGGTGAAGGTCCCGAGGTCGAAGTAGTCCATGGGGTCTCCTGCAAAGGATGTGACGCGACGACAGTCGACGCTGAGTCCTGAGTCCTGAGTCCTGAGTCCTGAGCGCTGAGGGCTCGGTGCGCAGGCGGCCGTGGCTTGCGGCCGGCCCTGCGTTCGGGACCGGAGCGGCCGCAGTGACTTTCTTGCGGTTCACCAGCGGGTGCAGAGGGTTACCTCCCGGCTCTCTCTGCGATCTTGCGGGTCTGGCACCCACGGGCCTCGTAGTGTGCTGCCGGCACGTGGAAGGTCCCGGTGCTCGCGCCGCAGGTGTGCCTGTGGCCAGGCCGGCAGGTGCGGCCTCGCCGGTGGTTTTGCCACGAGCGGCGCCGGCCGGGAGCGCGCTCGGTCTGTTCCGTCGGGGTGCGGCGGGGCTCTCCAGCACGCGCCGCGTGACCGGGGCGGCTCCGGCACGAGCCCGAGGGTTGCCGGCGCGCTGTGTGGGCGGGAGCTGATGCACCGGGTGTTCACGTCCGGCTTCCTGGCGCAGGGCGTTTCCGGGGGCGGACCGGGGCCGGCGGTGGGGGAGGGGTGTATGGCGTGGGTATCGAGCACACTGTTGTCGACCGTGTACACGCAGGTCCGGCCTCTCCTTCCCTTCGTTGAGCCGGTCCGGTCGGCGCCGGCTTCGTTTGCGCTGGGCTGCTTCAGCTTGGTGCCCAGGCCCACCGTGCAGGCCAAGGGCCTCGGTGGGCGGACGTCGCCCCGTCGCCTCGACAAGGTCCGTCTGCTCCTGGCGGACCGTTCCCGGGGAGTCAGTTCGACTGTAACCCGGGTGTGGCCGGCGCCCGGATACTGCTCGGGTGCCACGCCGAGGATTGCCGTCAGAGCGCAACCGGCCTTCCGCTCCGGCTGGATTTGTCTGCTGATGGTCTGCGGTCTATGGCTGGCTGGCGGGTGCAGGGCAGAGGGTGGGTGGGCAAGTAGAGCATCCGGGCTCGTGGGGTGCGGTAAGGGCGGCCGGGCAGGCTGGCCTGGCACTCGGCCACCAGGCCAGCGGGTGAGCGCTGGTGTTCTCCTGTTCAGCACCCTCGGGGGC
Organism: Streptomyces sp. MCA2; assembly: GCF_023544705.1. NCBI lineage: Bacteria > Bacillati > Actinomycetota > Actinomycetes > Kitasatosporales > Streptomycetaceae > Streptomyces > Streptomyces sp. MCA2. Next base: position 30,914 of record NZ_JAMJFM010000014.1, read on the forward strand.
CTGGCGGCGCGGCCTGCTACGTGCCCTGTAACACCGCTCGCGTTGCACTCCTGACCTGCTGAGGCAGGGAGTCGGGCGCTGGGGGAGCGTGATACGCCACGGCGCTGCCCGCTGCCCGCCGTTTGCTGATCGCTGCCGCTGCTGGTAGTCGTTGCCAGCATGATGGGATGAGAGTGGGCATGGCAGAGACCCGGCTGGTCGTGCGCGTGGAAACAGTGCGCTGGGAAAGCTGGGCGTCGCGGCCGGCTCCGCGAGGGGTTGGGCCGTGGCCTGGTGCCGGTCGGTCAGACAATCTCTGCCGGATCGTGCGGGTCGTGCTGTGTGAGCGGGCCGGCCTGGAGCCGCGCACGCTGACTTGATCGGTCTGACGGCCCGATACGCCCGGATGCCGGTTCACATCGTGGTCGAGGGATGCTGGGATCTTTTGCACAGACCGCCACGGCGGGATGTCCCCCGCTGCGCGCCGAACAGCGCAGCCCCATGCCTCCTGCCTGCTACCTCTTATTTGCTGCCTGTATGTGCTTTGAACAGACCTTGTCCGCCTCGCCTACCGAGCCACGCGTTGATGAGTCAGGCGAGCCGCAGTTGCGCGCGGGGACCGGCTGCTCGACTCCTGCCCGGGGCATCGGACTGTCATCGACGCCGGCAGCGCCCTCCCCGGTCGGCCGACAGTGCCCTCACCGGGATGGTCGCCGCATGGTGCTCGTAGCCGGCCCGGCTTGCCTTCCCGTGCGGGTGCTGACAGTACGAGGCCCCGGGCCGGATGGGCTCGGGGCCTTCGCGTACGGGTGTGTTCGGCCGGCTCAACCACCCACCAGCCGGGGCTCTGGTTTCGTTGTCACAGCTGTTGCAGCGCCGCCGTCCCGTATGCGGAACGGCGGACATCAGGACGGTGATCCCTGCGCGCTGCTCACCTCGTGCACATCCCACTCACTCTCTTGCCCCTTACAGCGGTTGCAAGCCCTTGCAGTCCTCTTGGCCCGGAGCTTTTGCGGGAGTACGGGCGTGGTCTCGCTGTGAGCGTCCACGGTCCACGAGATGGAGGCGAAGGGGCCGCAGCGCCTGCGGCACCCCGTCATGTGTCGGGTCCGGCAGGGTCAGCCCTTCATGGCGGCCCAGAACTCCTCGAACGACATCTGGCGGTCGCCGTTGGTGTCGAGTGAGTCGATCAGTTCCTGGGCCTGCGCTTCGGTGATCTGCGAGCCCTCCAGCTCCGCCACGACCTTGCGGTATTCGTCCGCGGTGACCTGGCCGTCCCCGTCGATGTCGTAGCGCTCGAAGACCTTCCGCGCCGCCGTCTCCATGATGTCTGCCATGTGCTCCGCCCTTCTGTGATCTTCGCTGACGGGCCCAGATTATCTGTCCGCCCAGAGCAAGCGGGCGCTGCCCACCTGTCTGGCTGTGCGGGCCGAGCTCGTTCCGGGCGGCGGAGGAACAGGGCGATGCGCTCCACGGTGCGCTACGGGTTCCAGGTCGTCGGCGGCACCGCGCGAACTGCGGCCTGGGCAGGACACCTCCGGCTCCCGCTCCTGCTTCCGTACCTCGGCCTCCCTACCTCGGTCTCCCGTATCTCGGCCGCGCCGACGCGTCGGCGCATGCGCTCCAGCTCCAGCTGGAGGCAGATCGCGATCACCCCAGCCGGGACGGGCGGCAGGCTGGGAGAAGAGCCGCTCATCACTGCGATTTCATGGAGGCCCGCCGTCAACCGGCTGCGGCGGCAGCCGTGTGGCACGGGCCGCCGCGTGCCGGCGCCACGGACCGAGACCGTCTCACAGCGGGAGCGGGAGCGGGAGCGGGAAGAGGGAGGGCGGGAGGACGATTCGCCCACCGGTGTAGCAGCGGACGCACCGGGACGTCACATGCCGGCCGGCCAGCGGATCCTCACCGCGTCCCTCGGCACCGCTGCCTGCCGCCGAACGCGGGCGGAGCCTCAGCAGGGCCCCTCCTCACCGGTCTGCCTGCCGCAGAGGCAGTAGCCCTCAGCACGCAGCAGCCCCGCCGAAGCCCGCCGCCACCACGCTCACACACCACCGTCAGATACGGCGTTTCCCTCATCGGAGTGGTTTCGCCCCGTCACCGGGCCGCTGCCGGCGATCTTCCGGTTGCCTCTCAAACAGCACGCATGACGCACACACCGGTTGCCTCTCGGACAGCACACACGGCGCACACAGCAGACCTCACCGACACGCGCAGAGCAAAGGGCCACTATGACCGACGGGACGATTCTGTTCGCGCTACGCGAGCTCCCGCACAGCGAAGGCACCACCGCCGAGCAACTGCGCACCATCCGCAGCGAGCTCAAGATGCGGGGCCTCGAGGTGCGCTGGGCCACCACCGCCGGCGACGCCCAGGCAGTGCTGCGCACCGAGGCAGGCCTGGCCGCCGCCGTGATCGACTGGGACCTTCCCCAGACCGCCACAGACGGCGACGAGACAGGCGGAGCCGCGGTACTGCGCCACGCCGGCCGGCGCTTTCACCACCTCCCCGTCTTCCTGGTCACGGACGGCGAAGACCTCGAACACCTGCCCCTGTGGGTGGCCGAAGGGGTGATCGGCTACATCTGGCCGCTGGAGGACACCGCACCCTTCATCGCCGGACGCATCGCCGGCGCCGCCCGCAGCTACCAGAACAACCTGCTGCCACCGTTCTTCGAGGCCCTGCGCCGCTTCGACCACGCACACGAATACTCCTGGCACACCCCGGCCCACTCCGGCGGGGTCGCCTTCCTCAAGTCCCCCGTCGGCCGGGCCTTCCACGACTACTTCGGAGAACGGCTGCTGCGCAGCGACCTGTCGATCTCCGTCGCCGAACTCGGTTCCCTCTTCGAACACACCGGCCCCATCGGCGCGGCGGAACGCAACGCCGCCCGCGTCTTCGGCGCCGACCGCACCTACTTCGTCCTCCACGGTGACTCCACCTGCGACCGGATGGTCGGTCACTTCAGCGTCACCCAGGACGAGATCGCACTGGTGGACCGCAACTGCCACAAATCGGTGCTGCACGGCCTGGTCCTCTCCGGAGCCCGGCCGGTCTACCTGGTCCCCACCCGCAACGGCTACGGACTGGCAGGCCCCCTGCCACCCGCCGAGATCCAGCCACCCTCGGTCGCCTCCCGCACCAGCCGCAACCCCCTGACCCAGGGCGCCGTCTCGCCCCAGGCCCAGTACGCGGTGCTGACCAACTCCACCTACGACGGCCTGTGCTACGACACCCTCCAGGTCGCCCAGGCCCTCGCACCCAGCACCCCCCGGCTCCACTTCGACGAAGCCTGGTTCGCCTACGCCCGCTTCCACCCCCTCTACACCGGCCGCTACGCCATGGCAGTAGGCCCCGACACCTTCCCCGGCCCCGAACGCCCCACCGTCTTCGCCACCCAGTCCACCCACAAGCTGCTGGCCGCCCTCTCCCAGAGCGCCATGGTGCACATCAAACCCGCCCCCCGGGCGCCGGTGGAGCACGAACGGTTCAACGAGGCGTTCATGATGCACGGCACCACCTCACCGCTGTATCCCATGATCGCCTCCCTCGACGTGGCCACCGCGATGATGGACGGCCCCCAGGGCCGCTGCCTCATCGACGAAGCCGTCACCGAAGCCATCCGCTTCCGCCAGAGCGTCGTACGCATCGCCCGGCGCATCGCCGCCGCCGACGACCGGCCCGACTGGTTCTTCGGCGTCTGGCAGCCCGAGACCGTAACCGACCCGGCCACCGGCGAACGTCTGCCCTTCGCCGACGCACCACCCCAACTGCTGCGCACCGAACCCTCCTGCTGGCAGCTGGAGCCCGACGCCGGCTGGCACGGCTTCACCGGCCTGACCCAGGGCTACTGCCTGCTCGACCCCGTCAAGGTCACCCTCACCTGCCCCGGCATCGACGCCACCGGGCGCATGTCCGACCAGGGCATCCCCGCCCGCGTCCTCACCGCCTACCTGGCCACCAGGAACATCGTGGTGGAGAAGACCGACACCTACACCACACTCATCCTCTTCTCCATGGGGATCACCAAGGGCAAGTGGGGAACCCTGATGGACGCCCTGATGGACTTCAAAACGCTCTACGACCACAACGCACCCCTGGAGCGCGTGCTGCCCGACCTGGTCGCCGCCCACCCCCACCGTTACACCGGCCAGAGCTTGCGCGACCTGTGCCGGCAGATGCACCACCACCTGCGCGACGCCCGCCTGGTCGAGCTGCTCGATGCCGCCTTCCACGACCTGCCCGAGCCCGTCACCCCGCCCCGGCACTGCTACCAGCGCCTGATCCGCGGCGGCACCGAGCGCGTAAGACTGAGCGACGCGGCCGGCCGCGTGGCCGCCGCCATGGTCACCGTCACCCCGCCGGGTATTCCCGTCCTGATGCCCGGCGAAAACACCGGTACCCCCGACGGCCCGCTGCTGCGCTACCTGACCGCCCTGGAATCCTTCGACCGCCGCTTCCCCGGCTTCCACAGCGAGACCCACGGCGTCACCCTCGCCCCGGACACCGGCGACTACCTCATCGAATGCGTACGCCCCCTCCCCGCCCAGCAGACCGGCCACACAGCCGCAGAACACCACACGCCCCCGACCCCGAACCACCTCAGCCCCCAACTGCCCCCGAAATGACCCCAGTCAGCCCCCTCAGTCAGCCCCCAGTCCGACCCCAAGACACCAGGTCCCCCCCGCTACCCCCAGCCCCAGCCGCACTCCCAGCCGCCGCTCCCCGCACCCGCCGCACTACCCCAGCCGCAGTCGGCCAGCCGCCGCCGCAGCCCCAGCAGACACACGGCTCCCCACAAACGCTCACGACCATCGCCAGGACCACCCGCGCCGGTGCGTCAGCCGACACGTGTGTGCCCGCTGCCCGCTGCCCGCTGCGCCGGGCCCGGTGCGCACAGTGCGGAGAACCGGCACCGGCCTCGTTGCTACGGTCGCTGGATGGGGAGCTGGAACGAGAACGCCGTACGCGCTCGCATACGGCAGATGGCGGCACGGGACCCGAAGCGGGCGCGCTTCGGGGCGGACACACACCGCTACGAGTTGGCGCCGCCGCTGCCCCAGGCGCAGATCAGGGCGTTCGAGGAAGCCCACGGCATCGAACTGCCGTCGGCCTACCGGTCCTTCGTCGCGGAAGTGGGCAACGGCCCAGCCGGCCCCGGTCACGGCCTGATGCCGCTGACCGCCCCCCGCCCGCAGGCCGGCGAGGAGTGGGCCGCGGACGATGAATGGGAACAAGACCGGCTGCCGGGCCGACTCGCCACACCGTTCCCCCTCACCGAACCTCTGCCCGGCCGGATCGGCACGCCGGCCGACGAACTGACCCCGGGCACGCTCATGCTGGCCGAAGAGGGCTGCGGCATCTTCCTACGGCTGATCCTGACCGGCCCGCGCGCCGGCCAGGTCTGGCAGATTGACCCGGACTGGGGCGGCTTCGTCCTAGCGAGCCCCGGCTTCCACACCTGGTACACCCAGTGGCTGACGCCCCCGTGAACACACCTCACACCACCCGCCTCAACCCGCCCCGTCCCCCGCCCCGGCCCTCGCCCACCCCTCCAGGCTCTCCACAACCTCTGGCAAGCAGCCCTTGCCAGAGACCAAAAGGTGCAGAAACCACAGCGTGCACACACCACGCACCACAGCCAACCGCGCGCGCCGTACCTCCGCCAACACGCCGCCGCCGACCCTACGGGCCGACCCTCCACCCGGTGCTGCATCCAGAACCGGCAAGGTCTGATCAATGTCTGGCGGCCGGGCCCGGGCGGGGCAGATCAGTCCGGCAGGCAGCGCTCGCTGCCCCTTCACGGCCTCAGCGACAACGCAGATGGCACCTGCCGAGGAATCAGCCCCACAGGTTGCCGGCCAACTGCTCGCTCGGCCAGGCCGGGCCATCCGAGGGACGCAGACGCGTAGCCCGAAGACCTGCTCCCTGCACACCACCCCCACACCACCACATCACCGCCGCCACTGGCCTCTCAGCCGGCGAGGTCGCCGCAAGCCGTCGAATAACGACTTCACCCGGACGAACTCGCCTTCACAGGCCCGAGCTGAAAGCCCCGCCGAGGGCCGGATCGGCGGGGCTTTCCAGACGTCAGATCATCAGCAGTAGCCGTGTATGCGGTACCAGCTTCCGGTTGACGCTGGTGCTCTGCACAAAGATCGTGAAGTCGTCGTTATGGTCCGGCTTGACGCGAGTCTCCTCGTCCGGCAGGCCGAGCAGGGCTCGGGCCTCCGGCCCCGCATACACCCGGTCCGTCTTCTTCTCCAGCACCGCAATCTGCTTCCGTGCCTGGACTTTCTCCGACTTGCTCAGCTGATAGAACGCACAACCGGTGCGGAAAGTGTGTCCGCATTCGACGACCCAGTCCCGGATCGTCGCTTCGCGAGCCACCGGAATCAGCTGGTACCCGGATGAATTCACCGGGGTGAGACCGGCCGCCTCTATGGTGTCCTTGTTGACAGCCTCGGCACCCGTGGAGAACACCGCCCGAGACCCCCGGATGCCCTGGGTGCGTCCCACCATGAATTTCTCGGTTGCCTGCTGGATGACCTGCCCAGCCTCCTCCAGACCCTGTGTGCTCGTGGCGTCCCAGATGGCGATGTTGTCCTTCGGGAAACCGCACTGCATGGCCTCGCGCTTGCCCATCTGGTCCGGCACAAGAACGGCCAGCGTCCAGTTGTCCGCCTGCGTCTCGGTCATCTTGCCCACGGCCTGCACCAGTTCACGCGGATCCCTGGCAGCAGCATCCGGGCAGCGATGACTTGCGTTCTCCTGCCCGTCAGTCAGCACGAACGTCAGAAAGCTGTGGTCACCGTAAAGCTGAGCTGTCTGCGCCAGCTCCTTCTGCGACTTCAGCGTGGCCGCCAGCAGAGCCGTCATTCCACCGACCCGGTACAGCTGCTTCAGGGACGGCATGCGCAGCACGTCCTTGTCGTAGATGACGCACTCCACCTTGTCCGCGAACACATACACCGTAACGCGGGTTTCCTGGTCCAGTTCCTTCGACCGGCGGGCCAGGTACGAAATCTGCTGGTCGGCGACCTCGACGACCTTCCGGCTCAGGTGCGACATGGACGAACTGGCGTCCAACACAAGAGCAACGTGATTGATGTAGTTCTGACTTCCGGACATAACTGCTCCCCCTTTTTCTCGCTCGATGCACCCATCGTCTCACCCGCCACTGACAATCGATCTTGGAGCCAGGCGCATGCAGCCCCGAAATGCCCGCACTCTCCACGACGAAAGCCCCAGGACCAGCACCGTCACCCGGGCCGCAACAGCGGACCGTCCGAGGAGAGAGCTGACCAGCCTGAACCGCGGCCCCGCAGGTGACGCGTAACCAGTCCCCACGTCGCGCGCCGCACGCCGCTCCACCAAGGCGCCACGCCCGCCACCGGCCCGCCCCACTACCGCCGCGTAAATCAGCCGACGCGTGACTCCATCAGCACACCTCCGGAGCACTGAGCGTCGTACCGTGGCCCGGTCGGGAACGTATTTGGTGGTGGGGAACAGAGTCTGTGCCTGTCCAACGGTGGCACGGAGGCGTTCATCGACGTGCTGATGCCGGCGGTATCCGATCTCGCTGACGATGTGTGGGACTACCGCTTCGCGGCTCTTCTGACACGGCAGGACCAGAACGTGATGGGGCGAGGACCGTCGGCTTCGATCTGCAAGACATCGCGTGGGGCACAACTCCGAGGAGACGTGCCCGTTCGAAGGACTTCGTGCTGCGCGCCACCGCACTGGCGTTGAGCCGCCACCGCTGGAGCGAGCTCGGATACGTCCCTTCCTTCGCCCAGGACTACCTTCACCAGTTCAAAGCGATGGCCGAGCCCTTCGTACCGGCCGACGACACTCACCTCGCCGGAGGCTTCCCTGGACCCGAGGAACGTGCGATGGCCTCATGCCCACAACACCGGATCCTCAGCGTGCTGCCGCACTGGGACGGGTGTTTCCTCTGCACCAAGCCTAGCCAATCTTGAGCGCCGCAGTTGGCGAAAGCCGCCAACTGCGGCGCTCAGTCACCAGCGCTCGCTCTGCCCCGTGGGGGAACTCAGGGAGCCTTGTGTTGGAGCCCCGGTTGGAGTTTCTGCCGTCGCCCGCCCGAGGAGTACGCGGAAGGCCGGCATCCAAGACGGCATCGAGGCCGGCCATCAATCCCACGAGTTGAAGAGCGTTGCACCCAGCGTCTCCGGCCGCCAGTGCTTGATCTGACGCCACTCCGCGGCAGACAGAGCTGAGGTGTCCGACTCCACCAGCGGTGAGAGGAGCCGGGCTGCACTCAAAACGACAAAACCGACATCGCCGAGGACGCCGGCCCAGGCAGGAGGTTCCTGGAATTGGCCGGTGTACCAGTAGCGCCGGCCACCAACAAAGGCAACCAACGGGCAGTGAGCGTGAAACAGAGCGATGTGTATGCCCTCCCGGTCACTGATCGCGGCGCTGTGGAAGTTCTGCGGGTACTCCTGCTCCGTAAAGTCCTCGACCTGCCCGCGCGCAGCCCGCGCCGCGGCATACCAGGCGACACGGCATGCCCTGGGATCGGTAGCCGGCACGGGAGGGTCACTCCCGTCTCGGAACCCCGTTACACCCTTCTCCAAGCGCAGGGTGACCTGCGAACTGTCCACCTTCCCCCTCCGAACAGGCCGCTCATACTTCGATGCCGCAAACCTACTGACCAGCGACCTCCGCCGACACAGGAAATCCGCCAACAGCGTCTAGCAGCTGCCAGTGACCGGGCGTTTCACATCCCACCTCCGTGCCCACCTTCCCGGCCGACATCTGTGAGGCTGGGCGGCACGCAGACGTCTCCGCGACAAAGCCGGTACTGGGACGGCCGAACTGGATACCGGGGCACGCGACAATCACGGCACGGTCATGGCTCGGAAGCGGTACTCATCGCATCCCGTGGCAGACCGTCTGGGGTCACTGGACCAGCCGCCGTTCTGGCCTGCTCACCTGGCGGACCAGACCGCGAACCGTTCCGGTATGCGACCGCCCAGAGCGCACCGGTAATCCAAAGAGCGCCAACAGCCCCCGGACCGTCACCGCTCTGGCCCTCACACAACTGCGGTCAGGGCCCTCTTGTCTCCACCCGGTGCTCATGGCATGGGATGCCGCGTCCAGCCACGACGTCTGTGCTTCGCCCCCTCGCGGCGGGCAGGGCCAGGCTGTGGCTTGCCAGTGATCCACTTCGGCCGATCGGTTCGCCCGCCATGCCCGTTCGCGCTGCCTGTCCAATAGCCCTGAGCGCCGCCGAACGCGTGCGGTTGAAGAAGATGGCCTACGGCCACAAGACCGAGCACCGGCTGCGGGTGCGTGCGCAGGTCGTCCTGCACGCCGCGCGCGGACGCTCCAACGCGCGCATCGCCCGGGAGACGGGGCTGCACCTGGACACCGTGCGCCGCTGGCGTGGCCGGTTTGCTCAGGCGGGCCTGCCCGGGCTCAAAGACCGTCAACGCTGCGGGCGTCCCGCTTCGTTCACGCCGTTGCAGGCCACCGAGGTCAAGGCGCTGGCCTGCCGACTGCCCGCCGAGACCGGGGTGCCCATCTCACGCTGGTCGTGCCCGGAACTGGCCCGTGAGGCCGTCACCCGCCAGATCGTGACCGCGGTGTCGCCTTCCACCGTGCGACGCTGGCTGACCGAGGACGCGTGGCCGGGTGAGACACGCAAGGCTTCTGGACAGGCGCTCAGCTGCCCCGACCGCCTCAGTCGGCTCCTCAGCTCGGTGACAGGCCGGCCGTGGTGCAGCCTTGACGCTGACGCAGCGGCAGCTTGGACGATGACGCCGTACGGCAGACACAGTCATTCCTCTGGAGGCATTCGTCATGTTGCGCGGCAAGGGCATCCATTACGACACCGGCACCTTTCCCAACGGCGACACGTCGCGCCCTGTCTTCGACGTTCGGGACGTCGAACGGGACATGCGTGTCGTCGCGGAGGACCTGCACTGCACCGCTGTCCGTATCACCGGGGGCGATCCGGACCGTATCGAGACTACGGCGCGGTACGCGGCGGAGGCGGGCCTGGAGGTCTGGTTCTCGCCGTTTCCCTGCGAGCTGTCGAATGCCGAGATGCTGCCGCTGTTCACCGACTGCGCCGAGCGGGCGGAGCGACTGCGGCGCGACGGCGCCGAGGTCGTCCTCGTCACCGGCTGCGAACTCAGCGTGTTCGCCCGCGGATACCTGCCCGGGGACACACTGAACGAGCGCATTCCGGTCCTGGCGGGCCCCGGCCGAGAAGCCGCGCTCCGGGGCATCCCCGACAAGGTCAACTCCTTCCTGAGGGAGGTCGACGACGCCGTGCGGCCCCTCTTCGGCGGCCGCGTGAGCTACGCCTCCTGCCCTCTGGACGGCGTGGACTGGGCCCCGTTCGACATCGTCGGCCTGGACGCCTTCCGTAGCCTGCGCAATGCCGCCACCTACCGCACCGACCTGCGCAAGGAATGCGGCCACGGCAAGCCCGTCGCCATCATGGAGGCCGGCTGCTGCACCTACCGGGGAGCGGGAGAGCACGGCGGCGCCGGCTGGTACATGGCGAGGGCGGCCGACGGCGTCTCCCTCAAACCCGGCCTGGTGCGCGACGAGGGCGAGCAGGTCCGCTACCTCGACGATCTCATGACCGTCTTCGAGGGGGAGGGCGTCGATTCCGTCTTCTGGTTCAGCTTCGCCGGTTTCAGCACACCCCACCGGACATCCGGACCGGACGAGGACCTCGCCTCCTACGGCATCGTCAAAGTCCTGGACGAGCACAGCGGCTATCCCGCCGACAAGCGCGCCTACCCCGACACGCCCTGGGAACCGAAGCAAGCGTTCCACGCACTCGCCACCCGCTACAGGGCCCACTGAGCTTCTTCGGAGTGGTCACCGATCGGGCTCGTGACACGGGTCCGTGACGAGCGAGGCCCCGGCCGGTTGAGCGAGATACCTGAAGTCTCAGATCGCCTCGCTGACTGCGGCAGGCGTTGACATGGCCCTCGCCGGGTGTTCGATCGCAGCGCCGGCATCGTCCGCCCACCCGGCGAGGTTGTGGTCACTGTGCGCCCTCCCTCCGTATATGCCAACGCGTCCGCCGCCGAGCACGAGCGATTACGCGGCCTGCTGCGCGGCCGGGGCCGGACAGTAGTGCGGGCGGTGATGGTGCTGCTGTCGCTGCACGGCCTGTCACCTGCACAGATCGCCGTACCCTCGCTGCCCGCGGCCAGTGTGATCCGGTACAGCAACGCCAAGATCCCCGCCACGGCCATGACGTCGTGCCGGCCGCTCATCTCGGCACCCCCGACGGCATCAGCCCCCGGACGGGCCTGCTCTGAGCCCCTCGCCCGGGCTTGTTCGCCGTGTACATGCACGCGCTGCTCCCCAACCCATCTCCGCATACATGCGGCCTCCGGCGATGCCGGCAATGGCCGTCCGTGCATAGGGAACGAGCTGCTCCGGAAGCTCGTGCGGTGGCCACCGCTGCCAGGTGAGGCACTTGTCGGGCTCGCGGACCTCGGGCACCCCCTTCCAGCGGCGAGCCCCGAAGACCAGCTGCATCAGCGGCTGCCCGCCCGGGCTGTCCACCACGTGCACGACATGCACCAGCTGCACGTCCGCAGGGTCGACGGCCAGACCCGCTTCCTCCTGGGCCTCCCGCACCAGAGACGCCACCGCCGGCTCCTGCTCGCGGCGCCCTGCCAGGTAGTGCCATGTGTTCGGATCTGGTTCGGCGGCCCCGACAGGCCGCCGAACGGCTCGACTTGCAGCTTGTCACCGATCAAGGGGACTGCGAGATCGCCGAGTACAGCCAGGCTCTCACCTACGCGGGCCCAGCCCGAGTGCGGAGATCCTGCGGGTCACCGGGCGCCCCTCAGGGGCTGTGGTGGTGCGTGCATCCCGGATGCCATGGTCGACACGGCAAGGTCGCGTTCCTGCGGCGCATGGACGAAGGACGTCGAAGGGAACACGCGCAGGGAAGGCGGAAGGCCGGATGACTGCGGAAGGGCATGTCCTCAAGGCTTGAGCAGCGCGTTCGATGCGCCATCTGTCGCGGGGCACGCTAGACGCACTCCTCCACGGGAACCGGGGCCGCTCCGCACCGCAACATGGCACATTTTGGCTATGGCTTCTTCCCCTTCTGCTGTCGATCTGCGTGCCGAACCGGTCGATGAGGTGCTCGACCGGGTCGAGCGGTCTTTGGACGTTCGTTTGGAGCGGGGGAGTGTGGTGCGCAAGCGTCGCTCGGTCGGCGCGCACACGGACCGCGGGACCTGGGTGCGGTTGGAGCGCCGGCCTTTGGCGCGGGTCGATGGCCAGGGGTGGAACGGCACGGAGGCCGCGGCAGTGCTGGAGGGCGTCGCTATGCCGCGGTGGCTGGCCGGCGTCGCGTGGCGGGACGCGTCAGGCGAGGCTATGTGGCGGGCGGATGAGACGACCCTGCTTCCCGGTGCCCCGGTAAGGCCTGGGGGAACCCTCACCATCGATCCGCAGCTCCCCGGCGCCTGGTGGGGGCAGCTGAACAGGTCCCTGGACGCCCTGGCCGGCCAGACCACCACCCGCATCGCGACGCCGGACACGGTCACCATCACGCAGGCCCGGGTCACACAGGAGGTCACTTCGGCCTTCGGCGACCTCGACACCACCCTCGCGGACTGGCGGCCGGCCCACGCGGACCTGAATTGGGCGAACGTGACGGGCCCGACATTTTGCCTGTTCGACTGGGAGGACTGGGGCATGGCACCCAGGGGCCTGGACGCTGCCTCGCTGTGGGGGAATTCTCTGGCGGCCCCCGGCCTTGCGGAGCGGGTGTGGCGGGAGCGCCGCGAGGACTTGGAAAGTAGGGACGGGCTGCTGATGGCGCTGTTCTACTGCACGAAGGTCGTCGGCCGCTGGGCCGACGAGGCCGATCCCAAGCTCGCGCCCGCCCGGATCGCGGCTGAACGGATCGTGGGCGAACTTCAGGCCCGTTGACGACGCGAGCGGTCGCGCAGCAGCTTCCGGTACTGGCGCACTGTCGCCTCGTTGGCATTGAGGTGCAGTGCGTCGACCAGCTCACGCGGGTGTTCCTCGCCCGCACCGGTTCGAAGATCAGTTACGGGACAAGCGATAGCTGCGGTGTCGCCCGGCCTGGGCACGGGCAACGCGCTGGTGGTGACGCTCCTGGTACAGCTCGGGGTGGTGGCGGTGACGGGGCTGCTGAATCTGCGGCTGCCCAGGGTGGTCGGCTGAGACGCGGGTGGTCGGCCGAGAGCTGATCGGGACCGGCCGCGCCCGGTACAGCAGCAGAGCCCGGACCGCGCGTCGCGGTCCGGGCCCTGCCCCGTGCGGTGCCGCCCTGCTGCGGCGGTGTGTCAGCTCTGTGCGGTGTCGTCTGCCTGCCCGGCGCCCTCAGCTGCGCCTGCCTTCTCACGCATCTTGCGCACCAGCTCCGCCTTCTGGTCGGCTGCACCCTGGCGGTCGAGGTTGCGGTGCGGACCGTTGTTCTGCCGTTCGGCGCGGGACAGCCTCTTGCGCTGGCCGCCGCCCATGCCCACGGGGTTGTTGATGTTTTTGCTCACGGTCACGGGTTCTCCCGGTAATGGTGTGAAGTGATCTACGGATTCATCGGTGGGGGACGGGCGGCGACGTCGAAGGACGTCAGCAGGGGCCCGTCACGCTCTCACTCGTAAATCGGCGTCTGGAAGAACATGACAAAGACGTTACCCGGTTTCGTCGGCCCCGCGCACCAATCTTTTCGCCGCCCCGGCATCGGCCGGGCCTTCGGCGGGCGCCCGGGGTCCGCCGTTTCCTTCCGGGAATCTCAGCAGAGCCAGCACCCGCCGGTGGTCGCCGCCCGCCCGGGGCAGGTCCAGCTGGGCGTTACTGGGCCGCCGCGGGATCAGGGTGCTTTCGGGCGTCTCATGCTTTCCTGAACAGGAAGAACGCTTTAGATAGACGGTGTGCGCCCGGCTGACTCGCTGCCCTTGTTGTCTGCTGGTTACCTCCTCGATCTGGCACGACACTGGCACGCTGGTCTCCTCACGGCCCGGACAGGCTCCTTCCCGCGAGGGCCACATCGCTGCGAGCCCACCGGCGCTGCTGCACACGAGACGCGGATTGCGTGCCGAAGGGGCGTGCCATCAGATTCTCCCCCCGGGGCGGGGCGGGGCAGTTCAGGTGCAGTGACCGCCAGGCGAGACAGCTACTCCGGCCCACCGGCCTGGGGATGTCCGGAAGCCGCAGTTTCGCGCGCGTGTTCCTCGCTGCTCGGAGCCGCAGGGAATCGGGTTCCGAAGGCTGACCGCCGGGTCATGGCATGGGTCGTTGTGCGGTGACCGTGAAGTAGTCGAGGGTGCCTTCACGGTAGGCCCGCAGGAAGTTGCGAGGCCAGGTGCCGGGCTCCCACATGCGCGCCAGCCAGCGGTCCCAGCCCGGCCATACCGACGCCCCGATCGGGGTGGCGCGGACCCCGGTCAGGCCGGCCCGTTCGAGGCTGCCGGTGAGCTGCGGGATGGTGTGTGCGATGTCCAGGCCGGTGCTGTAAGTGTCGAGCAGTTCGGCCAGCCGCTCGGGTCGGGCCGGGTCGGCGTCGGGGACGAAGAAGCTGGCGATGATGGCGCGGCCGCCGGGCCGCAGCACGCGTGCGGTTTCCCGGGCGAACGCGTCGAGGTCGCGGAAGTGCTGGGCGGCTTCCACGCTGTACAGGCAGTCGAACTCTCCCTCCGCGAACGGCATGCTTTCGGCTGCTCCGTGTGCGAAGCGCAGCTGTTCGGCGCGGCGGGCCAACAGATCGGCGTTTGCCTGTTCAGCCCGCTTGAGCTGCTGCGGATGGATGTCCATGCCGGTGACGTGCGCGAAGCCGTACTCCTCGAGCGCAACGGCGCAGCCGACCCCTAGCCCGGAGCCGACCTCCAGGGCCCGCGGCTCCTCTACGGGCGCCAAGGCGGCGAGCACGTGGCGGTACATGGCCTGTTGGCTGCTGATCCGGTCATGTTCGGTGAGCGGCTGGTCGAGGCCGATGCCCTGCCAGTAGCCGAAGTTGATGAACCCCCCACCGAACAGGGACATCGAGCTGAGATCCGCCGGACCGTACGCTTCCTGCACTGCGGGCGGGATCGGGTACGGGGTCGCCCCGGGACACTGCGTCATCTGCACCTCCGCGATGTAGAGCGTGCCGCCACGGGGCGACCGCATACCGAGTCCTACCCATCAGCGGCCCGATCAGCGTCAGAGTGCCTTGCGCGCGAGGTAGCCGAACGCCGGGACCGGTCGCTCCTCTCCCCAGGCAACCTGAGAGAGCGAACGGCCGGCAACGGCCCCGGTCATTCCGTCACCGGCCATGCAGTCGGTTCAGGACGTGTACAGGGACTGCACCTTGACCACGTCGCCGTCACCATTGAAGGTGAGGTCGAAGCCGACGAGGGGCTTCTCCTTGTTCAGCTTGTTCGCCTGCTTGGCGAATTCGGCCTGGCTGATCTGCTTCGGGGCGGGTTGGCCGGTGAGCGGTGCCGATGCCAGTACCCGCGCGTTCTTCGCCAGGGTCACCGTGGTGAACGTGCCCGTCGTCGGGATGACCTCCCAGCCCTCGGTCGGGCTGGTGACGGGCTTCTTCAGGGCGGGGCGGACCATCAGGTACGTCTGACCGCCGGTGACCCCGGCGCTGTGGATCTGCACGAAGCGCTTGGAGTTGGCCCTGTGGCGATTGTCGACCTGTCCAGGCGCGCGTCGCTGCTCGCCGGACGTCGAGGCACTGGTCACGCCGCTCGGCTTGCTGCTGTCGGACGGACTCTCCGACTTACTGCCGTCGCCCGCCTGGGCGCTGGCAACGGCCCCGGCGGGCTTCACTTCGTTGTCCTTGCTGCCGCAGGCGGTCAGGGAAAGGGCGGCGAGGGTGACAGCAGTGATGCTCGCGGCGATGCGGTGGTGCGAGTGGAACATGGTGGTACCCCATCGATTGGGTGTGGTCGGTGTACATGGGCTCTACGGGTGCGGCGGTCCCGCGGGTTACACCGGGAATGTCATGAGCGGGTAACGGCCCGATCCGGTCGTTGCCCGGCCTCCCGCAGGGAAGCGACCTGGCGCCTGGTGTCGTAGTCGATCCAGAACGTCCACTTCGGCCGCGAGCCAAGCTCCACGACCAGCTGCCCCAGCCTCATATCGGTGGCGCGATTCCCGGACAGCGCATGAGCCTCGACCGGCGTCCACTCCGGCAGGGTCAGCACGTGCACCGTGCCGGTGTCCACCACCAGGGCTTCTCCGTGAGGGGGGGGCCGTGAGCCCGTGGGTCCGTGCGTATGCCGACGCCGCATCCCCGCGGAGCTCGCGCAACTGCCTGACCGTGATCCGCACCTTGCCGCTCTCGGCCACGGCCCCGTACACGTAGCCGAGTTCGCTCGCGTACTCCTCGCCGGGAGCAGGAGTCGGGGTGCTGAAAGCAGAGACGGTCGGCGCGGGCGCGATCGCTACGGGGTCCGGTACCGAAGAGGACCACATCGACAGCAGCCCGGCACCCCCCCGCGACGAGTGCAACCGACAAGAACGCCCCGCCCGCTGTCGCGGCGGCACGCTCGCGGCGACGGCGTTGGTCACCGCGGGCACGCACCCGCTCAGCAGACACTGTTGCGACACGATGCCGGGTCGACTCGGTGAGCGCTTGCAGGCGCCGGCCCAATTCAGTCTGGTCAGCCACGCTTCACCTCCGACAGCCCACCCGGGCGGGGATCCAGCTCCGAGTCGGAGAGAAGCCGGGCCAGGGCCGCACGTCCGCGATGGAGATGCACCTTGACCGTCCGCATCCTGTTCAAGGAGCCGCTCACCAAGGTCATGGGCCTGGGCATCGCCCTCATCGTCGCCGGCGTTCTGACCATCGAACTCGGTGCCGCCCACTGACGCGACCGCTGGAGGGCCCCGCACGCACGCCCTCCAGTGCGACGCCATGACCCCAGCCGCCCGCCGACTCCGATGCACCGTCCGGCCACTTGGCGCTGACCGGCCACGGGGTGCCGATCCGCTGCCGGAACGGCATCCCGTCCATGACCTGGCGGCGATTCTTCCCACGCCCGCTCCGTCCATCGTTCTTGGGCGCACACGCCTTCAGTCGAGCCCATTCTTCGTTCGGTCGTCGAGTCACGCGGTCGCGCCGGCCGCCGTGTTCCCGTTGCCGCCTCGAAACGCTCATGGCCGGGTCGACAACGATGCCCCTCCCATCCCCTATATATCGGAAGGCAGGATATAGTGAGCGCATGGCTTCCAGAGGAATGACGCAAGCGGCGTTCTTCGTCCTCACCGCACTGGTCGACGAACCGCGACACGGTTACGGCATCGTGCAGGAGGTCGACGAGCTGTCCGAAGGGCATGTGCAGCTGCGGATCGGCACGTTGTACGGCGTGCTGGACCGGCTGACGGCCGACGGGCTCATCGAGCCGGACCGCGAGGAGGTGCAGCAGGGCCGGCTGCGCAAGTACTACCGCCTCACCGACGCCGGCGGGGCGGCTCTGTCCGCCGAGGCGGAGCGGATGGCGGCCGGCGCACGCGCCGCTACCCAGCGGATAGCCGCCCACCGCCCCACGACCGCCGGGCCGGCTGCCGCCAGCCGATCGGTGCGTCGCCCAGGAATTGCCGGAGGCACCGCATGACGACCGTGCTCGAACAGCGCTACCGCACCGCCCTGCGCCTGCTGCCCTCCTACTACCGCACGGAGCGGGAGGAGGAGATGGTGGAGACCTACTTGCACGGGATCGACGAGCAGGACCGGGAGGAGATGCGTCCCGCCTTGGGCGAGATGGCCAGCATCGCCGCTCTCGCCATCCGCACCCGGATGGGCGCCGCAGGCGCCCCGGCCCGCTACGCCACCTTCGGCGCGACGGTGCGCCTCTTCGCGCTGCTGAGCGTGCTGCTGCATGCGGCCTCCGAACTGACCGTACGGGCGCTCCTCCTCGCCTGGTTCGCAGGCGCCCCCGCGCAGGACCAAGAGTTGTTCCGGGGCGGCTTCACCGACCATGGTGCTCTGCCGGGGCCGTACGAGGCGGCGTTGTGGCTGCTCCCGCTGGCCTGGACGGTGGCCTACGTGGCGCTGCTGCGCGACCACAGGCGCACCGCCTTCGTATCCGCCGTCCTCGCGGCCCTTCCCGACCTGGCGTCAGCCATACATGACATGGACGCCGGATGGGGCACCGTGGCGGTCGCCCTCTCGCTTGCGACTGCGCTGTTCTCCTGGCTGACCGTCCTTGCCCTGTGCTGTGGCTTCCACTGCGATGCCCCGCCCGCCCGGCTCCCGCTGGTGTCAACCGGGCCGGCCCTCATGGGCACCTGCGTCCTCGTGGGCGCGTCGACCGTGGTTTTGTGGCCTCGGGTTGCAGACGTGGGATGGGCCGAAGGCTCGGCATTCATCGCCGCGGCCGCCGTCTGGCTGGTCGCCCGGCGCCGGTCACCGAAGCACGTGGCAGACCCTGCACTGCCCCTCGCACTGGCCGCGCTCGGCCTCGCCGTCCTCGTACAGCGGACCCTGATCTTCGCGTCCGCGGCCCAGAACACTCCTGGCTCTCTCATCGCCGCCTTCACCGTGCAGGCGGGCATCATCGCCCTCCTGGCGGCTGCCCTGGCCGCGACCGGCACCCGCAGTCTGACCCCACGGTTCAGGACCGGCTGAACCCGGCAGCCACGACCGCCCTCGCACCGGTCGCCGCAGCAGGCCAACGACACCTCAAAGTACGGCTCCAACCAATGCTTCGCCGCCTCTTCGGGCGCAGTCCGGTGCCATCCCACAAGGAGAATCACGACATGTCAGCAACGAATCCCACGCCGGGGGAGTCTGCCCCGCTTCACATCGAAGCCATATGCGAGGGTGTCCCGACCCAACTCGATGCCGAGGAGATCCGGGTAACGCTACCGAACGGAATCGTCTTCAACCTGTCCCGCGGGCTTGACCCCTCCGGCTCCATCGTGGCAAATATTCCGTCCGATGGACCGGACGCAGACGAGTTCTCCGTCTTCGTGCTGAGGCCAGGTGCCGCCAACCTTCTCCACATCAACGCGGAACGGCATCCTCGCAGCACTGTGGAGGAGTGCACCTGACAAGAAAGTGCCAAGTCAGCGGCGCACATCACTGTGTCAAGTGGTGGGTGTCGACAGGAACCGACGGCCGCCGGCACGTGACTCTGCCCCGTGGTCTTCAACACCGCCTCGCATCAACTGAGTTCGGCACAGACCCGTCCACCGCGCCTGCGCGGCCCGCCCTTGCCTGACACCACCCTCACAGGACCGAAGACCTTCGCGGAAACAATCTTGCTCCCCTCGGTGTTGCGGTTACGTAGCCGAGGAGGGGAAGGTGTCGGGCCTGAAGCTGTTCAACACGAAGGGTGGCGTGACCGAGGTTGCGCCGCGTCTTGCTGAAACCTGATGCCACGGGCCGTGTCTGCCAGGAGCCTGAGTCGCGGGGCGGCACAGGGGCGAGGAGCTCCTTCGCCTACTCGCCCCCGGCGTAGTCGCCATGGCGGGCCGGGCCAAGTACCTCGTCGGCGCTGCGCGGCTCTGTGCGCGGCTGTTGGTTGAGCTTGTGGCGTTCGATGGAGGAGTGCCGGTAGACCTCCTTGCGGACCCGCATGATGTTGCCCAGGGGCGCGTGCTCGGCGGTGACCCGCCAGGGGGTGAAGGACAATGAGTCCATCTTCTCCAGGTTGTCCGGGCCGGAGATGTCCTGCTGCGGCAGCCGCAGCCTGGCCACGGTGACGGACGGCGAGAGCTGCTCGGGCCACTCCACGGTGGTGTCCTCCACCGGCATGCGTTCCAGGTCGGTGCAGAGTTGGACCTGGATGTCGAAGACGTAGGGGCGCTCCAGCAGTTCGGCTTGCAGGGCCGGCCGGAAGACCTCCGGTGCGGAGGCCGGGTCGATGTCGCGCCGGACCACCGCGGCGGCGAAGTGCGGGTCGGGGGTGATGCGCACCTTGGCGATGTAGTCCCCGTGCCGGACCGCGCCCATCGTCCAGTAGCTCGACAGCAGTACGTTGACCGGGGGGATCTTGGACAGGCGGAGGAAGGCCAGGAACTCGTCCCATGCCCAGTTGTCCTGGTCGAGGGTTCCCTTTCCGGTCACGAACTCGGTGAAGAAACGATGCGCGCCGGGTCGGCCGCGAGAGAAGTAGGACGGGGCGTCCAGGAACAGTTCCTGGATGAACAGGTAGTGCTCGACCGTGTTGCAGAAGAAGATCGGTGCGTTGATGTTGGCGTAGTCGAACGTGCCGGTGTCCGGTTCGTCTTCCAGCAGGGTCGGGCCGTCGATGCCGAAGATCTTCAGTGCCAGTCCGGTGGCCGCGCCCAGTCGCGCGTCGGCTCCGGCGTGGGGCGAGCCGTTGGAGAAGCGGATGAGCGCATCGTGGGTTCCCGGAGTCGCGTAGATGCCTTGGGCGTACTCGGGGGGAAGCCCGTCCAGGGTCTCCACTTCCCCTCGGACCAGCCCGTAGCCCTTGGCGTGGGCGTCGCGGAGGGCCCGGCCGGTGCCACCGGCCTTCACTGACTCGGTGATGTAGTTCTCGGTCTTTGCGATCACCGTCTGGAGGTGCTGTGCGAAGTGCGGGTCATCGTCTTCGACGTCCGGCGTGTAGCGGACGAACTGTGCTGCCATGACTTCGACCTCTTTTCGAGGACCGTGGTGGGGCCTCAGGGGCAAGAATTCGCTCTCAGTCCTCCAGTTCGGCGAGCCAGCGCAGGGCGCGCAGGCCCGGGAGGAAGCAGTATTCGCCGCCGCGGGTGACCACGAAGCTGGGCAGGTTCTGGAGGCGGCGCCGGATCGGCTTTTCCGGGATGGTGGCGCTGCCGGTTCCGTCGTGATGCCCGGCTACCGGGTCCTTCTCGCCGGGGTGGCCGATGAAGTTGCCGTCGTTGACCCACTCGGCCTTGATGAATTCGAACTGTCGTTCCAGATGGGCTCCGATGAAGACGCCGACCAGGCCCCGGTCGGCGCCGTCGTCCTCCAGCACTCCCTCTGGCAGCGGTGGGCCGTAGGTGGTGCCGCGGCGGATGAGGCGGTGCATCCGTGCGTCGCCGATGATCGTGGAATCGCGGGGGTTGATGCGCCGGATGTGTGCACCGGCAGGGCACCGGAAGCCGCGATCGTCGTTCTCCCGGTACAGGAAGTTGTTGACGCGGTGCGGATCGGCCGCCAGCTCCGGGTCATCGTGCTCCGGCGCCAGCGCCAGCGGCGCCCCGCTGGGCCAGCGCCCGACCATCTTCGCCGCCAGGAGCGCCTCCTCCTCGGCGCTGGAGGTGTTCGCGCGCAGGTACTGACGCCAGGCCGCCACCTTGGTGT
Organism: Streptomyces sp. MCA2; assembly: GCF_023544705.1. Classification (NCBI taxonomy): domain Bacteria; kingdom Bacillati; phylum Actinomycetota; class Actinomycetes; order Kitasatosporales; family Streptomycetaceae; genus Streptomyces; species Streptomyces sp. MCA2. The sequence goes on from NZ_JAMJFM010000014.1 coordinate 52,149, forward strand.
GAATCTTGCGCACCGCCACGTAGGTTCCGTTGCGCCCCAGTACATCGGGGCTGGGCATGGAGGGCAGATTGCCGGTTTCATCGGGGTAGCCGAGGATGAACTCGCCGGCCTTGATGGGGGCTTCCTGCGGGTTGGAGCCGGGCAGGCCGACGCCCTCGATGTTCGGGTGGCTGATGCCGTCGCGGAAACCGAAGGTGGTGCGGCCGGTCGGGAGCTGGTGGACGTCCTGCTGCCAGATCACCTGGACACCGGGCGTGTCCTCGTAGGCGACACGGGCCCGCTCCAGCGCCCTGTCCAGCTGCGCCGCCTCGGAGGAAAGGGCGCTCAACGCGATGTGAACATCACCGGTTCCGAACGGTGTCTCCCAGTGGGCCGGGGCGTTCTCGCCCACGTCGCCGATCCGCTCCGCGCGAGCAGCCATGCCCTGACGAAATGCCTCCGGAAAGCTGTCCAGCGACTCCTGGGGCACCCCCAGCGCCCTCAGCCCCTGGTAGGTGAACGCCACCGCCACCCAGGCATCCTGGCTCCGGTCCACGCTGGGCAGACCACCTGCGGTCAACGGGAGCAGCCGCCGCAGCAGGGCGCGCCCGGCGTGGCGGTCGTCGACCCGCAGAAAGAGGAACTTTCCCTCGTACGGCACGGGCCGTGGACGCAGGGCCCCGCTTTGGACGTCGTCGATCTCGACGCGCACGCCCGCTGCGCCGGTGCTGTCCGCCGTGTTCATGATCGCTTGTGCCTCCACATCGGTCTCTGCCTGGGCAGCCCTACGCCGCCGGCCCGCGCGCCCTGCCGTCGCGTTCCACCGATGTGGGGTCGGCTCTGCGTGTTGGTGTGTCCGGGACAGCCCTTAGGCCGCGGCTTCCTCCAGCAGCTTCTGGAAGGCAGGCGTGGCCAGCAACTCGGCGTTGGCCGGGTTATCCAGCGCCGCCCGGAATTCAGGGGTGTCCAGCACCTCCTCGAATGCCTCGTCCACTCGGTGGTCCTTCCAGATTTGCTGAACGGTCAGGTCGGGATAGGAGCTGACGAAGCTCTTCGCGGGCGCCTGGTGGGCGACGAACCAGTCCTTCACTCCTGGATCGCTGATGCCAGGGAACCCTTCGCTGTGCGAGAAGATGGTGTCGAAGTGAGACCCGATTACCGTCTTGGCGAAGTCGTCGATGTAGGTGTCCCAGGAGCCGTCGAAGACGCTGGCGAACATGAACCGGGTGTCGTTGTCGAAGATCACGTGCCGGGCGTCGTGCAGGGTGCCGATCTGGCGTAGCGCCGCACGGCCCGCCGCGTCAGCCGACCCGCTGGCGAGCGTGGCGAGATCCTTACGCAGCGCATCCGCGTGGCCCGGCTTGATCTTGGTAAAGACGGTGAACTCGCCGCACACCCCATCCGTCCTGCCCGGGCGCTCGGGCTGAGCTGGTTGGGCTGCACCTGATGTCGCAGTCATCGTGAGGCTCTCCTGCCACGGATAGGTCCGAGGGTCGCCAAGCGCTCGGATATCGGGCGCCATCGCCCTCACCTCTTCATCCTGGTCGCCCGTGCGTGGCTTCGCATCTTCGGCCCGGGGAGGCGGAAAGCAGCCTCGGGTGCCGGGCGGCTGCTCCATTTCCGGGAAGGCAGTCATGCGGGTGGCCGGCCGGCAACAGGACGGGACCTGGCGTTCTCAGGGCGGGACCTCGCGTTCTGAGGAGCTCGCGAGGACAGATCCGCAACGACGCAGGAAGATGAGACGGGATGTCCCGAGTACGGCGTCGTCACGCTCCCGGCCGGCCGCTTCCGCGTGGCCGAGAAGTCGGCCGCGTAACAGTCCGCCCATGCGCCCTGGCGCCATCCCGGCCGCACCGTGAGCAGGGTTCGAGTTGTGCCAGCGCTACAGGAGTCCGGATCGTCGGGACGGTTGCAGGGCGGGTGCTGATCACCGGGGAGTGCGCCATTCAGAGGGGCGCTGCCGGGGCCGCGGCGATCGTAGTGGCGCCCTCTGCGGGTCCGGGGCACGCCCACGACAGACCGTGGGTGCCCAGCCCCAGGGGGCGGGGCACCCACTCCCGCCCACCCAGCCGTGCTCGACCCGATCTCTGCCCTGCCCCCTGGAGGTAACCATGGGCAAAGTTCTCGGTGACGTGCTGGGTCTTGCGGCCGGTGTCGCGATCAGCCCGCTTCCGATCATCGCCGTCATCCTCATCCTCGCGACGCCTCGGGGACGGCTCAACGGAGTGCTCTTCACCACCGGCTGGATCCTGGGACTCTCGGCACTGGGCGCGCTGATGCTCGCGATCGCTTCCCCCGCAGGTGCCTCCGCCCACCATCACCCGGCCACCTGGGTGGGAGCCCTCAAACTCGCTCTGGGCGTGTTCCTCGTCCTCTTCGGCGCCCGGCTATGGCACCGACGCCCGAAGGATCCCTCGCAAGCCCAGCTGCCGAAGTGGATGGGCGCGATCGATCACCTCACGCCGGTCAAGGTCCTCGGGCTCGGACTGGCCCTGGCCGCGCTCAACGCCAAGAACGCCCCGCTGACGATCGCCGCGGGCGCCTCGATCGGCGCAGCCGGTCTGCCGGTCGGGCAGCAGATCGCCTCGCTGGCAATCTTCGTGCTGATCGCCACCCTCGGCCTGCTGGCCCCACTGGGCGTCTTCCTGTTGGGAGGAGAGCGAGCCGAAACCACGCTCGGCAGTTGGAAAGACTGGGCAGCCCAGCACAATGTCGCCGTGATGGCGGTCCTGTTCTTCGTCCTCGGGTTGAAACTGCTCGGAGACGGCATCTCGATCCTCACCTCCTGACAGGCTTACTCGCGTCGCCGTGCGGTCCGAGCGCACGACCGCACACTGTGGTCAGTCCACACGGGGGCGCCCTGACGGATCGTGGTGGCACCGTCCTGACCGCTGCCGAGGGCGGGCCCGGAGTGGACGATCTGGTGGGCCGAGCGGCGCAGCGCGTACATTTCAGCGTCCTTGGCGCGGATGTGGGAGCGCGTGGCGCGCTCGAACTGCCGTGCTGCTTCTCGCAGTTCGTGCCGTGCAGCTCCGAGGGAGGTCTGGGCGAGGGCGTCGGCCTTCTGGTGCGGCTCTGGTGCGAGACCCCTGAACTGGTCCGGACGACAAACAAGGCCCAGGTCTCCGACCTGGGCCTCAACTATGGAGCCGTGACGGGAATCGAACCCGCGCTCTGAGCTTGGGAATCAACGGCGCTTGATAGATCAATGGGGCGTGTGACCAGGGGAAACGTCGCAGTATCCGCGCGCGTGCAGGCGCTCTGGCGCGCCGATATTGACCGTTGTTGACCGTGCTGGAGGGCACGGTCAGGGCACGGGCACGATAGGCGCGGTGCGGGGCTGCTCTTGGGTATGGCGGGGCAGGTGGCCCATCGGGATCCCGCGAGGGGAGAGGGCCGGCGTTGTGGTTCGCAATCTGGTCGTTCGTCGTCATGGAGCTGATGGCGCCTCCGAGAGTGACCGGCTCCTTTTCGTTGGCTGGCCGGAACGGGTAGCCGGCGTCGATGTAGAAGACGGCATCGGTAACGAAGGATGCTCCCGGGCCGGCCAGAAACACGATTCTCGCCGCGATCTCCTCCGGGCTGCCGAAGCGATGCATGGGGTTGGCCGCCTGCTGGGCGACCGCTAAGGGCCTATCCGGTGAGTTCATGTCAGTGGCCAACGAGCCAGCCGGCGGAGGCAGGCCCCTCATGGTGCGCACCAGTGCCCATAGCGGGGCCCACTGATAAAGCCGCTTCGGCCCCGCCCGAAACACCTTCTGCTGTGCGCTGAGCGTCTCTAGCGTCTTGCTTGCGTCGCCATACAAAGCGGCGCCGGGATCGCGCCCACCGCCCACCGGGCGTACTACGGGGACAACTCACGATGAACAACCGCACACGCCTGTCAATCGGCGTTACCGCCCTCGCCCTGGCAGGGGGAACTCTGAGCACCAGCGCCGCCATGGCTGGAAGCAACACACCTGCCCACACCACGGGCAGTCAGATCGCCGCGCAGAGCGCTCAGGCCGGCCGGTCCGCCGCAGCCGCCAAGCCCCGCCTCTTCCTGCCGTTCCCCTGCGGGACGAAGTGGCGGGTGTCTTCCGGCGCCGCTTCCCACTCCCCCGCCCTCGACATCGACAAGGGGAACGCGAAGGCGGAAGGCAAGACGGTGCAGGCCGCAGCCGCCGGCAAGGTCGTCTTCTCCACCCGCTTCGCCCAGGGTTCCGGCAACACTATCCAGATCCAGCACAAGGGCGGCTACTACACCACCTATCTCCATCTGAAGTCGCGCAGCGTCAGCAGGGGCGACAAGGTCAAGCGCACCACGAAGATCGGCACCGTCGGCAAGGACGGCCCCACCGCCAACGGCCACCCCCACCTGCACTTCGAGGTCGCCAAGGGCAAGAAGAACGCGGACCATTGGGGAGGGACGGACGGCGGGGCGCACCGGAGCACCGCCAGCCTCTACCCGATGACGTACAACGGCGCCGGCCACACCTGGAAGAACGAGGTCTCCCACTCCTGCTCGGCCCCCAAGCCGACCAAGTGGGCACCGTTCAAGGTGGTCAAGTCGGTCAACAAGCGTGCCTGGGCCGGCACCAAGTACAAGTCCTACGGCAAGTTGAAGAAGGGCAAGACGGTCATGCTGGGCTGCAACCACACCCGTAAGCCCGACGGAAAGCTCTACCGCCGTCTGGACGGCGGTGGCGGTGCGGACGGCAAGGGCGCGTGGGTGCGGTCGTCGACCACGTACGTCAAGCAGCTCAAGGGCTGTACGAAGTGAGGTCGAGCCTCTCTCGACTGCGCTGAGGCGCGGTCGGCCTCTTCCATCGGGGTCCCCGTGCACAGGGGCCCCGGTGGGAGTTCCGTATGGTCCGGGCAGGAGTTGCATGTCCCCCCGCACGGTCGGGGCCCGCGTGCACTACTGACGGAATGTGACCCCTGGGTTCTCATCCCGCGCGGGATTCGATCAGCACCGGCTCCTCGCCAAAGCTGATCCGGTCACCAGCCTGGACGCGTACCGTCCTGCCGTCCATGTGACGCAGACGGTACGCGCCCTCGTTCGCGGACACGTCCGCGCGCCCCTTCGTGGTCCAGCGCACGAAGAACGGCTTGCCGTCCCGCTCGAAGCGGCAGGTGTACGCGCCTTCCGGCAGGCCCATCTGCGCGCCCTGTCCGCAGGCGGCGATCCGGGCGCCGTCCAGCCACTGCCGCAGCCGGTCCATGCGCAGCCCGGCCTCTGTGGGGCGCCCGCCGACAGGCTGCACCACGAGTGGCACGCCAGTGCTCCCCCAGCTGTAGAAGTACATCCGCCGCATTCCGTAATGCCAGCTGTAGAGCCCCGCCAGGTAGAAGCGCACCGCGTAGTCGCGGGCGTGGCGGGCGTCCAGCGGCAGAGTGACGGCGACGCTCCTGTCCGGTCCGGTGTTCCACACCTGGATTTCCCTCAGGCCCTCCTTGAACAAGAGGTCATGCACATTCCGCGCGAGATCGATGATCTCCTCCGGCGGCGAGTCAGCCCTGTGCGGCGGCATCTTCAGCGCCGCGACGTCGCAGCTCTCGTACGCGCCGGTGCGCGCGAACTGCCGTAACAGCTCCCGGCCGCGCTCCTCCCACAGTTCGCCGAAGGACGGGCAGGCCACCAGCGCCCCGGGGTCCGCGCGATGGATGATCGCGGCCGCCCGCTCGACCATCTTCGCCAGGACGGCGATGCTCCCGGCGTAGTGCAGCGGGTGGCTGGGATAGTCCCAGAGCTCGTACGACCCGATGCGGCCGCGGTAGCGCGTGGCGACCTTCTTCACGAAGTGGTCCCAGTCCGTGAGGTCGGCCGGGGGCGAGGCCAGCGAATCGCCGTAGGCGGACTTACGGCCGCCCGGGGCCGCCCACAGCGGCGTGCCGGAGAGGGTGAAAAGGACCGGCAGTCTGTGCCGTTCGGCAGACTTGACCGTCCGCTCCAGGACTGACCAGTCGTAGTGGTGGCGCCGGGGTTCGATGGTGCCCCAGCGGGTCCCGCTTTCCCACAGCCGTACGGCACCAGTGCGAAAAGCAGGCATCTCTCCCGTATCGGTGTTCATCGTCAGCCCGAAGAATTCCGGTGGCACCCGGCGCGGCGTGACGGACCAGAGCGGCCCCTGGAGCTGCTGACCGGCGGGGGCCCGGCTCCCGCGCCCGGTGCGCGTACCTGAGCTCCTCCCGCCGCCGCTGTCCTCACTGCCGATGATCAGGGCCCCGCTCGCGACGGAGGCGACAACAAGGACGAGCAGCAGTGCCGCTGCGCGCAGCAAGGAGGGTGCGCGAGGCAGCGGCAGCCGGGCGTTGCGCGCGCCCTGGCTCGCATCGGTCTCACTCGCGCCGGCCGCGCGCAGATCCGCTCCCGCGGCCGTCCCGTACTCCTCGTCCGCTTCGTGGTCCGGGACCTCTTTGTCGCCGTCCGGGGCCTCCTGGGCGGTCGTCCGCGACCAGACTCGGTACAGCCGGTCCAGCTCAGCCGGACTCGCCCCGCAGACGCGCGCCACCCGCTCGACCGCGCCGAAGCTGCCCGGGACGGTCATGCCTTGGCAGTAGCGGTGGAGAGTGGACCGGCTCAGGCCGGTGCGGTGGGCCAGCGCGGTATAGCTGCGTCCGCTGCGCTGCTTCAGTTCCTCCAGCAGCTCGGCCAGTTCCGACGGTTCCTGCGTTCCCGTATCGGACGGCATCGCACCCCCATTGTCCCGATTCCCCATTGGGCGTGGGACGCGTGCCCTCGTCCCGTCCCACTGGGCCAAAGCGTGGCAGCTGAGGCCCGTTCCGGCGTCCCGTTGTCCCATCTCCCCGATTCTTCTTGCCTTGGAACCCGCCGTCGCCGCAAGGTCACAGCACGTACTTCGACAGCCGCTGCTTCTATGACGGTGTCGACGGCGCCGCTCAGGGGGAGCGGTGAACGCCTTCCGCACATGGGGGACACATGCTGCGCATCCACTTCTCGGCCGGAGACCTGGCCCGTACACGTGTTGCTGACGGCCCTGATCCGCTCTGGGAATCCGTACTGAGCCTGCACCAACTACGGGAACGCCAGTCGGACCCCGCCATGGCCCGCTGGCAGAGACATGTCGTCAGGAACTGCCGGGCCGCGCTGCGCCTGCTCGTGCCTCTGGTTCCCATCCATGGCTATTTCCCGGACTTCCTTACCCCCGCTGAGAGCGCGGAAGGGTTCGAGGTGGGACTCGACGCATTGCTATCGACACCGCGGGCCCAATTATGCGGCCAGATATCGCAGTTGGCGGTGGAACGGCCGATCGATCCCTGGGTCCGGTCGGTCGCGGAGGGTGCCTCGCCCGTGCTCCACCGCCTCGGGGAAGCCCTGCGCGACTACCGGCACCACGCCCTCGGTACGTCGTGGCAGCGTATCCGCGCGCGGATCGAGGCCGACCGCACCTGGCGGGCGCGAACCCAGTGGTACGGCGGCACCGACGCGATGCTGCGCACCTTCGGGCCCGCTCTGTGCTGGCGGCCGCCCGTCCTGGAATCCGACTATCCGGTCAACATGGACCTACACCTGGAGGGCAGGGGGCTGCTCCTGATTCCGTCGTACTTCTGCCACCGGACGCCGGTCGCACTGGCCGACCCGTCCCTGCCGCCGACCCTCGTCTATCCGGCACGCCCCGCAGGGTCCGGCCTGACACCGCCGTCCGCCGTGGAGGGCCCGCACCTCGCGCGGCTCCTGGGACATACCAGGGCCGCTGTCCTGGAGTCCCTCGGCGGCGAATGCACCACAAGCGAACTGGCCCGGCGCGCCGGAGTCTCCCTCTCCTCCGCCAGTGAGCATGCGGCCGTCCTGCGGAGCGCAGGCCTGATCTCCAGCAATCGCCTGCGCAACTGCGTGCATCACAGCCTCACTCCGGTGGGCCTGGCACTGCTCGACGGCCGGCGCACCGCCCGGCCGCCCGGCCGCCCGGGGCGATTGGCCGGAGCGTCCGATGGCCAGGTCTAGACAACGAACAAGGCCCAGGTCTCCGACCTGGGCCTCAACTATGGAGCGGGTGATGGGAATCGAACCCGCGCTCTGAGCTTGGGAATCAGGGGGCTTTCGTGTATCCGATGCCTTCCTGACCAGCGAAGACGTCGTGGTTGGGGTGGCTTGCGCAGTTGCATCTCTGCCCCTTGTCGACCGTGGTTTACCGCTCTGTCCGGCACGGCACTGGCACGGTGGGCGATGCGGCTCCGAATCGGAGGCGTACCCGCAGGCGACGGTTTGCCGCATGCCAGAGGCCCCGTTGTCGACAGGTATGGCGATCGCTTGCGCGAAGGTACGCGGCTGTCGGGCGGATGCGCTGTTGCCCAGAAGCAGAGCCCAGGGGATGGATTCCCCGCTCGTGGACCACGGTCCCTCGGGCACGATGGGGCGCGTGTTGAGGCCCAGACCACGTGGCCCGGGCGTCAGATGACTCCTGAGATATGGCGTGGAGCGAGCCCCCCCCCGCAGCCCACAGCGAGGACAACGAACTGCGCCCTCGCGGTGCCGGTTCAGCCGAGCAGGGCCCGGGCGATCTCCAGGGCGAGGCGCAGTTCCAGTGTGTTGCCTGGGGTGGTGGGTGCCGGGAGGAGCTCTTCGGCGCGCTTGACGCGGTAGGTGACGGTGTTGCGGGCCACGTGCAGGGCGCCGGCCGCGGCCCGGAGGCTGCGCTCCTCGGCGAGGTACACCCGCAGGGTCTCACGCAGTTCCCGCACCCGGGTGCCGTCGGAGGCCAGTGGGCCGAGGAGGTCGTGCAGGAACCAGCGGGCGTGCTCGGGGTCGGCGGTGGCCAGGGCGACCAGGCGTACCTCGCGGTAGTCGGTCAGCCAGTTGCCGGGAGCGAGCCGGGCGACGCGTTCCGCCTCGCGTGCGCCGTAGTGGCTGCGGCGCATCCCGGCCATGCCGTGCGCGGGCGGGCCGACGGCGAGGCATACTCCCGGGGCGTGGTCGGTCCCGGCCCGTGCGCGGTCGGTGAGGCCGGTGAGGTCGTCGGGGGCGTGCAGCCACAGCCAGGCGATGTTCCCGGTGGCGGGGATCATGAGGGTGCTGTCAGTGCCGACCGTGCGGGCCAGCGCGGTCGCCGTGTGCTGAAGCCGCTCCGATGCGGGCAGCGGGTCCTCGGTGTCGTCGCACCACAGCACGGCGGCGAGGTGCGTACGGGCGACGTCGTAGCGCAGCCGCCGGGTCGCGGCTTCCGGTTCCACCGGGCGTGCGGCCAGCAGATCGTCGACCGTCTTGCGGCGAGCCGCTTCGTCGCTGCCGCGCCAGCGGTCCCGTTCGGCGATGTAGGACTCGGCCATCAGGCCGGCGTGGGTGTCGGCGTGGGCGAAGAGTTCCTCGGTGATCCGGCGCAGCTCGGTGAGGCGTTCGCCGGCCGGGACGTACTGCTCGATGGCCGTGGTGAGTTCATGGGTGAGCCTGGCGTGGCCGAGCCGCACTCCGCGCAGGACCTGGTCGAGTCTGAGGCCGCGGCGCGCGAACTCGCGGCAGCCCTCCAGGGCTTCGTCGGGCAGTGCGGCACCCTCGCCGGAGCTTTCGGTGAGCAGCAGTCGCAGTGCCGCCAGGACTGTCGATTCGGTTGAGCGTCGCAGGGTGGCCAGGGGTGCCGGGCCGCCGCCGTGTTCGGGAACCTGCCCCAGGATTTCCGCGGCCATGGTGTCGGCGGTCTGCACCGCCCACCGGACGGGCTCGGGTCCGAGGACTGCGGTCATGGCGGTCGCGGCGGCCGGGGAAATCGCCGGGTCGGGGAGCGGGCGGCCCGGGTCCGGCCGGAGCTGCCGGAGCCACTGACGTGTCATGAGCGCCGCCCTTCGAGTTCAAGGTTGCCGGGGCCGGGGCCGCGCCATGTCGTGCTGTGCCGCGCCGTGGCCTCACCCCACCTCTATCACCGGTCTCCGCTGTCTGCGGGGGCTGGCCTTCCCTCCCGATGCGGACGGGAGGGAAGGCGTCGCCTCACCGGGCGGGCACCGCGGCGGTTGCCGACGGAGCGAGCCCCCGCCGCAGCGCCGCCACCAGACCGGGCATCTGCTCCGTGCGGGACGCGCCGCCGAAGACGTAGTGGTCCGGACGAAGCAGCAGGGCGCCCTGGCCGCAGCGCTCCAGGTGGGTGCGGTAGGTGCCGTCGAGGTCGACGACATCGGCCGGCCCGTTCGCCGCGGGGTCGCCGGTGACCCGCAGGAGATGCATGCCGAGCCGCTCGCACCAGCCGAGGGTCTCCTCGTCGAGCACGGCGCGCGGGTCCTCGGTGGCGAGCAGGGCGAAGCCGGTGCCGACGGCCTGGTCGAAGAGCCCGGTGCGGCCGCGGAAACGGACCCGGCCCTGGCAGCCGAGCTGTCCGGCCGGGGCCTCTGGCGCGCCGTCCGCCCCCTGCCGCAGCAGTCCTCCGGTGAGCATCTGCGGGGGCATGTCCGCCAGCGGGTCCCGGCCGGCCTGCCGGTCGGCGAGCATCCGCGCGTCGCGCTGTGAGGCGGCTGCGGGCTCGGGTTCGCAGATGATGCCGCCCAGGAAGACGGAGAGTTCGATGGCGTGCCGCAGATGCTGGGAGCGTTCCGTGGTGTAGGTGTCCAGCAGGGTTGCGTCGGCATGGCCGGAGAGCAAGAGGTCCAGTTTCCAGGTGAGGTTGGCGGCGTCCCGGATGCCTGAGCACATGCCCTGTCCTGCGAACGGCGGCATCTGGTGGGCGGCGTCCCCGGCCAGGAGCAGGCGGCCCTCGCGCCAGTTCTCAGCCCAGCGGGCGCGGAAGGTGTAGACGGTGTGCCGCTCCAGGGTGGCGTTGCCCGGGTGCACGTCCCAGTCGGCCAGCAGCCGCCAGGCGTTCTCCGCGCTGCCGAACTCGGCGGATGACTCGCCGGGCAGCAGCATGAACTCCCAGCGGCGGCGGCCGGGCCCGCCGGAGACGGCGGTGGTGGGCCGGGTGGGATCGCAGATCTGGAGGTTGCGCGGGGCGAAGACGCGGTTCCGGTCGTGTGGGAGGACGTCCAGGACCAGCCAGTCGTGCTGGAAGCCGCGGTCGGTCATCGTGGTCGTCATCCGGGAGCGGACGAAGCTGTTGGCGCCGTCGCAGCCGACGACGAAGTGCGCGCGCAGCGTACGGCACCTGCGCACCCCACTGCGCAGCACCGGCTCGTCCCCGGTGCTCTCGGCGACGGTCAGGGAGACCCCGGACGCGTCCTCGACGAGGTCCACGGCCTCCCAGCCGCGCAGCACGTCGACGTCCGCGGTGCGACGGGCCTGCGCCTCCAGGGCGCCCTCCAGCTGTGGCTGGGTGAAGATGTTCATGGTCGGCCAGCCGGAGTGGCCGGTGTCCTCGAACGCCAGCCGCAGCAGGGTCTCGCCCGTGCCGTTGCGCCATTCGTAGTCCGTGGCCGGCTCACTGAACGTGGACAGGGCGTCTGTCAGGCCCAGTGAGGCCAGGATGCGGGCGACCTCGTGGTCGAAGACCACCGCCCGCGGCAGCGGGTAGGGGTGGGGCCAGCGTTCGACGAGGCCGACCCGCCACCCCCGTGCCCCGAGCTGGATCGCGGTGGTCAGCCCGACCGGGCCGGCGCCGACGACCAGCACGTCGTACGCGTCATCCCCGGCGGCGCCGATGGCGTCGGTTGCCGGGACCGGGCCCCGGGCGCTGTCCGTCGTGCCGCCCGCTCCGGGTGCGGTCATCCCGCCCGCTCCGGTCTCCGTGTGGTTCTCGTTCATGGTGTCCTTCTGCCGTACGGGTCGTCAGCTCGCGTCGTGGGCGCCGGTCATCAGCGCGGCGAGGTCCTCGGGTTGGAGGAAGGAGGGCGGGACCGGCGGGCCCCAGTTGTAGAGCGCGCGGGCGTCCTCCCACACCCGGGGCGTCCACAGCTGGTCGTCGACGATGCAGTCCATGTCGGCGAAGTACTCGGAGAAGTTGCCCGCCGGGTCCTTGAGGTACCAGAAGAAGTTCGAGCCCACGTGGTGGCGGCCCAGGCCCCAGACATGGCGTTCGGGGTGGCCCTCCAGCATGCGCGTCGCGCCGCGCCCGACCTCGTCGACGTCGTCGACCTGCCAGGAGGAGTGGTGCAGGAAGGGGATCGGGGCCTGCTGCACCAGGACGTTGTGGTGGTCGGTGGAGCACCGCAGGAAGGCGGCGCCCGGGACCAGATCGCTGACCTTGAAGCCGAGACCCTCGGTGAAGAACCGCTGAGAGGCGGGCTGGTCGGTCGACCCGAGGACCACATGCCCCAGGCGGCGCGGCCGGACGGCGCCCTCGCGCACCACCGCCGGCGCCCGGCCGTCGGGCCGCTCGGCACGGCCGGGCCCGTTGTACGACACCGGTGTGGCGGCAGGCTGGACGAGACGGGGCCGGACCTCGACGGTGACGGTCACCTCCGTTCCCGGATCGACCGCGCGCAGGCAGCACCCGTCGCGGACGTACGGCATCTCCAGGCGGTCCAGGGCGGCGCCGATGCGCCCGAGGTCGTCGGCGTCATCGACGGCGACGACCAACTCGTCCAGCCGCCGCCGGGCGGCGTGCTCGATCTTCAGCTGCTCACCGCCGTCAACCGAGGCGAAGCGCCCGCGGCCCAGCGCGGTGAGCCCGAAGTCGGCGTAGTAGTCGTGCGTGGCATCGACGTCGGGCACACCCATGGTGATCCGGGCGAGACGGTGCAAGGGCATGGCGGCTCCTTGAAAGCAGGGGGCAGGGGGCAGGGGGCAGGGGGCAGGGGAGGCCGGAGGTCAGGCGCCGGGGCCGTCGGGGTATCCGGGGCCGGCGACCAGCCGGTTGCGGAGCGCGCCGATGCCGTCGATCCAGCTGTGCAGTTCCTCGCCGGGGGCGAGGAAGCGCCGCGGGGTGCGGGCGCCGCCGACACCCGCCGGGGTGCCGGTGAAGACCAGGTCGCCGGGCAGCAGCGGGCAGACGGCGGAGAGCCAGGCGATCTGCTGTGCGACCGGGAAGACCATCCGGCCGGTGCGGGACTCCTGCATCGTCTCGCCATCGACGGCACAGCCGAGCGCCAGGTCATCGGGGTCGGCGAACTCGTCGGGTGTGACCATGACCGGACCGGTCGGGCTGAAGCCGGGGAACGACTTGCCGAGTGAGAACTGCGGTGCCGGGCCCTGGAGTTGGATGCGGCGCTCCGAGAGGTCCTGGCCCAGGGTGAGACCAGCGATGTGCCGCCAGGCGTCCTCCGCGCGCACCCGGTGGGCGCGGGCGCCGATGACCGCGACCAGCTCGACCTCCCAGTCCACCATCGCGCTGGGCAGTTCCACCGTGCCGTACGGACCGGCCAGCGACGTCGGGTACTTGGTGAAGACAGCCGGGCGGGCCGGGGTGTCGAGGGAGGACTCCTCGATGTGGTCGGCGTAGTTCAGCGCGACCGCGAACACCTGGCGCGGACGCGGCACGGGGGCACCGAGCCGGTGGTCCTCCAGCGGGAGGCGCTCGGCCTCCCGCGCGGCAGGCGTCCGCGCCCAGGCGGTGAACTCCTCCCAGCGGTCGAAGACGGCCTGCGGATCGGACAGGAAACGGCCGGCACTGGCCCTTTCGACGTCAACCGCTCCGTCGTCGTGGACAAGAACCAGACGGCTGCCGAGATTCGCTGTGCGCATGGCACACCACCTCCAGAGGGGAAGGAAGGAGAAAGAGGAAGGGGGAAGGGACGTGCCGCCGGGCGTCGCGGCCCAACAGGCGGCCAACAGGCGGCACAACAGGAGGAAAAGCGGCCATAGAAGGCCGCGGGGGTCACACCCGGGCCCGGCGCCACCGCAGGCGCCGGCGGGCTCCCTCGTCTGTAGTGGCCGTCAGCACCAGCTGGTCCGGTCCGCGGTCGACGGCGCGCTCCAGGGTGACTCCCACCCATGGCCCGTAGTGGCTCGCGGTGACGTGATGCCGCACCGCCCCGTCCGAGGTCCGCTCCCAGCGCCCGGCATACGCCACGGTCCCGCCGGACACGCCCGCTTCGGTGACGGACTCCGCCTGCGCCGTGGCCCGGCCGGCGACCGCCGGGTCGCTCGTCAGCAGTGCGCTCATCCAGCCATCGGGGGTGTACAGCAGCATCCCGCCAGGCCGGTCGCCCAGCGGCCGGGATGTCTTCCCGGCCCACTCGACCGAACAGTGCACCAGACTCCAGCCACCGACGATCTCGTCCTCGTTCTCATACACCCATGCCTCACAGGTCTCGCTCGGAACATCCCGGCCGGACCGGGGGCACAGGGGCGCCACGGAGCGGCACCCGGCCGGCCGGGCCGATGGGCGGCAACCGCCGCCCACACCCCGAGCAAATCGCAGCCCCCACCCGCCGTACTCGGCCTGCGAGCCCAAAGAACCCGCCCGCGTTTGCGCCCCGTGGACCCGGCTGCATTCTGGAGCTCCGGCCGCCGAGCCCGTGATGTGCTGACCGTCAGGGCACGCGGAGGGCACAGCCTCGGGACAGTACCGATTGCTGCCAGGCTCCCTCGTGGGCGGCGAAGAGGATGTCCCGCTACGGGAATGCGGTGGCGCGGAACGCGTTGCGGACCTCGGTCAAGGGCTCCCGGTCACGGGTGTAGTGGAGCTTGTTGGTGAGCAGGACCACGGCTACCGCTTCGGCAACCTCCGCCTCAACGGCCACAGTCAGATCCGCGTCCACACCGGCATCGGCCACGAAGCCGCCGGCACCGGTCGGACCGCCCCTCGCAACGTCCAGCCGCCTCGGGGCCGTCTCCAGGGTGTGGGACGGGCAAGTCCCACGGGGTCGGTTCAGGGATGACGGGGTGTGCCGGCCGGGTGCAGGTGGGGCTGCTGGCGCATCGGGTCAGGGCTCATGGGTGACCCCGCCCGCGGCGTTGGCTCTCTCTTCGGGCACAGCTGTCGGCTCTGTCTTTGGGCAGAGGGCTGTGGTCCCTGAGGGCGACGCGGCTGCGGCGGGTCTGCCGTTGGGCAGGCGGTCCATTCCAGCCTTGCGGACGACGGATTCGGGGGTGTGGCGCGGCCACGATGGTCGGGAGATTCAAACCCCTTCCAGGAGCACCCATGCCGCAGCCTGCCACCGTCACCACCCGCGGGCCTGGACCGAACTGACTCGTACGTCAGCGAGGTGTTTGCTGCTGAACAGCCCTACAGGATCCAGTTCCGACTGGTGGAGCTCCGTCCACGGCATTTCGAAACATCAAAAGCTACCGGCAAGTTCAGAGCAACCGGGTGTTGAGGACTTCCGTCTCTGTGATTGACGGGGGCCTACCGAGGCTCTCGAGCAACATTTCACACACCTCAAGTTCGGGAACCTTGGGACCAAGAACTCCAGGCGTAATACAGCGCTGGTTTTTGCGTCCTTCTCCGCTGCACCTCCGCCATACGGACCGGTACCACCGGCACCGGTCGCACCCGATGAAAGGGAAAGTCGCATGTCCATACCTACCTCAACTTCCGGCCGGCGTCAGCACAGAAACAGAAGGGCGACGATCGCCATCGCCACCGCATTTCTCGCTGGGGCGTCGGTGCTCGGTTCGCAGGCACCGGCCTTCGCAGACGACAACCCCACGGTACCTGCCGACATCTATGAAACTGATGCCCAGGTCATGGCGGACATGGCCAAGTGGACGCCGCTCAAGGACTCCGAAAGCGTGATGGGCCTGCCCACCGGCCTCGACGACAAGCAGGTCAACCTCTCGGACGTGCAGGGAGGACAGGTCAACTACGACCCCGATCAGGCCATCAAGGATGCCCAGGCTGCGGCTAAGGTGTTCGCCGAGGACGCCAATACCAAGGAGCCTGCCCGCGAAAGCGCCAAAAGGCTCTACGAGCCCATCTCAGGACTTCAGGAGTCGGCCAACTACACAGCTCCCGTCTTCACCGGCAAGGACGCCTACAAGGACGTGTGGTCCGGTGAAAATTTCGAACAGCTCTGCAACAGGCCGAACCACGACTCGTCACGTGTGGGCCAGAAGCCACCGTGCGCTTTCGTCGGCAAGCTCACCGAAAAATACCCGGTCAAGGGGTCGGCCGGAGACGGCCTGGCCGGTGGCGGGAAGCTGACCTACAAGATCTCCAGCTCTGTGGCCGACGAAAAGAGCGAGACGGAGGGATGGTCGGTCGGCGGCAAGATCACACCTAAGATCGGCGACGGGAAAAGCGACATCCCGGTAGAGGCAAGTTTCACCTACAGCTACGCGGCCACATCCACCAAGAAGCTCCAGAGCACACTGGAAACCGACGTCGAGATCAATGTGCCCGAGGGCAAAAAGGGCTTGCTGGAGCCCCGGGGAAACGGTGCATACTACACCGGCTACATCGTCTACCGGACGAACAACAACACCGAGCAGAGGATGGTCGCCGTTCCGGCCCGCGTGTACGTCCAGGCGCGCGACACCACCAGCCCGATCACTTGGTTCAAGCGTGTGAAGTAGGCCCCTGGCTCGCGGGCCGCTGACCGAGGCCGAGGGCCTGGATGCGTCACGAACGTGACGCATCCAGGCCCTCGGCCTCTCCGCCCTAACAAGCTCGTGCATGGTTGGAGGGGCATGTCGGGAAGTGTGGTCGCCCGGCGTTCACCTTCGACGATCGACTACGAGGGTGCCGGTCTGCTGGTGTGAGAGCAGTCTCGGCACCGGCGGCCGTGGCGAGATCGCGGAAGCCATGAGTTTCCGCGAGAAGAACGTCCTGGGCCACCGATGAAGACGGTGGTCCGGGGGAGGCCCGCCATGCGGTCGTTCACTGGGCTGACCAGTGGGTCGGCAAGGTCGAGATCGTCTGCCCGGAGCGCCCCGGCGAACCGCCGGGGCTCCGCCGCGAGCAGTTGGATCGCGGGCTCGATGCCGCAACAGCCGGATTCCCCAGCGTGATGTCCAGCCACGGAGCAATGAGCACCAGCCGGTCGGGCGGCCTGCCGCCGGTGTCTCGCAAGCGCTGTGCGATCGCGAGGGCCATCCCGCCGCCGGCGGAATCGCCCATGACACCTGCCCACTAGTCAGAACACACACCGTTGTCGTACTAAGACGCCCGTAAGACAGCAGGGCCGAGACTGCACGGCGTCCTACGACGGTGGCCGCCGCCTGTGGGCGAAGCGCCGCGCGGCCAGGACGAGCGCCGTCGCCGTGGTCACAGCCACCAGCGCGATCAGCCAGTTGCGCGAGTAATCCAGCGGCAGAACCGAGGAGTTGGCCGGTCGCCCCGGCCGCAGCAGAACCGGCAGCGCCACCATGGTCAATGCACCAGCGACCATCAGCGCCCCCCGGACCGGCCCACGCACCCCGCCGCGCACCAGCACCAGCCCGACCAGCAGGACCAGCGGCGCGATCAACGCGTCGTGCAGGACCACCGCCCCGCCCAGCCAGACCAGCACGCCCGTCAGGTCGCCGACCCCCATCAGCAAGGACGCGCCGACGCCCATGAGTGCTACACCGGCCACGCCCACGAGGGCACGTATCGCCTTCATGCCAGCACCTCCAGCCGGCTCACCCATTTGGTCTGCAACACGCCCGGCCGGTTCGGGGCGATGAGCCGCGCCGGATATCCGTGATCGGGATCGAGTTCCGCGCCGTTCAGACGCAGGGAGAGCAGGGTCAACGGGTCGCGGGCGTGTTCATGGCCCATCTCCGAGACCCGGTAGCCGCCGCGCAGCTGCAACGAAACCACCCGCACACGCGCGTGTGATGGCGCACCCGCCCGCTCGAGCAGGTCCACGACCCGCACGCCGGTCCAGTGCGCCGACTTGCTCCAGCCCTCTACACAGGCGATCGGCAGTTCCACCTCGTGCTGCGGCAGGGCGCGCAGCTCTTCCAGCGTCAACGTGTAGGGCTGCGGGCCGTCCACCACCAGGCGATACTCCTCGTCGGCGATCCGGCCGACCCCGGCCGCTGCGGCGGTCCGGTTGACGGGCAGAGCCTGCGGGCCCTCGTCCGGATGCCGGGGCGCGAACAGGATGAAGCCCTTCAGCGGTGTGAAGGACTGACCCACCGTGGTCAGCGTGACGGCCCCGACGGCCGCGCCCACCGCGGTCAGCAGCGACCGCCGGTCGGGGCCGTCCTCCGCGGGCAGAGTGAGCGTCCCGGGCGACCGTCTGTTCCAGTGCGCCCGGATCTCGGGGGCTTTGACCGCGATGTGCAGCGTCAGTGCCCCGACGACCAGCCACGCCACCGCGTAGTGCACCGGTACGAAGGAGAACGGCCACGGGTACCACTGGGCGGTGTTCAGCAGCCCTGTCACGAGCTCGAAGACGGCCCCGGCGACCAGTACCGCGATCGACAGCCGCTCCAGCGCATGCCGGACCGACCGCAGCGGAGGCCACTCGAAGAGCCGCGGATACACGGTCCACAGCTTGGCCAGCAGCAGCGGAATCCCCGCGATGCCGGAAGCGACGTGCAGGCCCTGGGTGAACCGGTAACCCCATGCCGGGCGACTCGGAATGTGGTTGGCCAGCCAGCCCGGCGGGTGTTGCATGAGGTGGCTGACCAGGCCGGTGACGAAGCACACGGCGAACGCCGGCCCCAGCCACCGGCCGATCGATGTCGCCGTGCGGGCGTCGTGCAGCCTGCCCTTGAGCACCGGCGGAGAGATAGACAGCTTCATGCTCCCATCACAGCCGTTGCTACCGCGCCGCGGAACGAACCGCCTCCTTACGAAACAGGGACATCGGCTTCCTGCACCCGGATGACTACCTGGCGTGAGGGTCCCGTCTTCGTCACCCGGCTCGCCGCCCAGGGCGTCCAGAGCACCGGCTCCGTCACCTGCGGCGCCGCCGCCGTGACGGATAAGCAGGTGGCCGGCCACAACTCCCCGCCGCTGTCCTCGCCGGTCTCCTCGATCGCGTGACGGACCCCCACTACAGCCCCACGCTGGGCGGGACAGCAGATCATGCCCCACGGCGTCGGCCGTGGTCCGGGCGACGATGTAGGTCAGGACCCGCTGACCATGCACGGGTGGAGGCATCGAGCAGGCGGCGGGGTGGAGGCAGTCATGGATGCCGGAGGCCGGCGCGCCCATCCTGGTCGCGATCATTTCCCGTGCCATGCGGGGAAGTTCCTCGGTCAGGAGGTGGGCGAGGGGGCGGCCTGTGCGACGGCCTGTGGCTTCGGCGACGGCATGGGCATCGGGCGGTGCCGACGGCACCGCCCTCCGCCGCGACGACTTCCTTGTGAGGGTGAACGAGTTCCGGTGATCGGCGCAGTGTCACGCTTGGTGGTCGCCACGCACCGGATCGGCCAGGCCGGGGAGGGCGGACGGCTCCGAAGGTCGCGCAACCGGTCCGGGCCGGCGGTCCGGGATCAACTTGGCGCAGACGTAATATCCCATTCCGCCGACAACGAGCCCGACGAGCCAGGACAGGTCGGCGCCGCCGAGGAAACCCACCAGGGGGCCGACGTACATGCCGCTGTTGATGAACAGCAGTTCGGCACCGATCGACACGAGGTAGATGAGCACGGCCCACCAGTTGCAGGTCCCGTAGCGGCCGTCCTTCGTCAGTAGCGCGGGAATGTCGTAGTGGCCCCGGCGAACGACGTAGTAGTCGACGAGATTGATCGCGGACCACGGCACCAGGAGAGCCAGCACGAACAGGGTGATGTTCTGGAACGTCGCCAGCAGGCTGCCGCCGGCCAGGGCGGCGAGCACGCTCGCGACCGTCGCGAAGCAGGTCACGAAGATCGCTCGTGCCGCAGCGGTCGAGCGCACCCGGCCGTCCGCGGATACCGCGCTGAGCACGGTGAGGAAGGCGCCGTACGGGCCCTCCGCGCCGGCCGGAACCAAGCCGAGCAGCAGTGCCGCGACCAGCAGCCCGCTGACCGACGGAAAGCGGCCGGCCAGGAACCCGATCGCGTCGGAGTTCACTGCGGCACTGTTGACGGCCGCGGCCATGGCTCCGATGATCATCGTGCCCGCGCCGCCTACGGCCGAACCGAGGTAGGTATAGGTGAACGTCACCCTGGTCGGCGTGTCCTCGGGTAGGTAGCGGGAGTAGTCGGACACGTAGGGAGCCCAGGTGACCTGCCAGGCTACGCACACCGACATCGCCGAGACGACGGCGCCGACGGAGTGCGTGGTCGCACCGGACGGGTCGCTGGGCAGATGCGGGACAAGCCATACGAACAACGCGAGAAACGCCACGCCCGAGATCACCGCGACGATCCGGCCGGCGGCGTGGATCAGCCGGTATCCCACCAGGGGGATCAACAGCAGCACCAGGTTGAAGACCACGATGCCTGCGATCTTGGGCACATGGGCCCAGGTCGCGATCGCCTGCCCGGCCACGAGGCTGCCCTCGACGGCGAAGCCGAGATACATCAACACGACCATGGCGGAGGGCAGCACCGCGCCGTAGAAGCCGAACTGGGCACGGCTCTGCACCATCTGTGGAAGACCGAGTTGGGGCCCCTGCGCGGAGTGGTAGGCCATGAACAGCCCACCGACCAGGTTCCCCACCACGATGCTGATGATCGCCCAGGTCAGATCGAGTCCCATCCCGATGGTCACCGCGCCGGTGATCAGGGTGTTGATCTGCACGTTGGTGGAGAACCACAGGGCGAGCTGGTGCCACGGCTTGCCGTGACGCTCCGCGGCCGGAATGTGTTCGATCGTTCGCCGCTCCAGCGCGAACGGCGTCTGCCGCTTCATCATGCCGCCCCGGAGCCGCGTCCGGACCCGACGGCCGCGGCAATCGAGGCCAGCGCCGCGGCGTGCATGGCACGGGCATCCCGGGGGTGCGGGAGGCTGGAAAACTTCACGATGACGACGTCTCGTGCCGGGTCGAGCCAGAGGTACTGGCCGAAGATACCGATCCCGAAGAGCGTGCCCGCCGAGTCGCCGGGGATCCACCACTGGTTGCAGTATGTGCCGTTGGGATGGATCGACCCGAGGTCGCGGTCGGGCAGCACCGCCGCCTGGCCACCCCGGCGCGTGGCGTGGATCCACTCCTCGGGAATGACCTGATGGCCGTCGGCCATGCCGCCGTCCAGAACGCACCGACCGAACCGGGCAAGATCGCGGGCGGTGGCGCCGATTCCGGCGCAGGCGTACGGAGCGCCCGCCGGATCCAAGGTGACCACGGCGTCGTGCTCGGCACCGATACGGGACCAGACCCGTTCGCCGATCACGTCCGGATAGGGCTGCCCGGCGGCGCGCTCCAACACCCAGGCGAGCACGTCGGTGGTCGCCGAGCAGTACTGGAAGCGCCGCCCGTGTGGGCCGTCGGGCTCCAGGCCGGTCAGAAAGGCACGCACACCGTCCGGGTCCCCGTCGTGCTTGGGCCGCCAGCCCGCCGCCCGGTCCCCGGTCTGCACCTGCGACTGCGGATCGTCGTAATCCTGGCGAAACCGCAGCGCCGCGGTCATGTCCAGCACCTCGCGCACCGTCGCCGTCCCATATGCCGACGACGCGAGTTCCGGAACGTACGTCTCCACCGTGGCCGACACATCCAGCACCCCGTCGGCCACCAGACATCCCGCGGCCATGCCGGCGACCGACTTGGAGATCGACATCAGCGCGTGCCGACGGTCCGGCGCCGCCTCGCCGTAGTAGCGCTCGAACAGCATCTCTTCGCCGCGCAGCACGACGATCGCGTCGGTCGCCGTCCGCGCCAGGAACTCGGCCACCGTCGACGAGCCTTCGGCCGTCGCGATCACCGTCTCCTCCAGCTCCGCCCCGGCCACGGCGAACCGACGGTGGCCGGCCCGGCCGCGCGGGATCGCCGCGGTGCCGAGCAGCTGCTCTACATGATTGAACGCCCAGCGGTTGGCCGGCGGTTCGAGCCAGTTTTCGGGCGTGGCCGGGTTTTCGAGGGAGGGCTGAAGCGATGCGCTCATGGGTGCGGATCTCCTGCGTCCGGAGGGCGAGTGGGGGGATACCTCAGCGTCGCGAACCCGAACCATGCTGTCCAATACTGATTGTTGCCCTATCTCCATGCCGGTTCGGCATGATGAGCCCGTGGAGATCAAACGTTTTCGCTACTTCCTCGCGGTCGTTCATGCCGGCACCGTCACCGGGGCGGCGGAACGGCTGCACGTCGCACAGCCGGCGGTGTCCCGGCAGCTGCGCCATCTGGAGACCGAGCTGGGACTCGCTCTGTTCGACCGGATCGGGCCGCGACTCCGGCTGACGAGCGCGGGGCGACAGTTCGTCGCGGTCGCCGAGGACCTGGTCTCCCGAGCCGACCGGATCGACTCCGTGGCGCAGCACATGGCGCGCGGCGGGCTGTCCCACGTGGTCGTGGCCGCCGCCCAGACCACCATCAACGAGGTGCTCGCACCGTTCGTCGCGACCCTCACCCGCAGCGATCCGTTCCTCTCGGTACGCGAAGTACCGGCGGACCAGATCCAGACCACCGTGCGCGAACAGGCCGATCTCGGCATCGCCGCGGGGCCGGCCTACGATCCGATGCTGGAATGGCGCCCACTGACCGACGTTCCCCTGCGCGCCTACGTCGCCCCCACCCACAGGTGGGCCACCCACGGTCGACGCACCATCACGATCTCCGAGCTGGTCACCGAAGAGCTGTTGCTGCTGACCGGGGAACACCCGGCACGAGGTGTCCTCGACGAGGCCGTGTCCAAGGCGGGCCTGACCTACACGCACGTGACGGAAAGCAGCAACGCCCTGATGTGCGAGGCGCTCGCGGCCAGCGGCTTCGGCGTCGGCGTCGTCACCGACCTGCCCCGGTTCGGCGGCTATCCCCTGCTGATCGACACCGCCGGGCCCACCACCCTGCGCCTACAACTGCGCGCCTGCTGGCCGCCGCACCACTATGCCGCCGAGGCACTCACCAGCTTCCTCGACCGCCTCGCCGAGTTCGCCGCCACCTATGTTCACGACACGGCATGGCAGACGTCACCCAACAGCCACCGTGACCCGTGAGCCTCGGCGAGGTCGCCGGGTGTCATGGAGGACGATCCGTATCAGCGGCCCGCTGCTTGGCGCGGAGTGACTGGCCGCCACAGGCGGTGACATGACCCGCTACGCGAGCTCCGACCGCCTGGCCGGCTGCCGCGATCGGCGAACAGCCGTCGGGCCGGTGCCGCGGCCGGCCTCGCCGTCCCCGAATACGGGGAGGGCATCCAGCAGCGGCATCAACGGGGTGACGTCGTGTCGGTTGCCGCTGGTCAGGGACAGCGAGCGGAAGACCGACCTCGCCGCCATGGGCGCAGCGTTCGGCCCCGGCGGCCGGCTCCCCGCAGCAGCCTTGGGGTAGCGCGTGTGCGGTGACGGGGCAGCTGTCACCGCGGCAGGCAACGAACCGGGCGCGTCCATGCAGGGTTCTTCGCGTCATGTACGGCCACGGTGCCCGCGCCGAAGGCCGTGGCCACGATGCAGTTCCCGCCTCCGCTGTGGTAACCGCTCTTGCGCCAGGCCTGCTCGGGTCGGGGGCTCGCAGTGGACACCGACCCGCAGGGCGGAGCCGTCTCGACCAGCCTCGCCGGCCTGGCCAGGGCCAGAGCCGAGCGCGGCCCCATGACCGCCAAGCACCGCTCCTTCACCATCACAGCCCCCAGCAACCTGACGTCACCGCAGGACCGGATCATCCCCGCGATCAAGACCTGCGCCGACGCCTTCCTCAACCCGCCCATTGCGAACCTGGGCTACCGGGGCATCGAGAAGACCGCGAAGCAAGTGCCGAAGTTGCCGCAGCGCAGCGACAATCCGCGGGAGGACCTGCCACGGGCCGCCGTCCTCATGGCGAGGGCCGGCACCGGCGGCGCCCTGTTCCGCAATCTCTATCGGGACTTCCTCGCCGAGTGTGCCCAGTTGATCGACAGCAGCCACCTGCGCACTGGTCACAGCCTGTATACCGAGGCCGCCACCCTCTGGACGCAGGTGGCCGCACTCATCGGGACAGCAGGCGAATCCGGCGACGCGAAGAACCTCGTGCAGGCCGGCTCCCTCCTCCACGAGCTCTCGCGCATCGAACGCGATGCGATGCAGGCACTCTGCATGCTCTAGGAGGCCTGTCCCGCGGGTCATGTCGAAGCCAGAGTCGGATCGAGGCAACGGTGACGGTGCCATGGAAGACGTAGGCGCGCTTGTCGAACCTCGTGGCGACCGCCCGGAAGGTGGCCGCGCACGCGGTCCCCGTCGGCCTACAGGCGCTGCGATCGTGGGTGCGGGAGGCTCGGAGTCGCCGATCAGGCAGCGCGGCTGACTCTTCTTGATCCATTCGCAGCTGGCGAGAGGGTGGATGGTCGCCGCGTCGATGTTCGGGTTGGCGTCGAAGTCGAACGCCCGAAGCGACTTCTCACGCGGGAAGCCGGCCGCCTTGATCCGCCGCTCCGAGCGGCGACGGGCGCGGTCGTCGCACTCGGCCATCAGCAGCTCTGCGAGGAACCCGCGGTAGCTCATCTGGTCCTTCAGCGCCCGCTCGGCGATGTCGGAGAAACTCGTTGCGGATCGAGGGCAGCCGCGGCAGGCGGCAGGCGCTGTCGATGGCGGCGTCGGCGGGACGCTGGACTGCCAGTGCGGGCGCGGGCGTGAACGGTCAGCATGTGACGCGCGACATAGGGGAGCTCCGGAACTCGGCCGTTGGGCTGCCCGACTACTGAATCGGTACGGCGCGATCCGACCGACGCCGTACGACGTGATCGGGAGACGTGGCTGATGGACGAGTCCAGGCAATCCTCCTCCGGTGCGGGGGCGGTGCTGCGGAGAATGGCGCCCCCTCCTGCCCTGTGCGGCTTCCTCTTGTTGCTGGCGCTGATGTTCGCGGTGTCGTACGCGGTAGGCGCCGCCGCCGGGCCCGTCGCGCCCGGTATGCACGGCACCGAATCGAGCCGCGGTGGCCTCGACGATGGTGGCGCGGGCAGCGGCACGGATACGGGCGGCATGGGGGGCATGCACGGAGGTGGCGGCTGATGGGCGCGGAACCGGTGGCTGTCTCTGTGGCGACCGACCTTGCCATCGGGGGCATGACCTGCGCGGCCTGCGTGAAGCGGGTCGAGAAGAAGCTCGGCAAGCTGGACGGGGTCACGGCGACCGTGAATCTCGCCACCGGGCGGGCCCGGGTGAGCCACCCGCCGCAGATCAGCCCCGAGGAGCTCATCGAGACCGTCGAGAAGGCCGGCTACACGGCCGAACTGCCCGATCCCCCCAGGCGGCGGGAGCATGACGGCGATGGCGACGGCGAGAGGGAGGCGCCGGGCGCGAAGCAGGAGCGTGACCGGCTGGTGGTCACCACGTTGCTCGCGGTGCCGGTGCTCGTGCTGTCGATGGCGCCCGGCCTGCAATTCCGGAACTGGCAGTGGCTGTGCTTCGTCCTCGCCGCGCCGGTCGCCGTGTGGGGGGCTTGGCCCTTCCACGTGCGGGCGGTGCGGGGGCTGCGGCATTCGACGGCCACCATGGACACGTTGGTGTCGCTCGGCGTGGCGGCGTCCTTCTCCTGGTCCGTGTACGCGCTGTTCCTCGGCGGTGCGGGCGATCCCGGCATGAGGATGCCGTTCAGTCTGGTGCCGTCAGCGTCGGACGGTGTTGCGCACATTTACCTCGAAGCGGCCGTCGGCGTACCGCTGTTCGTGCTGGCGGGGCGGTTCCTGGAGGCGCGGGCCCGGCGTGGGACCGGGGCTGCGCTGCGGTCGCTCGCCCAACTCGCCGCCAAGGAAGTCGCAGTACGCGAGGACGGGAGCGAACGACTCATTTCCATTGGGGAGTTGAGCGTCGGACACGTCTTTGTCGTGCGTCCGGGAGAGCGGGTCGCCACCGATGGCGAGGTGGCGGAGGGCAGTTCGGCAGTGGACCTGTCCCTAGTCACCGGCGAGACCGAGCCCGTCGAGGTCGGGCCGGGCTCCGCGGTGGTCGGTGGGGCCGTGAACTCCGGCGGACTGCTGCTCGTACGGGCTACCGCGGTCGGTGCCGACACGCAGCTCGCGCGGATCACCCGGCTGGTGACGGAGGCCCAGGCCGGTAAGGCGCGGGCGCAGCGGCTGGCCGACTCGGTGGCCGGCGTCTTCGTTCCGGTCGTACTGGCGCTGGCGGTCACGACCCTCGGGTTCTGGCTCGGAGCCGGG
The DNA here is from genome assembly GCF_023544705.1 of Streptomyces sp. MCA2. NCBI lineage: Bacteria > Bacillati > Actinomycetota > Actinomycetes > Kitasatosporales > Streptomycetaceae > Streptomyces > Streptomyces sp. MCA2. The sequence continues at coordinate 78,016 of NZ_JAMJFM010000014.1, forward strand.
GCCGACCCGCAGGCGGCCATCACCGCGTGTGTGGCCGTCCTCGTCGTCGCATGTCCCTGCGCCCTCGGCCTGGCGACGCCGACCGCCCTGATGGCCGCGACCGGCCGGGGCGCTCAACTGGGTGTCCTTGTCACCGGCCCGCAGGCTCTGGAGGGTCTCCAGCACATCGACACCGTCGTCCTCGACAAGACCGGCACGCTCACCTCCGGCCATATGAGCGTCGCCCGGGTCACCTCCGTGCCGGGCGGGCTCGGCCGCGATGAGGTGGTGCGACTGGCCGGGGCGGTCGAGCAGGGCTCGGAACATCCACTCGGGCGGGCGATCACCGCCTATGCCCGGAGGGAGTCGGCGGAGCGGCGGTTGCCGGACGTGAGCGCATTCAGCGCCGTGCCGGGGCACGGTGTGCTCGGTCGGGTCGAGGGTCGGCTGGTCGAAGTTCTGGCCCCGAACGACGAGTTGCCAGCCGCTCTCGCGGATGCGCTGCCGGTCGCCGCGGCTGCCGCACGCACCCCGGTGCTGGTCCGGGTGGACGGTGCGGCCGAGGCCCTGGTCGAGGTCGGGGATGTCGTACGACCCGGCAGCTACCGGGCCGTGGAGCAGCTGCGGCGCCTCGGTGTGCGCCCGGTGCTCGCCACCGGCGACCAGGAAGCCCCCGCCGCTGCGGTCGCCTCGGCCCTGGGCATCGACGAGGTACACGCCCGCCGCACGCCCGAGGACAAGGCTGATCTCGTAGGGGATCTCCAGGAGCAGGGCTGTCGCGTCGCGGTCATCGGCGACGGCGTGAACGACGCCGCCGCGCTGGCCGGCGCCGACCTCGGCATCGCCATGGGCAGCGGCACGGATGTTGCCATCGGGGCGGCCGACGTGACCTTGGTACGCGGTGACATCGAGGCTTTGGCGGATGCGGTCCGGCTGGCCCGGCGCGCGCTGGGCACGATCCGCGTCAACCTCGTGTGGGCGTTCGGCTACAACCTCGTGACCGTGCCGCTGGCCATGGTCGGACTGCTCAACCCCATGCTCGCCGCTGCGGCGATGTCGGCCAGCTCGTTGCTGGTGGTCGGCAACAGTTTGCGGCTGCGCGTCTGGCAGCCGAATCCCGCCCGGAGGCGTACCCGATGACTGTCAACCCCTGGCGTCCGTCCCGCAGTCGGCTGGTCGACGCCCTGCTCGCCGCGCTCGCGCCCGCCACCGCGTGCAGCCTCGCGCTGGGCGGCCTGGCCACCTGGGCCGCGGTCGGGAAGGCGGGCAGCCCGGCCCGGATCGCCGTCTCGTCCGGGCGGGTCCTTCTGCCGTATGCCGACGGCACGGAGACCGCCGCCTTCTTCGACATCGCGAACATCGGTGGCGCGGATGACCGGTTGGTCAAGGTGACGTCCTCCGGGACCGAAGGAGAGATCGGCCTCAGCCGTCACCGCACCACCAAGAGCGGAGCCGCCTACCGGAGCGCCGTGGTCTCGGCCACGGTGGCCGCGGGCAGCGAACTGGCCATGTCCCCGCACGGACTGGATGTGACCGTGGGGGTAACACCCCCTGCTCGAGCTGAGCCGAGAGCTGGGGGGACGAACAAGGCCCGGTGGCGTGCGGGCGACCTCGTGTCGTTCACCCTGCACTTCGAGCGCAGCGGGGCGATCAAGGCCCCCGCGGTGGTGATCCGCCCGAGCGACAACTCCTCGTGACCGACGCCTGCCGAGGCGGTGCGGTTACTGCGGTGCGGTTACTGCTGTAGGCGCGACGGCACCGGAGTGCTGCGCAGGTGCCGGTTGCGCAGGCCTGGTTATGGGCGCCATGACCAGAAGCGTGGGCGGGCGTCGGCCGCAGACCTGCTCTCCGAGAGACGGCACGTGGCAAAGTCGCGGTCAGTTTCGGCCCACCTCGGTGGTGTGGATCACACCCGGCGAGGTGAATGCGTCGGCGAGGTGAATCCGTACCCCCTCATGGCGACCAGGGCCTGGACACGAGGATGAGGCGCCATGACGGCAGGGTGGTGTTCTCGCACGGTACGGGCCGCGGTGTTCGCGGCCGTCTGTGTGCTGCTCGCCGCTCTGGGGCACGTCATGATGTCCGGCAGCCAGGTCGCCGCCTGGGCGCTGGCCGCGGGCATGACCGTGACCGGTGCTGCGGGCTGGTGCCTGGCGGGCCGTGAGCGCGGGCTGCCGCTGATCGTGACGGTCGTGGTCGCCGCGCAGACGGCGCTGCACTCGGCGTTCTCGCTCGCCCAGTCGGTGAACGGAAGCACCGCCCCCATGGACATGAGCGACATGGGGGCCGTGCACATGGACATGGCGTCGATCAAGACGGAGTCCCTGCCCCTGTGGCTCATGACCATCAGTCACATGGGCATGAGCCATACGGATCACGTGGGGCACTCCATGGGCGGCGGCTCGTCGACGTTCGGCATGCTCGCAGCCCATCTGCTCGCCGCGCTGCTCAGCGGCCTCTGGCCGGCGTTCGGGGAGAAGGCCGTCTTCCGCATCCTGCGAGCCGTGGCCGGTTGGCTGGCGGCGCCGCTGAGGCTGCTGCTGCTCGCCCCGCCCATCGTCCCGGACCGCCTTCGCGTCCGCGTGCGACGTCCTCAGTCGGACCACGCGCCACGACTTCTCCTTCTCGTCCACGCGATCACTTCCCGGGGGCCTCCTGCGGGGACGGCTGTCATCTGAAGACAGCTGGTACCCCGAGGCTGATGTGGTGCGCCTCGGGCTGCGGCCGTACGTCCGTCATGGGTCTGCCTTCCACTGGGCGGGAACTCAGAGCGGGTTCGCTCCGACTACTGGATCGGGTGACGGAGGGTCGCCCGCGTGCCGAGTGGATCCGGGAGTTGTTCGATGCGTTCTCGTGTGTGGGGCGGTACGGCGGCCGTCGTGCTGGGCTGTCTGCTGGCGACGGGCTGCGGCGGTGGGGGGACGGACACGGCGGACACCGTGGGGAAGGACGGGAGCGCCGTCTCCGGTGCCCACCCGGCGACCGTCACCGACTGCATGGGTGCCAAGACCACCTTCTCCGCAGCTTCGAAGAAGATCGTCACCAGCAACGCCTCCAGCCTGGAGCTGCTGCTCCGCCTGGGTGCGGGCGACAAGGTCATCGGCACGGGCTTCCCGCCTGGTAAGGGCGCGTTGCCCGGCGAGTTGGACGGGCAGGCGCAGAAGGTGAAGGTGCTCAGCCGGAGTGTGATCCCGAAGGAGAAGCTGCTCGGTTCCGGCGCCGATCTGTACATCGACACCTTCGCCTCGATGGGGAGCATGGGTGGCGGCATGGGGGATGCGCCGACCGAGGAGGAGTTCAAGGCGGCCGGGATCAAGCACATCTACCTGAAGTCCACCGCTTGCGCCGCGACGGGCAAGGGTCCGGTCACCGACCTGTCCGCCGTCGAGGCCGACATCACGTCCCTCGGTGCGGTCACCGGCACGAGCGCGAAGGCGAAGGAACTCGTCGCCGGGATGAAGGAGAAGGTCGACGCCGTCCAGAAGGCGGTCGGCGGCACGGCCGAGAGCAAGCGGCCGACGTACTTCTTCTTCGACTACGACGCCGGTACCAAGCAGCCCAGCGTCACCTGCAATCGCCAGGTCGCCAACGCCGTGATCACCCTGGCCGGCGCCCGCAACGTCTTCGCCGACTGCAACGGCGACTACAAGCAGGTCGACTGGGAGAAGGTGATCGCGAAGAACCCGGACTGGATCCAGCTCGGCGTCCGCAACCGGGGCAGCGAGGCAGCGAACGAGAAGGCGTTCGACGACGCCGAGAAGTGGCTGAAGTCCAATGCGGCCACCAAGGGCCTGAAGGCGGTCAAGGAGGGCCACTTCCTGCACATCGGCTCCGAGCAGACCACCATCGCCGGCGTCCGGAACGCCGACACGGTCAAGGAGATCGCCAAGACCCTCTACCCCGGCAAGGTCGGCTAGGCGTGGCCTCCACACTGTTGCGCCGCACCGCCTCGGACGCCGCTCCGGACGCGCGCAGCGTGCCTGCCGGGCCGCTGATGGCGGTCCTGGGGGTGGTACTGCTGGCAGCGCTGACGGCCGCCGTGGCCTGGGGGTCGACGTCCATCCCGCCCGGTGAGGTGTGGGGCGTGGTGTGGCGGCGGCTCGGCGGCGAGGCACCACGTCCCGGCACGAACGACCTGATCGTCTGGCAACTGCGTGTCCCGCGCGCCCTGTTGGCGGCGCTCGTCGGGGCCGGTCTCGGTATTGTCGGTACGGCTGTACAGGCGCTGGTGCGCAATCCCCTGGCCGACCCGTACCTGCTGGGCATCTCCAACGGTGCTTCCCTCGGGGCGGTCACCGCCATCGTGCTCGGCCTGGGAGCGGGCGGCGCGCTCGGGTTGGGCCTGTCCGGTGCGGCCTTTGCCGGAGCCCTGGCCACCTTCGCGCTCGTATGGGTGATCGCCCGGCGCGGTGGGGGCTTCGCGCCGCTCCGGCTGGTGCTGGCCGGGGTGGCGATCGGTCAGTTCCTTTCCGGCTTCACCAGCTACCTCGTGCTCCAGGCCGGGGACGAGCAGCAGACCCACAGCGTGCTGTTCTGGCTCATGGGCAGCCTCAGTGGGGCGAACTGGGAGTTGCTCGCGGTACCCGCGGTGGCGGTTCCGGTGGCTCTGCTGTGGCTACAGGCGCGGGCCCGGGGGCTGAACGCGCTGCTGATGGGGGATGAGACAGCAGCCGGACTCGGCATCGACGTCACCCGCCTGCGCCGCGAGTTGTTCACGGTGACCAGTGTGCTGACCGGCGTCCTGGTCGCGGTCTCCGGCGCGATCGCCTTCGTCGCGCTGATGGTGCCGCACGTCTGCCGGCTCCTCGTCGGCGGCGATCACCGACGGCTCCTGCCCGTCTCCGCGCTGTTCGGCGCCCTGCTGATGGTCGTGGTCGACATTGTCTGCCGTACGGCCATGGACTCACAGGAGCTGCCGGTCGGCGTCGTCACCTCGCTCATCGGGGCTCCGGCCCTCCTGTATCTGCTGGACCGGCGCCTGGGGAGCGGAAGTTGAGGATCGACATTGAGGACCTGCACATCGGCTATGCCGGCCGTACGGTCGTGGCCGGCGCCCACCTGGTGGCGGTCGAGGGCGAGATCACGGGCCTGGTCGGGCCCAACGGCAGCGGCAAGTCCAGCCTCCTGCGCACCGTCTACCGGCACCTGAAGCCCACCGCCGGGCGGGTGTTGCTGGGTGGCACCGACCTGAGCGAGTTGCCCCCGCTCCAGTCGGCGCGGCACGTTGCGGCCCTGCCGCAGGAGCGGGGGAGCGACTTCGAGCTGACCGTGCGCGAGGTCGTCGCGATGGGGCGCACGCCCTACAAGCGGGCCTTTGCCGGGGAGGATGCCACCGACCGGGACATCGTTGCGAAGGTCCTGTCCGACGTCGGCATGGACGGCTGCGGCGGACGCCGCTTCACCGCCTTGTCCGGGGGCGAGCGCCAACGCGTGCTGCTGGCCCGCGCGTTCGCCCAGGACCCGGACGTCCTGGTGCTGGACGAGCCGACCAACCATCTCGACGTCCGCCATCAGGTGGAGCTGCTCGCCCTGCTGCGTGCGCAGTGCCGTACGACACTGGTGTCGCTGCACGACCTGAACGCGGCCGCGTCGGTCTGCGACCGGCTGCACGTGCTGCACGCCGGGGCTGTGGTCGCCTCCGGCCGACCGCGTGACGTCCTCACGCCTGAGCTGATGGCCGATGTCTTCGGGGTGCGGGCGGCCGTGGTCGACCACCCGCTGACCGGCGACCCGCTGATCGCCTTCGACCACCGGGCGCCGGCCGACGCCGAGGCGGCCATGGCGGTGGAGAGCCGCGGATGACGGAGGGCGGGCGGAACCGTGGTTCCGCCCGCCCTCCGTCATCAGCAAGGTCAGGCGGCGATCGAGTCGTCGACGCCGTACCCGGCCTCGGCGATGGCAGCACGCAGCCGCTCGTCGTCGAGGTCAGCGCCGTGCACCGTGACGGCGCCCGCGGCGAGATCGACCACCACCTCGCTCACACCGGGCACCTCCGAGACCTCTTCTTTGATGCTCGCCACGCAGTGCTCGCAGCTCATTCCGGTGACGTGGTACTGCTTCTGGGCCATGGCACAACTCCTGGATGTCGGTGCGGCTTTGATGCGAGGGTTCGGATCCGCAGGGGCGGGGTGTTCGGTCCAGCCCGGCACCTCAGTAGTCGGATGACCGGTGTCCGAAGTTCCGCAGCGGTTGTCCCGATTCCGAGGCCCGGCACCAGCGCCCCCTGCGAGACCTGAGCGTCTCGGGTGATCGGCGGGGGAGCTCTCCTTCTGATCGGTATGTTTTTTGGGTGGGCGTGGGAACTCACCGCCGTCTCCTTCCGACTTCTTGTTCGAGGCTGCCATCCCGGCGGCCCGCGTCGGTGAGGGGGAAGGGTGACACTCGACGATTCCGGGTCGGAACAGCCCGGTCGCAAACCCGTCAGTGAGGATCGCTGGCTGCTGGTGGCCGTGGCGGGGGTGTTGGCCTTCGTGGCGATGCTCGACATGAACATCGTCAACGTGGCACTTGCGGACATCGCCGACGGCCTGCACGTGTCCGCGGCGACCGCCCAGTGGGCGGCGCTGGCGTATCAACTGCCCGTGGTGGCCTTGCTTTTGCCGGTCGGTCGGTGGCTGGACGGCGCGGGGCTGCGCTCCGCGGTGTCGGCAGCGATCGCAGGCTTCGGCCTGTGCAGTGCCCTGGCCGCTTGCGCGCCCTGGGCGGCCTGGTTGATCGCCGCCCGCTTTGCGCAGGGCGCGTTCGCGGCGGTGTTGTTCGTGCTGATGCCCGTGCTCGCGATGCGTTCGGTACGGCCGGAGCTGCGGGGGCGGGCGATGAGCGTTCCTGCGACCTTGGGGCCGCTGGGGGCGGTGACCGGACCGGCCGTGGGTGGCCTGCTGCTGGATCACTTCGGCTGGCCCTCCGTCTTCCTCGTCAAGATTCCCTTTTGTGCGCTCGCCCTGGTCGTGGCGTGGCGGACGATGCCGCGGGACGGCCGGCTGCGGTGGCCCGACCGGCGATCGCTGGTGGATGCGCTGCTGGTGGCCACGGGTGTGGCGGTGCTGTTGCTGACACTGACCCTGGCGTCGGACGATCCGGGGTGGCTGGTGCTTGTGGTCGCCGCCGTTCCGCCGCTGTGGTGGTGGCTGCGTGGACCGGGGTGTCGTCCGGTCATCGGCGTGCTGCGGGTCCCGGGACTGTCCCGGGCGCACGGAGCGGTGCTCGCCCTGGCCGCCGGATTCGCCGCCATGCACTACGTCGTCGCCCTGCACCTCCAGCGCGACGACGGCGTCAGTGCCACGACCACCGGGCTCACGGTGCTCGCCTTCCCGCTCGGCATGGGCCTGGCCGGGCCGCTCGGCGGGCGCCTGGCCGACCGGTACGGCGCGCGGCCGGTGGCGGCCATCGGGGCCTTGCTCACGGCCGCCGGTCTGCTGCTGCTCGTCCCGCTGGGCAATGCCTGGTCACCGTGGGAGGTGGCCTGGCGGCTGGCACTGGCCGGTATAGGCATGGGCCTCAACGGCGGTCCCACCCAGGCCCTGGTCATGGGTGCCGCCCCACCGGATCGGATCGCCACCGTCGGATCCACGGTGCAATTCGCCCGCAGCCTCGGTTTCACCCTCGGCCCGGCCCTGGCCACCGCGGTCTGGGGCCTTGCCGGACCCGGTGATGGCGTACACGCCGGGCTCGCCCTGGCAGCCACCGGCGCCTGCCTCGCCGTACCGCTGCTGGCACTGCCCGGCCGCCGCCGGGCCGATGCGCCCGAGAAGACCACCGACGCGGCGCCCGCCGCCCATACCTGAACAAGGAGCGGTCCCCTATGTGCGGAATCACCGGCTGGGCGTCCTTTCACGGCGACGCCCGTACCCAGGCCCCCGTCATCAAGGCCATGACCACCACCCTCACGCCACGCGGTCCCGATGCCGGCGGCGTCTGGCTCGGCGAACGGGCCGCGATCGGGCACCGCCGCCTGGCCGTCATCGATCTCGAAGGCGGGGTGCAGCCGATGACCGACCGGCCCGACGATCCGGCCCTCGTGCTCGGCTACAGCGGCGAGGTCTACAACCACCACGAGCTGCGGGCCGAGCTGCGCGGCCGAGGACATGCCTTCCGTACGCGCAGCGACACCGAGGTGGTGCTGCGCGCGTACGCGGAGTGGGGCGAGGACGTCGCCGACCACCTGGAGGGCATGTTCGCTTTCGCCGTCTGGGACGAGCGCGCCCAGCGGCTGGTGCTGGTGCGCGACCGGCTCGGCGTCAAGCCGCTGGTCTGGGCGGCCGTCGACGGCGGTCTGGCCTTCGCCTCCGAGCCCAAGGCACTGTTCGCCCACCCCGAGATACGGCCCCGCGTGGACGCCGACGGACTGCGGGAGGCGTACAGCCTGCTGTTCAACACCGGTCCGACGGTGTGGTCCGGGGTGCGGGAGGTCGAGCCCGGTGGCCTGCTCGTCCTGGACCACAAGGGCATCCGCGAGCGCCGCTACTGGCAGCTGGAGGCCGACGTCCACAACGACGACCGGGAAACGACCGTGGAGCGGTTCCGTGAGCTGGTCGGCACGGCCGCCCGCAGACAGCTGGAGGCCGACGTCCCGCTGTGCAGCCTGCTGTCCGGCGGCATCGACTCCACCGTCCTGACCGCCCTGCTCGCCGACGAACTCCGGCTGCGCGAAGGCCCGGGCGCCCGTATCCGCTCCTATGCCGTCGACTACAGCGACCAGGCTGCGCAGTTCACCGGTGACGTCCTGCGCACCGGCCACGACACCCCCTACTCCATCGAGGCCGGCGCCTTCATCGGCACCGACCACAGCACGGTCGTCCTCGACCCGCGCGCCCTGCTCGACCCCGAGCACCGCAAGGCGGTCGTCGTGGCGAGGGACTCGCCGATCGGCGTCGGCGACATGGACACTTCGCTCTACCTGCTGTTCGGCGAGATCCGCAAGCACTCCACCGTCGCCCTGTCAGGTGAGGCCGCGGACGAGGTCTTCGGCGGCTACCCCTGGTTCCACAACCCGAAGGCGCTCGCTGCCGAGACCTTCCCCTGGCTGCTGGTGACCGGCGACGAGGCCGCCATGCCGCTGAACCCGGAACTCGACCTTCGCATCGGTGAGTTCCGCGACGACACCTACCGCAGCGCGCTGGCCGCCGTACCGCATCTGGACGGCGAGACGCCCACCGAGCACCGGCAACGCGAGATGCAGCACCTGTCCCTGACCCGCTGGCTGCGCCAACTCCTGCACCGCAAGGACCGGTTGAGCATGACCCAGGGCCTGGAGGTCCGCGTCCCGTACTGCGACCACCGCCTCGTGGAGTACGCCTTCACCACCCCCTGGGCCCTCAAGAGCTTCGACGGCCGCGAGAAGAGCCTGCTGCGCGCGGCCGGCACCGGGCTCGCCCCCGATTCCGTGCTGCACCGCCCCAAGAACCACTACCCGGCCACCCACCACCCCGACTACAACCGCGGCCTACAGGACATGGCCCGTGATGCCCTGTCCGTCGATCAGGTCCGCGCCCTGGCCGACGAGACCCGCATCAAGCCCTGCCTGGACACGCCGCCCGACCAGTTGGAATGGGGCCACCGTCTGCGCCTCGAACGCGTCGTCGACCTCGCCCTGTGGCTGGACCACTACCAGCCCGAACTCGCCCTCTGAGGAGCCCGCATGACCCTCCAGGAACCCCGGCCGGACATCGAGCCGAAGCCCCGGCCCGAGCCCCTGCCCGATCCGGTCCCGCTGACGGGCTGCCCCTACAAGGCCAACCCGTACCCCCTGTACGAGCAGATGCGCGAGGCCGGGCCGGTCCACCGGGTCCTCTTCCCCAGCGGGGTACAAGCCTGGCTCGTCACCGGCTACGAAGCCGCACATTCCGCGTTGAACGACGACCGCCTGGGCAAGAACCACGACCGCGGCAATGACCGCTGGCGCTCCCGTGCCTCGATCATGCCCGAACCCCAGCACTCCCAGCTCCAGGCCCACCTCCTCCACCAGGACGCGCCGAAGCACACCCGCATGCGGCGCTTCGTCACCGACGCCTTCACCCCACGCCGCATCGAGCAGCTCCGCCCCCGCTTCCAGCAACTGGCGGACGCTCTCGTCGACGCACTGCCCGAGACCGGACCCGCCGATCTGGTCGCGACCTTCGCCGCCCGCTTCCCCTTCCAGGTCCTCGCCGAAGTGATCGGTCTCCCGCAGGAGCTGGCCGACCGCTTCGACCGCGACTGGGGCAAGGTCGTCCAGCCGGTCGGCCCCACCGACCCCGGACGACCGCGGTACGAAGCCCGCCTCCACGGCCTACAGAGCTACATCGCCGAGGTCGTCGACCACAAGCGCGAGCACTGGGAGGACGACCTGCTCAGCCGCCTCGTGGTGGCTCGCGACCGCCGCGAACTGTCCCCGGAAGAGCTGGACTCCATGATCTTCCAGCTCCTCGTCGCCGGCCAGGAACCGGTCACCAACCAGATCACCACCGCCCTGATCGCCCTCTTCCGCCACCCTGACCAGCTCACCCGCCTCCGTGACAACCCGGACCTCCTGCCCCGTGCGGTCGAGGAACTCCTCCGCTACGACAGCGCCTTCGAACTGACCACCTGGCGCTTCTTCGACCAGGACAACGACCTGCACGGCACCGAAGTCCCGGCCGGCGACTCCGTGATCGTCTCCCTCTGCGCGGCCAACCGCGATCCCCGTCGCTTCCCCGACCCCGACACCCTCGACCTCGACCGCACCCCCAACCCCCACCTCGCCTTCGGCCACGGTGTCCACTTCTGTCCCGGCGCCGCCCTCGCCCGCACCGAACTCCAGATCGCCCTCGGCACCCTGCTCACCCGGCTGCCCAACCTCCAGCCGGCCATCAGGGACGAGGACATCGAGTGGATCCCCGCCGTCCTCGGCCGCGGTACCAACCACCTGCCCGTCGACTACGACCGACGCCTGTGATGCCGGCCTCCGACTGACCGGGACCGGCTGCGTGTCCTCACCGGATCCCAGCCGACCTGCCCACTGACCACCGGCGCCTGGCCCTCCGCCACGGCGCCATTCCGACGTGCCCTCATACGCTCCGGAGGAATGACATGCCACTGACGACCGCGCCGGACACTTCCCCCACGAGCATCGGCGCCGCGATCCTGAAACTGCTCCTGCCCCATCACCGCACGACCGACCGTGCCCCGGCGACCGCGGAGGCATTCCCCCACCAAATTCACCGAATGGCTCATTTCGTGGGCCGCGGTGCCCCCATTGTCTTCACCTTGCCCGGCTTTCCCTGCAAGTCTCCCAACCCGGCCAAGGTCCTCGGCCACCTCCCCGACCAGGGAGAACGTCTCTCCCTCACCTTCCTGAACACCCTGTGCGCCGAGATCGAGCGGATCTACCCACCCGGCGCCCGCGTCATCATCTGCTCCGACGGCCACGTCTTCGGTGACCTCATCCACGTCTCCGACGAGCACATAGACGCCTACGCCGACGAACTACGCACACTCATAGCCCGATGGGGGCTTCACAGACTCTCCGTCTTCGACCTGCGCGACGTTCTCGGCGACCTCCCGCACGACACGAAGCGCGCACACGTCCACCAGCGCTACGCCCCCACCCTGGACGCACTGCGTGCCGAGATCCGCGCCGACGCCCAGGCCCTCGCCCTCTACCGCGGCATCACCCGCTTCCTCGCCGAGGACACCGCCGACCACGCAGGGACCCGGTCCGCCCTCCAACGCGCATGCCGGCAACGCGCCTACGGCGTGATCCAGCGCAGCCGCGCCTGGGGTGACCTGATCGCCGAACACCACCCCCACGCCGTACGCCTGTCCATCCACCCCCAGCCCATCGGCGCCCCCAAGTTCGGCATCCGCCTCCTCGACGCCCCCGACGTCTGGACCACCCCCTGGCACTCCGCCGCCCTGCATCGCACCGACGGCACCTGGACCCTCATGCCACGCGCAAGAGCCGCCCAGCTCGGCAGACTGGTATGGCAAGACGGCAGAGCCAGCCACTTCGCACAGAGCTGATCGGGTCACTCTGCGGTCAAGGACTGGACCGCGCGGAGCCGGCCCAGGACACCGGGCCGGGCACCACGCAGGGCGAGAGTGCCCCGCGGCGAGGGGGCAGTTCCGTGCGGTGCTGTACGGCCTGACCAGCCCGCACGACCAGAATCCCGTGCGCCTGCCCGCCTCTGACGTGGTGACGGTGCACGTCCGGTGAGTCGGCAGCGCGGCCGTGGGCAGCCGGTACGACCACTGTCCACGGCCGCACACCGAGTCGCTTCTCGGGAGAGCGCCCCGGCACCCTGGATGTCGGGGCGCGGTGCTGGCTGAACTGCCCTACCGTCGCCGGTGTTCCCGACGGTGCTCACGCTGCCGCGGCCCCCGTCGCCCGCTCCAGGCCAAGAGCAGCCGGCGCCCCCTTGAGCGTCAGAGACTCTGGTCACCTCAGCTGCCGCAGCCGTCCGGCGTTCCGTTTCCCTCACGGCGCCGAGACGAGGAAGCTGCCCGCAACCCTGTGCAGCGAGAGGTCAGTTGGCCGGGGCGCCGGATGAGGGGGTCGGCAACGGGCATCCTGCCGACCGATCGACCCAGGCCCGGTCCTCGGTCGAGTGCGAGCGATGGAGTCCTTGTACCACCCGCCAACCCGGTGTCCGGCCGCTACCTGGCCCAAGCCGGGTTCCCCCGCACCGGCACATCCGACCGGCCCGCCGAGGACGAAACCGCCCTGCCGTCCCAGGTGTACGCCTTGCGGAACCCGTGAAAAGCCTGCCTCGCCAGATCAAGGCCAGGCGCCCCATTCCTGCCAGTCACTCGCCCCGGCCGGCGGGGACTCAGGCCTCCGCTCCGAAGCGGCGTGCCCTGTGCTGATCGTCCGATTGGGCTCGGTCACAGCAGGCGCTGTGACCGAAGGTCCGCCACGTACTTGGTGATCAGGTCCTGCGACAGATGGGGGATGTCGTTTTCCTTGGTGAGGGCGGCGGCCCGTACTTCCGCGCGGAATTGGTCCGTCGGCAGGGCAGAGCCGGACAGGGGCTTCTCCGGCTTTGCGAAGGCGTGCAGCAGGGGGAGCAGCGAATGTTGCCGTTGGCGGTCGGGCAGGCCGCGCAGGGCGGTCTCGAAGCGGTCGAGCCACTCGTCGTAGTCGTGGATGCGCGTCAGCGGGTGTCCGGCTGCCACCAGCCAGTCGACGAACGTGTCGAGTGAGATTCCGTCCTCGTGGGGGTTCACGACGTTGAAGGTCCGGTACCCCTTCCGTGCGCTGTCGCCCAGCGAGGCGATGGCCTGTGCTGTGAAATCCACGGGGAGTGCGTCGTAGTGCCCGCTGCCGTCGCCGGTGCCCCGGGCGTAGAAACTGCCTGGGGCGATTCCTGTTGCCAGCAGGCTCAGCACGAGGCGGGTGAAGATGTCCTGGATGTTCAGCTGGCCCCGGTAGCGTGGGTGGGCGAGGATCAGGTTGGAGCGGAACACGGTGACCGGCAGGCCGAACGTGTCGTGCGCCTCGCGCAGAAGCACCTCGCCCGCCCACTTGCTGGCTGCGTACCCGTTCGCGTAGCTGCTGTCGAGGTCGCGCGCCCCACAGGCCGTGCGGATGTCCGCCGCCTCATCGGCCGCGGCCTCGGACCCGAAGACTACGGCGACCGTCGACAGGTAGGTGAACTGCTTGACACGGGAGGTGACCGCGAGCCGGATCAGTTCGGCCGTACCCAGCACGTTGGGGCCGAACAGCTGGTCGTACGGCAGGACATGGTTGACGAGTGCCGCCGGGTGAACGATCAGGTCCACGGTGTCGGCCAGCCGCTGCCAGGTCTCCTTGTCGAGCCCGAGGTCGGCGTCCCCGACGTCGCCGGCGACCACCTCCAGGTGCTCGGCGGCCAGGTCGTGGTAGTGCCGGAGGAGTTCCGGGTCGCCGCTGTCGAAGGCCGCGTCGAGCCGTGCCCGGGCAAGCTCGCCGGTGCGGCCACGGACCACGCACACCAGAGTGCCACCGCGCTCTGCGACCCGCTCCAGCCATTCGAGACACAGGAAGCGGCCCAGGTAGCCGTTGGCGCCGGTCAGCAGGACGGTCCGTGCCTCGGGCAGCGGACCGGTCGGTCTGCCGCTCCTCGCCATGGTCTCCGTGTCGAGGAACGCCTCCAGCGTCAGGTCGTCCGCCACGAGCCGCGTCGCGCTCGGTCCGTGGACGCTGTCGGCGGTCGGGCGCTGGTGCCCCGACGCAAGGACCTTCTCGATGTGGTCGGCCACCTGCTGGAGCGTGTGGACCGGGTTGACGATGACATTGACCGGGACGTCGACGTGGAAGATTTCCTTCAGCAGCTGGGAGAACGACAGCGCGGAGAGGCTGTCACCGCCGAGTTCGAGGAAACGGGTGCCGGGCTTCACGTCGCCCTGTTGGTGTCCGAGAAGCGCTCGGGCCGCCCGGAACACGGTTTCCCGTACGGGCCGGGGCGGGCCGGCCTGGCGCAGTGCCTGGAGTTCGTCGGTCTCGCGCTCGGTCAGCTCGGTGTACAGCGCTTCGAGGCGCTCGCCGTAGCGCTTCATCAACGCGGGGCGCAGCAGCTTGCGCATTCCGGAGAGCAGCCCGTTCTGCCGGCTGAACGGCTCGGTCTCGATGAGGAAGTCGCGTGGGATCTCGTACGAGTTGAGGCCCGCCTCGGTGGCGAGGCGTTGCAGGGACTCGCGCAGGATGGACCTGAGGTGCTGGGTGTCCTCGCCGGCGCGGTCGAGGGCGTCCTGTGTGGGCACGATGACCGCGAGCAGGTAGGCACGAGCACTGTTGCCGTACACGAAGACCTGCCGGACGACCGCACTGCCCGTGAAGAGGGCTTCCAGACGGGAAGTGGCCACGAACTCGCCCTGGGACAGCTTGAGGACGTGGGAGCGGCGGTCGACGTACACCAACTCGTCGGGACCGGTGCGGGCCATGATGTCGCCCGTGCGGTAGAAGCCGTCCTCGTCGAAGACCTCGGCGGTGGCATCCGGTCGCTGGAAGTAGCCGGGAACGAGCCGGTCGGACTTGATCAGCAGCTCGCCCCTGGGGTGCGGCGAGTCGGTGCCGAAGTATCCCAGCTCGGGCACGTCCGCCAGTTTCTGGTCGGTCACCGGCGGGCGCAGGACCCGGCCGTCGAGCGAGAGAATGCCGGCTTCCGTCGATCCGTAACCGTCGAGCATCTTGACGTCCAAGCAGCTCTCGACGAACGTCCTCATCTCCGCGCTCAGCGGGGCCGAGGCGCTGACGGCCCACAGGAGGCGGCCGCCCAGGGTCTTCTCCCGCAGCTCCTCCTTCACGCGGTCCGCCTGCGCGGCCGCGTCGCCTCCCGCGCCCACGTCGTTTCGGCGGGTCAACTCACTCTGGTGGCGCCGGAAGAGCATGTCGCAGATGCGGGGCACCATGAGGAACTCGGTGGGGCGGACCAGCGAGAGGTCCTCGAAGAGGGTCGACAGGTCGCTCGACGCCACGAAGTAGGCGATGCCTCCCTTGGCAAGCGTGCCGAACAGCACACCTCGTCCCACCATGTGGCTCAGGGGCATGTAGTTGAGCACGATCGACGGCCGCCTCTCCTGGCCAGGCACGAAGTCGACCCAGAACTGCCGGACAAGACGCTCGGTGTACATGGCGCCCTTGGGGGTGCCCGTACTTCCCGAGGTGTAGATCAGCGCGCTGAGCGCGTCGGCTGTTGATGCCTCGGGGCTCCGGGGAGCCGGCGGCAGAGTCCTTCCTCGCTGGATGAGGGACGCCAGCGTGTCCAGGGTGACGCCTCGGCCCTGCGCCGCGAGTTGGCCGCGCGCGGAGTCCAGCTTCTCGTGATGAGTAGTGACCTCTGGATGGTGGCCGAGAACGACGATCCTGCGCAGCGATGGGGCATCTGCCGCGACCTGGAGCGCGACCTCGAGGTGGGTCACATCCACCGCGAGCAGGCGCGGTCCGGTCTGCGCGACGATGGGAGCCAGGTGCTCCGCCGAGGCCCCGGCCTGGAGCGGAACGCTCACCGCACCGGAACGGACGCAGGCCAGGTCCACGATGGTGAACTCGGCGCTCGTGGGACCGAGAACCGTGACGAAGTCACCCGGGCCCACGGCATGGTTGGGGTGGTGTCGCCACTCGGCGGCCACCGCGCCCACACGTTCCCACAGTTCGCCGTAGGTGATCGTGTCGAACCGCTCCAGGAGGCGCAGCGTGGTGCGGCCCGTATGCGGGTCGGTCACCGGCTCCGTGGCACGCTCGCCGAGGGCGCGGCGGTCCGCGTACCCTTCCATCACCGTGGCCACGAGGTCGGCGAGTGGTAGGCCCGGCCGCCGGATCGCCTCGGTGACGGCGTCCAGGGGTGCGGCGCCGCGGAACTGCGGATCTGTCGCATACAGGTGAGCGCTGCGCTGAGCGGTACGTGCGCTGAACTTGTCAGTTGGGGGTTGTAAGCCGGTCATGGGTGGTCTCCTCTGTGGCCTTGAAGGCCCGTTCATCTGGAGGGATCTTCACTTTTCGGGCGAGGGGAGGCGGGGGTGGGGACGGCACAGAGCCTGAAGGGGCGGGGCCGGACGCATGGCTCTGGCTCGGGCGAACGAGGGTGTGGAGCGACGCGTCGAGGTCAGCGTCAATGACCTCGCCACCTTGTGGCGCGTCCGCAATCCAGGCCGAGCTGATCCTGTGGGCCGTAGTGGAGCGCTGACCCCGCCGGGCGGTGCGGCCTGTCGCTGGTGGGCGATCGGCTGCCGATGGGGCCGGTAGCCGCCGGCCTGGTGGTGCATGCTTATCTGTGGGGGAGACAAAGCAGTTGGCGGTTTCGCTCTGCGCCGGCCCGGCACCTGCAATGGCAAGGCTGAGGGGGACAACCAGGAACATGAGCGGACGTGTCCAGCCGCTCGTGGTGTCGTGTGCAGGACGCCGAGGAGGAGGGGCCGGCCGTCGCTACGAGGTAGCCGATAACGAAGACAACTGCGGACTCACTGTCCCTCCGTCACGCGTGGTGCATCGGCCTCGTGGTCGCGGGTGAGCTGGACGATCGCAGCCGCCGCGTCGCGGGCGCCGCTCTCGTCCTGGGCTTCGATCGCGTTGACGAGTCGCCTGTGCAGGCCGGCATGCTTCTCGGCGCCGGCGGCGTCCCAGGGGAGCCCCCCCAGGGCGGAGGTGAGAGCCGTACCGAGGTAGTCGTACACCTCGATCAGGAGGTCGTTTCCGCTCGCCCGGACGACGGCCCGGTGGAACAACGCGTCGACACTGCCGGCTGTGGACATGTCCTCACCGGCGCAGGCAGCGTCGGCGTCGGCCAGCAGCTCTCGCAGTTCGTGCAGTTGGTCCTCGCTGCGACGCAGGGCGGCGGCCCCTGAGGCGTACTCCTCGAGGACGGTGCGCAGTTCGAGAACGTTGTCCCGCTGCGCGGAACTCGCTCGCCGCACCATGACCGACTGGAGTTCACTCGACGCGCGGACGTAGGTGCCGTCCCCGATGCGAGCTTCCAACAGGCCCAGATGCACGAGCGCACCGAGTGCCTCCCGTAGCGTGCTGCGCCCGACCCCGAGCTCCTCGATGAGGGACTGCTCCGGCGGGATGCGCGTTCCCACCGGCCATCCACCTGCCTCAATGTGCGAGCGGAGACTGTCCACGAGCTGCGCGGACAGGCTTGCCGTCCTCCGCGGTGTACTGATGGGTTTCATGGAGACAGCATACAGTCAAACATCAGACATTTGAACATCAGATTTCGCCGACCGGCGGCCGAGACGGGTTCTCTTGCGGGACGGTACTGCCTGCTCCGCCCGTCGCCCTCGGGCCTGTTGGAGTCCGCTCGTGGGGCGTCATCGAGGATCGGGTAGTTCTGTTCCCCTCCGGGCGGACGGGCGTCGAGCGGATTCGGGAGCAAGGGGGCGTCGTGCGCGAACCATTCACAGGTCTTCCGCGCCCCGCGCCGGTTAATCGTCTGCCGATTCGTCGGACAAGACGGGTCGGCAGCGGTCGACTTCCTCGGCAGTGGCGCCGGTGCCCCACCACCACAACCAGACAGGCTTGTTCGCACCTCACGCGCGAAGGCCGGCCGGTCCTGGCGACCGGCGGCCACGATGGCGTGCTTCGCCTCTGGGAGGCAGAGACGGGCGGGCTTGTGCACGCGCTCCCTGTCGGTGCTCCGATCAATGCGCTCCTGACCATGGACAGCTTGCTCGTCATCGGGTCGAGGGACGGACTGATCGCCTTGGAGAGCTGAGAAGAGCGCGACAGCGCCCGCGCAAGCCCCTCCGCCCGCACCGTCCACGAACCATCGCGCGGCATTCCCGGTGCATCGCCCCGCTCCGAACTGTCCCGCCTCACTCCGGAAGAGCCGCACCCTTCCGCCCGCCGCAATCTCACCAACACCTTCTTCTTGTCCCTCAACAGCCTGGTGGCGGCCGGGATCGTCGGGCCTGGTAGGCACTGTGGTCGCGGCGCTCCCGTAGGAGAGATCTGGACTACGTCTTGCGCGCCGAACTTGAGAGGAGCCTTCGGCGTGACCGAGGCATTCCGGCGGTTCCCATGCCCGGCTCCACCATCAGCGGTCTATCCCGCCGAAACGATCGAGGCCCACCGGGCGTTCATCGGCCGCCGTCGATCCGCCCGCCCCAGCGAGGAGTACCGGATCCCGACTGAAGAGGAGTGGGACGCCTTCCTCGGGCACTTCGAGAAACGCCAGGTGTCCATCGGCACCTGCGCACGCGCCTTCGGGACCCCATGCATTCATGAGCACGCTTGCGTCAGATGCTCGCTCCTCCGGCCTGACCCCGCCCAACGGGCACGGCTTGCCGAGATCCGCGACAACTTGATCGCCCGAATCGCCGAAGCCGAGACGGAAGGCCGGCTCGGCGAGGTCGAAGGTCTCCAGGTCAGCCTGGCCGGCGCCGAGGAGAAGCTCCGCCAGCTCAAAGAAGCGTGCGTCAAACACCCTTCAGAACACGATCAAGCGCCGCCCGGCCTACAGGTCCCCAGTTCGGCTTGCCGCCGGGAAGGCCCCGATCTCCGTTCTGCCCCATGAGCATCAGGAAGAGGCTCTTCATAGCGGCCAGCCCGCGGGCGCGCCGGATCGCCGCCTCGTCTGCATGCGCGTACATGTCGAAGAACCGTGAGGCCGTGTCCGCGGGTAGCAGCACCCATGCGGCGGCGAGGTCCCACGCCGGATCGCCGGCGAACATGTCACCGAAGTCGACGATGCCCGAGAGCGTTCCGTCCGAGACGACGACGTTCGCGGGATGCAGGTCGCCGTGCACCCACACCGGCGGGCCCTCCCACGCGTCGGCCGCCACGGCGTCGTCCCAGACGGCCCGGACGTCGGCAGCGATGTCGTCGGGGGCAACGGCCTGGAAGAAGTCCTCGAAGCCGTCCGCGCAGTTCCTGGGATGGGCACCGCGGTCCGTAGCGATCGGCGCCTCGGCGGGCGCCTCCACATGGAGCGCCCGAAGGAAACCCGCCAGCGTGTCGGCCGCGTGGGCGCCGCGGCTGATCGAGCCGTGGTCCAGCGGCTCGCCAGGAACCCACGTCATCACGGTCCAGTGCTTGGGGAAGCGCTCGGACGGTTCGCCAAACCGCACCGGGGTCGGCACCGGGAGCGGCAGGCGCGGAGCCAGCACGGGTAGCCACCGCCGCTCCTTGAGCTGGAGCTCGGGGGTAGGGTCCATCCGCTGCATGCGCACGGCCAACTCGTCCCCGAGACGCCACATTTGGTTGCCCCAGCCGCCCGCCACCTCGCGGATGGCCAGCCCCGCAAGGTCTGGATGTTGCTCCTGCAGCAGGTCGCGGACCAGGTATGCGGTGATCTCGATCTCGGTGTCGGTCATGCGAAGTCACAGTACTGAGGCGGCAGGCGAAGCGGGCGGAACACCTCCAAAGTTCAGAGAAGGTCGTCCTGCCGGTCCGCCTGTGCTCGGCGACCGAGGAGCGTTCTGTACGGCTCCGGGAGATTCACCAGGCCGCCGGAGGGCGGGTTCGCCACCGGCGGGTGTGTGAGCAGGGGAAAGAAGACATCACCGAGCTGCACGACGACTACGCCCAGGCGCTGAACCTCCTCGTGGACACCCTCGCCGCTGGGGGACAGGCGGCGCCCCCGATTGATCCGCAGCCGCCGGTCGACCTGATGGCCGCGCTGGAGGAATCCGTGCGCGACGCCCAGCGCGCTCGTAACGGGGCGGCAACTGGACTCAGGCGCCGACGCCTTTCAGCGTCCGAGGCGTCCGCGAATCATGGCCACCATGACGCTGAACTCGTGGATCCTCAGAAGACGGGCGAGGCCGACGAACACGCCGAGCAGCATGGCTGCGCCGGCAAGCAGGGCCACGAGCGACCCCAGGGCATTGCTGCCCAACCCTTCGAGCAGCGCGGTTCGGCGCCCAGCGTCACCTGCACCGTCCAGGCCGGCTTCGCGGAGCGGGCGGTAGCTTGACGCGTGAACTGCTGCTCGTGCTCCCGTTGCTCGGCCATGGCGAGACGACGCTGCGCGCGGGCCAGCTCCAGCTGTAGGTAGGCCGCGATCATTGTTCGAGCTGTGGGCGGCCAGGAACAGTGCCGTCAGCCGCGCCGCGGGGGAGGAGTCCGTGAGCGGTGTCGCGGCGAGCATGCGGGTCATCCAGGCCGAAGCCCGCGACCGCGCCGTCCCGCTGAGCGGCAGTTCCTCGGCCAGGTTCGGCACCGTAACGGCCATGGGAGTTTTCGTCATCACCGCTCAGCAAGTCGCCCGCGAATTGCCAGCCCAGAGTGGTGAGAGCAGTGGCTGCGCCCTCCGGGTCGGTCAGGCGCAGGTCCTGCCCCGGGGTATGCCCGGCCTCGCCCCGGGCCGCGCGGATGGCGAGCACTCCGGCCAACTGGCAAGCCTCAGTGTCCGCGCCTCCAGCACGTCGTTCTGAGCCCGTTCGACGCGTCAGATCCCACACGTCCGTAGTTTAGGGACAGGCCTTAGCCCTCTACGCGCTTCAGGCCGCGCACGGCCGGGATTGTCAGCAGCAGGGCGCAGGCGACGAGCGCAGTCGATGCGGACAGGCACAGCAGGGGCACCGTCCCCGTGACGACCGCGAGCGGACCTGCCACGGCCTGCCCGACTGGCTTCATCACCAGCGAGCCGGCGGCGTCGTATGCGTGCACCCTGCCAAGGACGTCCTGCGGGATGTGCGTCTGCACGCTCGTGTGGAACATGACGATCCAGAACGCCATGCCCACGCCGCTCACCCCGTAGCACGCGGCGATGAGTGGCGCGGGAAGGCCGAGAGCGACCCCCAACGGCATGAAGGCCCAAAGGATCATGGAGAGGGCGCCGGCCCGGAGCGGATGCCGCGGGCGGAGCCTGATCGCGACGATCCCGCCCAGCACACTTCCCGCCCCGAGGGACGACATGACCAAGCCGAACGTCGATGCTCCGTAGTTGGTGACGAGTGTGCTGTTGCCGAGGGTCATGGTGGGGCCGGCGCCGGCCAGCTGCCAGAGCATGAAGACGACGATGACGCTCCACAGCCAGGTCCTGGCCCGGAACTCCCGCCACCCCTCGACGAGATCGGCCCGGAACGACGAATTACCGTCTCGCGCGGCCGGGCCCATGGGGACCGAGCGGAGCAGGAGTAGGCAGGCGCCGCTGACCCCGTAGGTCAAGGCGTCGAGGGCGACCACCGTTGCCGGTGAGGAGACCGCCAGCAGCAGGCCGGCCAGCGACGGACCAATCACGGCGGTGACGGACTCTGAGATGCGGAGGGTGCCGTTGGCCTTCTGCACGTCCTGGGCTATGCGTGGGGTGATGCTGGCGACTCCCGGCTGGAAGAGGGCGCTGCCCGCCCCGACCAGGGCCAGCAGCACCAGGATCTTCCACAGCCGTGGCGTACCCAGCAGGAACAGCAGCGCGAGCACCACCTGAGAGCACAGCCGAGCCGTGTCCGAGACAACCATCAGCCGCCGGGCGCCGAAGCGGTCGGACATCACCCCGCCAAAGATAATCAGTGCTGCGAACGGCGCTACGAGCGCGGCGAGCGCATAGCCCACCCCACTCACCCCGTATCCCGCCCGGATCACGGCGGCCGTGATCGCGACGGGGAGCATCGCGTCGCCCAGCAGAGAGGTGGTGCGGGCGGTGAAGAACAGCCGGAAGTCCACTGTCCACAGCGACGGATCAGACGAGGTCTCCTTGACTTGCAGGTCACGGGCCATGTCCGAGCCAGCCACCGCACACCGTCCCACGTATGCCGTTGATCCCGACCAGGACGACAGTCTCGTGCCCCGGCCCTTCCTCAGTCAAAGGAATATGTTCGACACGTTCAGCACGTACGCGCGTTTGAAGACACCGCCTAGGCGAGTACTACGGACCCGCTGGCGTGGAGCCCAGCGGAAGGGGCGGATCTGTGCTGCGGGGAGCTGGAGGAGGCGGTGAAGCCGAACTCCTTCAGGGTAATCTGCTGCTCGAACTTGGTTCGGTGCAGGCGGCGTTGGACGGCGACGGTCTCGCGCAGGTGATCTCGTCCTGACACAGGATCTGCGGGAAGTTCGGGTGAGCGAGCTCTCCGCCCTGGGCCTGGCCAACGCGCGTCGAGGAACTCGAGCATTCTCGACAGCCGAAGCGACGCGGCACCAGACGATGCGGTGGTCTCGCACCTATTCGTGACGACCTGATGCCATGACGAGTCGCACGATGCGCAGAGCGTCAAGGTCTTCGAGTGGGTTGCCATCCACTGCGAGGATGTCGGCTCGGTACCCCGCCGCCAGTCGACCCGTCTCGGATGCGATGCCCAGTGCGCGAGCCGCGTCGGTAGTGGCCATGTCGATGGTCTTCTCGTTGGAGATACCCAGGTACTGGTAGAACTCCAGGGTGTTGACCAGCTTGTCGAACATGGCCCGCGGTACACCGGCGTCCGTACCCGCGAGCATTGGCACTTCGAGCTGTGCCATCCAGCGCATGGAAGTGGACAGTTCCTCGGCTTCTCTTCGCCGACCTTTTCGGCGAGCCCGCGCCGGTTGGGGCTGGTGGCCGTGCCCACGTAGATTCCTTCGGCCTTGATCTTGGCTACGAGGTTTTCCCGGAGGTCGAACCCGCCGCCGCTTTCGGCCATCCAGGTGCAGTGCCCGATGGTGTTCACGCGGGCGTCCACAGCCGCCTCGATGCCTGCGGTGCCGTACGCGTGCACTGCGACGGGCAATCCGGCATGATCGGCACCGCATCGCTGACCTGCGCACATACCAGCCATGGATGGCTCGTAGGAGTCGTTGGCCCGGGGATGGTCCGGATCTTGATTGATGCGGGCCGTGGAACTGCGGCTTGGCTTGGACGGGTTTTTGCCTCGTTTCCTTGAAGGATGCTCGGCCCCGATAGGCGAGACTCTGGCCCAGGGCGGCCGCCCGACAGCGTGCAGCGGTCGGCCCCTGCGGAAACCGCTCGAGCTCCCGGTCAGAGAAAGGCACCGGCCAACACAACCCTGCAAGCTGAAGCTCTCACGCTGCTGGCGCAGGGCAGCAATCCGCCGACCATGGCCGCAGAGCGGTGGCCACCCGCTCTGACTCATACGGTCCCACCTGGCACAGGTTGTAGATCGCGTCTCGTGCGGTCCAGGTGGTCCAGGTCAGGGGCGCAGGCGCAGGTCAGGGCCTTGTGGTCCAGGAGCGTCAATGCTGTTGGTGAGACGTGTGTGATACCGCGTGAGAGGTGAGGAACCCCCGTCGGCTTGCCGGCGGGGGTTCCTGCGTTCGGGGACGGCCCCTGTGGGCCGTCTTCTCCCGACACCGGCCGACCTCATTTGGATCCCAGCACCCGGCAAGACAGCCGTCATCTGTGCCGAGCGTTCCAGGCCGACGGGCCGGATGTCGCGTGGGCAAATCGATCGGCGGGACGCTCGGCCGGTTACGCGGAGTGGGCGGAGCCGGGTGCCGGCGGCCCGCTCCATGCTCCCGCCTCGGCGGGAGTCGCGGTCAGGGACTTGTCGGCCCATGAGGCGCGGCGCTTGGTACCAGCGGAGCGAAGGTCGACGCCTGTGGATCACTCCTGCCGGAAGGAGGCGCACCTTCCCGCTGGGGAGTCTTCGACTTCCCGGCCGAGCACTGGATCCCCTTGCGGACCACGAATCCGATCGAGTCGACCTTCTCCACCGTCCGGCGGCGGGCCCGTGGCACCGCAGCCCTGGCCATGGTCTTCAAGCTCGTCGAGTCCGCCCGACAGTGGTGGCGGGCGGGCGGTCAACGCGCCTCACCTCGTCCCCCTGCCCAGCTCCACGTTCCGGGCCACATTGCGCGCCAGTTCGTCCTCTCCAACGACGTGCCCGGGTGGGGCTGTGTGTTGGTCCGTCCGGGTGATAGTCGAGTCAATACGGTGGCGTCTTATTGGCCATTTCGGGTTAATGGTGGTGACCGTTTTCCGGTGGGTTGCCCATCTCTCCGGGGAGAGATGGGCAACCCTGCGGTGCGCCGGTGCGCCGGTGCGTGGTACGTGTCGGTGTGTCCTCTCTCTGTCCCGGTGTGCAAGCGGTGATCCGGTTCGCGTATTCCGGCGCTGTACGACGCGGGCCCCGGTGGGAGTTCTTGGGCGGCCCTCTCAGCTGAGAGAGGTTTGTCATGAAGTCGACTACGGGTTGGTTGGGAGCTCCGGCGGTGGCCGGGGTTCGGTCGGTTGTACCGGCCGGTGGATCTGGGGTGGCCGCTGTACGGGGGCTTGTGGCCGCGCCGTTCAGTGCGGCGTTCTCCACGGTGACGATCCCGGCGGGCACGAGCCCGCTGGCGGTGGCCGTGGCGCCGAACGGCAACGTCTACGTCGGCAACGCCAATTCGAACAACGTGACGGTGATCGACAGTGCCACGAACACCGTCCTGGCCACGGTCCCCGCCGGCTCAGGCCCGGCCATGATTGCGGTGGCGCCGAACGGCAACGTCTACGTCACCAACCAGAGCTCGAACAACGTGACGGTGATCAGCAGCGCCACGAACACCGTCCTGGCCACCGTCCCCGTCGGCGGGGGCCCGTTCGCACTGGCGGTGGCGCCGAACGGCAACGTCTACGTCGCCAACAGCACTTCGAACAACGCGACGGTGATCAGCAGCGCCACGAACACGGTCCTGGCCACCGTCCCCGTCGGCGCGGTCCCCGACGCGGTGGCGGTGGCGGCGAACGGCAACGTCTACGTCGCCAACCGGAACGCGAACACCGTGACGGTGATCAGCAGCGCCACGAACACCGTCCTGACCACCCTCCCCACCGGTGGTTTCCCGGGCGCGGCGGCGGTGGCGCAGAACGGCAACGTCTACATCGCCAACCAGACCTCGAACAACGTGACGGTCATCGACAGCGCCACGAACACCGTCCTGGCCACCGTCCCCGCCGGCACGGTCCCGGGAGTGATTGCGGTGGCGCCCAACGGCAACGTCTACGTCACCAACACCGTTTCGAACAACGTGACGGTGATCGACAGCGCCACGAACACGGTCCTGGCCACCGTCCCCACCGGCGGGGGCCCGTTCGGGGTGGCGGTGGCGCCGACCGGCAACGTCTACGTCGGCAACAGCAGTTCCAACAATGTGACGGTGATCAGCAGCGCCACGAACACGGTCCTGGCCACCGTCCCCGTCGGCGCGTTCCCGTTCTCGGTGGCGGCGGCGCCGAACAGCAACGTCTACGTCACCAACGCCAATTCGGCCAACGTGACGGAGATCTCCCCGTTGACGGTGACTACCTCGCCTGCGGCGCCGGTGTGCGGGCAACCGGTGACGTTCAGCATTTCCGGGGGGACTCCGAACGGGACAGCGGTGGTGAACTTCGGGGACAGCAGCCCCACGGTCACCGTCCCCCTGAACGTCACCGGCAGCGGGCAGACCACCCACACCTACACCGCCGGTACGTTCACCGCGACCGTGAACGGCAACCCCACCCCCGTCACCGTGAGCCCCAACCCCACAACGCCGACGCTGTCGGTGACGCCGAACCCCTCCACCTGCGGTCAGAACGTGACGGTATGCGCCACCATCACCCCGACCACAGCCACCACCACAGTGCCGACCGGCACGGTCACGTTCACCCTCCCCAACGGCCAAACCCAGGTGGTCCCCGTCAACGCCTCGGGGCAGGCCTGCTTCACCACCACGGCCCTGACCACCGGCACCCTCACCGCCGCCTACGGCGGTGACAGCTGCTTCACCGGCTCCTCCACCAGCACCCCCGTCACGGTGAACGCCACTCCCACAAAGCTGACCGGGCAGCCAGGCACGATTCGGCTCCGGCTGACCCCGCTGCCCGAGTTCTACATCCCCACCCTCAGCGCCACCCTGACGACCACCTCGGGGATGCCGGTGGCCGGTCAGCCGGTGACCTTCACCGCCACCACGCTCTTCGGCCCGGTCAACCTCGGCACCGCCGTCACCGACGCCAACGGCACCGCCACCATTCACAACGCCATCGTCCCCGTCTTCGCCGTCGCCACCCCCTTCTACACCGCCACCTTCCCCGGCAGCTCCTGCTACCACGCCGCCACCGCCCACGGCATCCTGCTGTTCATCCCCCTCCCGGGCTGATCTCACCGACTCCGAAACCCACGTCACCTGGTCTGCTGGGACGGGAGGAACACACCGTGGCCCAACTGGACGAGCCGGCCGACCAGTCGAGGGGGTTGGCGGCACGCGTGGATTCCAGAGGCGGGGCTCCGGCCGTGAGGGCGGCTCCAGCATCGGCACGGTGATCGGCAGACCACGGCGCGGGAAGGGCGCCAGAACAACCCGACTCCGCGCTCGCGAGCTGCGCTCGGAGGGTGCCCCAGCGACGGTGATGACGGCAACAACGGCACACATCGGCTGCCAAACGGCCACTCTGACAGCACAGCCTTGAGGCGCGGGAGGCCATACGTAGGAACTCTCCCGACCCTGCTGATCCACAGTTATCGACGATTGCTCCCGCCCGGCTAGTGCTGTGACCACATGGCTCGCCGGGTTGGCGGTTGGATGGGCGGTGACATCCGTTTCGCCTCCTGGGGGATGTGGTGGCCGAGCCTGTGCGGGTGCGCAGACTCACCGATCAGGAAGGGCAGAGGCTGCAGCAGATCGTGGGCCGGGGCACCAGCTCGGTGCGCTATCGCCGGGCGATGATGCTGCTGGAACGAGGAGGGCGACGAAGAGGCGGTGCTGCCGGCCACCCGCAACACCCTGTGCCTGCTGGCCCACCGAATCGGGCAGCTCACCGAGCAGATCCAGGAGCTGGAACGCCGCCTGGTCCTGCTCGTGGAACGCCACGCGCCGCAGCTGCTCGCCTCGGTGGGCATCGGCCCGGACACGGCCGTCACTTTGCTGATCACGGTGGGGGACGACCCGGAACGTCTGCGCAGTGAGGCGTCCTTCGCCGCGCTGTGCGGGGTCAGCCCCGTGGAACGCTCCTCGGACAGTCGGCAGTACCGTCGCCTCAACCGTGGCGGCGACCGGCAGGCCAACGCCGCCCTCCACCGGATCGTGCAGACCCGCCTGCGCTTCGACCCACGTACCCAGGACTACTACGAACGCCGCACCAAGGAGGGCAAGACCCGACGCGAAATCGTCCGATGCCTCAAACGCTACGCCGCCCGCGAGGTGTTCCACCTGGTCAGGACCACGCAGTCATGACCCCCGTCATAGGGGCAGTTGAGAGGTGAGGAACCTCCGTCGGCCTGATCCGGCGGGGGTTTTCGCGTGTGACTGAGCGGCCGCGCTGTGCGGTGTTCGACGGGGCCGGGTTGTCCTCCGGCTCGCCGCTTCCGACCGGCGCCTCTCGCCTGCCCTGCCGCGCCAAAAGGCCGAAGAACAGGGCGTCGTGCAGGACCTGGGCGTGCCGGCGGTTACCGACCACGGCCACCCGGCAATCCGGACCGGTCGAGTCCGGATGCGGTTCGTGAGCCCACCGCAGGTGATGGATCGCCGTCCCAGCTGCGCTCAGCAGGAGCGGCTCGGCCACGGTGCCGCATACCGATGGACCGAAGTTGGCGGACAACAGCCGTGGTTGGCAGGCGTAGCCGTGCGAGCCGCAGACGTGGTCTCGGTGTGGTCGACGGCGGTGTGCGGCGCTGCGTGGCCGGCCCCGCAGCAGTCTGTTCTGTAGGGCCTGGCCTGAGGGCCTGCGCGGCCCGGCACCTCGAGCGCCGACGACGGCGGCACAGAGAGGTGGGCGCCCCGTGCGACGATAGCTGTAGCCCCAGCCGCACGAGGCTGCCCGGGCACTTCAGTTGAGTTGTGCCTCAGCGGAAAGCGGCGATGTTGCGGGCGACCCAGCCGTTGAACGGGCGCGGGGCGCGGCCGAGGACTC
Source organism: Streptomyces sp. MCA2 (assembly GCF_023544705.1). NCBI lineage: Bacteria > Bacillati > Actinomycetota > Actinomycetes > Kitasatosporales > Streptomycetaceae > Streptomyces > Streptomyces sp. MCA2. Next base: position 106,173 of record NZ_JAMJFM010000014.1, read on the forward strand.
GTTCCACGTCCGGGCTGATCCGCAGTTCGGCCGGGTTCGGGGCGGCGATGATGTCCAGGGTGTCGTCGGCGAGTTCCGCCGGCACGAACTGGGTCATCGCGGCTTTGGCCTCGTCGCGGGTGAGTTCGTGGAACCGCACCGGCGAGCCGAGCTCGGCGGCGATGGCCTCCGCCTGCTGACGCGGCGTGATCACCTCGGGCCCGGTCAGCTCGTACACCCCGCCGGTGTGCCGGTCGTCCACCAGGCAGGCCGCCGCGACCTCGGCGATGTCCGCCGGGTCGATGACCGGCACCCCGACGTCGCCGAAGGGTGCCGCGACCGCCCTTTGCGTGCGGACGGACTCCGCCCAGGCCAAGGCGTTGGAGGCGAAGCCGCCCGGCCGCAGGACGGCCCACTCCAGGCCGGACTCCCGCAACGCGTCCTCCAGCGCGCGCATCGCGACCCGCGACGGGCCGAGCGGCCTGGTCGCCACACCCTGCGAAGACAGCAGGACGATCCGACGGACCCCACTGTCCTTGGCCAGGCCGATGATGTCGGCCGGCCTGGCTCCGGGGGCGTGCAGGTCGCCGGACAGCAGGAGGAACAGCGCCTTCGCCCCGTCCAACGCGGGCGTGAGGCCCGCCGGCTCGGCCAAGTCGGCGGCCGCGTGCCGGACGCCGTCCGGCACCGCCGCCGCGTGCCGCGACACCGCTGTCACCTGCTCGCCCGCCTCGATCAGGGCCCGCGTCAAAGGCCGGCCCACGTTCCCGGTAGCCCCGGTCACCACGATCATGTTCAGCTCCTAGTCCGTTGTGCACTACGGCAGTTGACGTTAGGAGCAAGACTTACTTTTCGTAAGAACATACCTAGAGGTAAGCTCCGGACATGAAGGAAGGCGCGCAGCTGACGCAGGTCGAGGTGGGTCAGCGGTATGAGGTGTTTCACACCGACTGCCCCGCGCGGGACGTGGTCGACCACGTGACCAGCAGGTGGGGCATCTGGGTACTGATCTCCCTGCGGAGCAACGACCTTCGGTTCTACGAGCTGCGCGACAGCATCCAAGGCATCAGCGAGAAGATGCTCGCTCAGACTCTGCGCGCACTGGTCAAGGACGGCCTGGTCTGGCGGGAGGTCGAGCCGACGACGCCGCCCCAAGTCACCTACGGGCTCACTGAGTTCGGTCAGGAGATCGGCGAGCCACTGACGGATTTGTTCAATCGGATCACACAGTGGCTACCGCCGCGCAGCCCGGGATAGTGCGGTAGTGGCCGGCCTCGAAGACGAATCCAGCGTGACCTGGTGACCTAGTGACCTACGCTGCGGGACGACTAGAGGCGGCCGGCGATACCGTCGGTGCTCCGTCGCCGGGCTCTCCTGGTGCTTCAGGGCTTGGCTGCCGAGGCCGTACCGCCGAGCACCACCATCGCGATCATCAGGCCCAGCACGTCAACGGCCAGGCCGCGTTTGCGGCCCGGTGCTTTCTTGCCGCATCGCGCCCCGTCGACTCCGCAGGAACCCTGGCCGCCGAGCGGCCCCTCGCCTGGGACACGCACCTCGTGGCCCGGCGACCCCGTCAGGTGGAATTTGTCAGGAGCACAGCGCAACCTGCACAGATCTTTCTGACCTCAAAGTCTGCGTCCGTGAACTTCTCACGAGAACTCGGCGCGGTGCGGTAGAGCCTGCGCATGAAGCTGTGCGCCTCGGCCTCGGCTCGCTTGCCGCTGGCCTTGTCACCCAGGGGCTCGGAGACGTGGGCCTGGATCAATGTGTGATACCAGCGGTTCGCCTCCCCAACGTGCTGGGCGAGCCGGCCTCACGGATCGGAGCTGTACCCGATCTTGACGTGCGGGTGTCTGCCGGCGAACTCCAGGACGCACAGACGATGCTCGCGGAATCCATTCTCGTACAGGAACTCCCGCACCTCGTCCGGCCCCGCTCCGAACCCGAACTCGTTCTGGGCGAGGACGAACGGTGGCGCCTACTCGACCGCTGCTTGACCGACCCCGACATGCCCCTGGACGCCCGCGCCGCTGGCTCCTTGCTCCTGCTCTTCGGTCTCCCCCTAACCCGGATCTGCCGGTTGACCGCCGATCACCTCACCCGGCACGGAAAGAACACCCACCTGCTCATCGGCAGGCACCACGCCCTGCTGCCGCCGGCGATCGCTGACCTTCTTCAGCAACTGGCCGGCACCCCGCACACCCGCGCACAACTCGTCCAGGCCCACCGCGGCACAGCCTGGCTCTTCCCCGGCTTGGCCCCCGGCCAGCCGACCGGCGCCGAGACCCTCGCCGCAGAGCTGCGAACCCTCGGCATCAGGCCCCGCCCCGCCGGCAACGCAGCCCTGGCCGCGCAGGCACAGGACCTCCCCGCCCAGGTCCTCGCCGATCTCCTGGGCCTGCACACCAATACCGCCGTTCGCTGGGCGAACTACGCAAAGACCTCTTGGGTCGAATACCTCGCAGCACGCTCCGAGGGCTCTGAGGCTGCAGCTGGGCGCAGACGCCGATACCTTTCAGCGTCCGAGGCGCCCACGAACCATGGCCAACATGGCACCGAACTCGTGGATCCTCAGAAGACGGGCGAGGGCCACGAACACGCTGAGCAGGACGGCTACGCCGACAAGCAGGGCAGCGAGTGACCCCAGGGCATTTGTGCCCAAACCTTTGAGCAGCGCCCAGGCCACGCCTCCGGCGGCCAGCGCGGCCGGGGCGGCCGCGCTCGTCAGCCGCGCGTAGGTGCGCAGGATGCGTGCGCCGTCCAGATCGCCGCCCAGTTGTCTGCGCAGGCGGCGCCAGGCGACTGCGCTGCCGATGGTGACGGCCAGCCCGTAGGAGGCGGCCATACCGGCGACGGCCCAGCGTGGTGGAAGAAGAACGAAGCACAGCCCGGAGGCAGAAGCATTCACCAGGGCGACGACGAGGGTGTTGTAGAAGGGTGTGCGGGTGTCCTCGTAGGCGTAGAAGCCGCGCAGGATGACGTACTGCGCCGAGTAGGGAATGAGGCCCAAGCCGAAGGCCATGAGGACGTAGCCGATGCCCTGAGCGCCCTCAGTGCCGGAGCCTGCGTAGAGCAGAGCGGCCATCGGTACGCCCAGGGCCAAGAAGGCGAAAGCGCAGGGGACGATGGCCACGGCCGAGGTCCGCAGGCCGTAGGAGAGGTCGTCGCGAACGGCTGCGATTTCACCGTCCTGGACCGCGCGGGAGATCCGCGGAAGCACTGCGGTCATGACCGAGACGGTGATGATCGCCTGCGGCATCTGCCACATCTGGTAAGCGAAGTTGTAGGCAGTGATGCCGGAACCGGTGTGTCCGGTCCGTTCGGCTGCGGCACCCGCTTTGGTGGCGAGCTGCGTGACGACGACCATGCCGATCTGGTTGGCGAGCACGAACAGGAGCGTCCACTTAGCCAGGCCCATTGCCTTGCCCAGGCCGTGGCCCCGGAAGTCGAAGCGCGGACGGAGGGTGACGCCGGCGTCGCGTACGTACGGGAGCATAGCCAGCGCCTGAACTACCAGCCCGAGCAAGGTGCCGATGCCGAGGAGCTGGACTCCTTCAGGGGTGATGGTTGCAGGGCTGATGCCGGAGTCGGTGAAGCCACCAAAGGCCCAGATGAACACTCCGAAGGTTGCGATGATCACGATGTTGTTGAGGACAGGGGTCCACATCATCGCGCCGAAGCGGCCGCGGGCGTTGAGCACCTGCCCGAGCACGACATGCACTCCCATGAAGAACATGGTGGGCAGGCAGTACCGGGCGAAGGCCACGGTGATGGCCATACGCCGTGGGTCGGAGGCGATATCCGGCGACATCATGTGAACCAGCAGCGGAGCGGCCAGGACGCCGATCGCGGTGGTGCCGGCAAGGGCCACCGTCACCAGGGTGAGCAGCCGGTTGGCGTACGCCTCGCCACCGTCATCGTCGTTCTTCATGGCGCGTACGAGTTGGGGCACAAACACCGCGTTGAGCGCACCGCCCCCGACCAGGATGTAGATCATCGTTGGGAGGACATTGGCGACCTGGTAGGAGTCGTTGAGCGTACCGACACCGATCGCGGTCGCCATGACGAGCGTGCGCAGAAAACCGGTGAGCCTGGACACGATGGTGCCCGCCGCCATCAAGGCGCTGGACTTCGCCAGGCTGGAAACGCCACCCGTCGCGGGAACCGTGGGCGGCAACTGATCGCCCTGGTTGCCGGCACCAGCCTCGCTGCCTACGGAGTGAGAGCGCTGAGATTGCTCCGTGACGTCGTGCCCGCTGTGAGGCGATGCTTCGGCAGCAACCTCTGAGGCTGCACGCAGCGGGATGGTGTCATCCGTCAGGTGACTCCCTTGCCCTCCCCACAGGTTGTGATGTCCACGTGGCTCAGCCATGCCTGCCCCCTTGTCAGCACAGGCCCCACGGCCTTCTCCTTGATCGACACGACACTTTCGCATCCGGGCACGGCCTAATCGTTCGCAGGGTGCCGCAAACGGGGACCTTTGAGTCACGATCGGCTGAAAGCCTTCTCCGGCCCAAGCTGCACGGCAGCCAGAACAGTCTTCGCCCCACCGTTCCGGCCGGAGGCGGAAGCTCATGCCTCCTGGCGAGGCGTCACCTGCCGCCATGCTCTCCACCCGTTCTAGGCAAGGATGCCAACCGAAATAGCGCGCGGTCGGAATAAGTCCTCTCCGCCAATACTGAAGCGCAGGGTGTGAGGTCACCAGCCGGGGCCCGTGGCGGCCGTCGTCTGCGCGGTCGGGCTTTCTCGATTTGAGGTCAAGCTTGCCTGTGCGCCCTGCAGGGCCAGGCAGGCCGTCTGTGGAGATGCTATTCATGGGCGAGCTTCACACCCCCGCAGGGCAGCGGCCTGTGGTTCACGCGGTGCGTCGGGCCAACCTTGCTGTCGGTCCGGGGCTCTCCGTGCAAGGGCCTGCTGGGACCACACCACGGGGAGCGATACCCCGCCATGATGACGGGCGTCCGGTGCGCTCTCTCAGACGCTCAACTGACCTGCGAATACCGAATTTGCATCGCGGGGATGATACTCCGCCGGGCGATGGCCGAAGGTGGCCCCCGTGAGGTCAAGGCCGCTGAGCGGCATGTTTGCATGTGTTGGTGATCGTTAACGCACAGGAAATATCCGAGCCGCGGACGTACGTGGACCGCATTCTGGAGCACTGGAACAAGGACGAGGACGCCGAGGCGCTCGTCCAGGGGAAGCAGCGGCTGACCAGAGGGGAAGCCCGGCGGCAGCTGTTCAGGCTGGGGCATGCGCTGCGGGGGCAGGGGCTCGGGCCCGGCGACGGGGTGGGGCTTTTTCTGGCCAACTGTGTCGACTCGGTCCTCGTTCAGCTCGCCGTCCATCTCATCGGCTGCCGCGTCGTCTTCTTGCCGCCCGAGCCGGGGCCCGGCGAGCTCGCCGCGCTCGTTGAGCAGTCCCGGGCGCGCGCCGTGGTCACCGACCCGCTCTTCGCGGAACGGGCCGCCGATGCGGCCGGCCGCAGCGTCCACGCCCCCGCACTGCTCAGCCTCGGCCCTTGTGAGCAGCGGTGCGCGGACCTGCTGGCCCTGGCGGCCGAGTGCCCGGACGCGCGCCCCGACGGTGTGCCCGCCCCGGGAGCGGACGAGGCCGTCACCGTCCTCTACACCGGCGGAACCCTGGGCCGCCCCAAGCTTGCCGCGCACACCCACCGGCTCTACGACACGCTGGTCGACCTGGTGACGGACGCCGCGGAGGACTCCGGGCCCGCGTTCTTCCCGACCATGGACCCGAGCACGGACAGGGTGCTCGCCGCCACGCTGCTCACGCACGGCAGCGGCCATCTCACCTCGATCCAGGCCCTGGTGACGGGGTCCGCCCTGGTCGTGCTGCCCGAGTTCGAAGCGGGCGCGGCGCTGACGGTGCTGCGCGAGGAGCGGATCACCGCCACCATGTTCGTGCCGCCCATGATGTACGCGGTGCTCGACCATCCGGAGTGCAAGCCGGGCGTCCTGCCCGCGCTGCGGCGGATCGTCGTGGGCGGCGCGGCCACGTCGCCCAGCCGGCTGCAGCAGGCGGTCGAGGTCTTCGGGCCGGTGCTCGGCCAGGGCTACGGGCAGTCGGAGGCGCTCGGCATCGCCGCGTTCGGCGCGGAGGAGCTCGCTTCGGAGTGTGCCCTGCGCCCCGAGCTCTGGCGCAGCTGCGGTCGCGCGATATCCGACACCGAGATCGAGATCCGTGCCGAGGACAGCACTGCGGCGTTGCCCGTCCGGCAGGTCGGCGAGGTGTGTGTCCGGGGCAACTCGGTGATGCTCGGCTACTACGAGGACCCGGAGCGCACCGCGGCGGCACTGCAGGACGGCTGGCTGCGCACCGGCGACCTGGGCTACCTCGACGCCGAGGGCTACCTCTATCTCGTCGACCGGGCCAAGGACATCATCGTCACCGGCAGCACCAGCGACAACGTCTACTCCAGAGTCCTGGAGGACTTCCTGCTCACGCTGCCCGGTGTGCGCAACGCGGCGGCGCTGGGCGTGCCGGACGAGGAGTACGGGGAGGCGGTACAGATCTTCCTTGCCACGGCCGAGGGTGTCGAGATCGACCCGGAGGCGGTCGGCGCGGCGGTGACCGCCGAGCTGGGAGAGCTGTACACGCCCCGGAAGACGGTGCTGCTTGACCAGCTGCCGACGACCAAGGTCGGCAAGGTGGACAAGAAGGCGCTGCGCGCCGCGTGGACGAGCGGCGCCTTGGCCACGCCATAGGCTCTGTTGTTATGGAGGCACCCGGCCGGTTCGGGGTCAAGTGCGCTGTGAACACAGGGTTGTTGTGGCGCGCCTCGACCGGTTGTGCCTCCCCTGTGAAAGAGCGGAAGTGCGGCGCAGCTGTCCTCTCGGTGCCCTGCCGGGAGGTCGCAGAGGCCGTGTTCGTGCTGGAGCCTCCCGGTCTCGATCCTTTCACCGAGGGACACGTCGCCATCTGGATCCCGGACGGGTGGGTCACCCTCGGTGACGAGCGTGCTGAGTTGGGGAAACCCACCAGGCGTTGCCAGAAGACTCGAAGGGCGTTTCAGGGCCCTCAAGCATAGTGGCGCTGACCCTGGGGTGGTTCTCCCTGACCTGCTCTTTTCACTTCTCTCGTCGAGCCGGGTCACGGTTGAGTTGGGCCATGAGCTCGCGGTTGGCTGCGCGGGCTGCGGCAAGGTCGTCGTCGCGGTCCGGAAGCTTGAGCTCCAAGTCGACTACTTCGCGTTGCGGCACGCGAGGAACAGCTTCACGATCTCCCTGTCCGTGGCCCGCTCGCCCTTCTTGCGCGGCACCTTCACCCAGTGCCGCGGCCGCAGGCGGTAACTGGTCAGGTCCTCGCCGCGCGCCTGCTCCCGGCAGGTCCCAGGACTCCGCCACCTCATACAGCTGAGCCATCACGGCCGAGGGCACCGCCTTCGTCGTGATGCCATGCAGCAGAAACTGCCGCACCCCCGTCAGGACGTTCTCAATCCGAGCCGGCTCGCGTACGGGCTCGGCTCCGGGCCCTGGGTACAGGGGGAGCCCAGTCGGCGACGAGGTTCCCGATCTCTCCTCGCGAGGGGACCGTCCCTGGAATACTCGCGGGCAGGACGGCAGGCAGCGGGGAAAGCGGGGGCACGGTGACGGGAGAGAACAGCGGCGCGGTCGAGATCAGGGCCGGCCATCCGGACGACCTCGACGCGGTCTACAACGAGCTGCGGGGCGTACCGGGGCTGCGCGCGCAGGCCGCGTCCGCACCGGCGACCCCGGGCGAGCAGGGCTCGGCGCTGGAATTCATCACCGTCGCCTGCTCCGGCGGGGCGATCACCATCCTGCTGCAGATCGTCAAGTCGCTCGTCGAATCCCGCGTACCGCAGATCACCCTGAAGTTCCGCCGCGGCCAGGACCGCCTGGAGGTCACCGCCGACACCGTCGACGAGATCCTGCCCCTGATCGAGCAGCTCTTCGACGATGAACGGTGATCGCTCCCGCTCGCGGGCGATCCTGATCGGCACCTCCTACTACCGCGACCCGGGCATCAGGCCGCTGCCCGCCGACACCTGCATCAGCGCCATGGTGGACATGCTCACCGGCGACGCCTGCGGGTGGCCGCGCGAGCGCATCACCATGATCGAGGACGTGGACAGCCCGCGGGACGCGGTCATGGAGCTGGTCGCGCAGGTCCGGGATGTGACCGATCTCCTGCTGGTCTACTACGTGGGCCACGGCATGCGCACCCGGGACGGGCAGCTGGCGCTCGCCCTGACCGGCACCGTCCGCGACCCGGAGGTACTGGCCGACTCGGCGCTGCTGCACCCTCGCCTGATGGAGGTCCTGCGCGGCTCGCCCGCCGCGACCAAGCTGATGGTCCTGGACTGCTGCCACGCCGAAATGGGCATGGACGCCGACTTCCTCTTCCAGTCCGGACCCGCCGACCTGACCGACGGCTACCCGGTGGACGGCCTCTACTTCATGGGCGCCAGCACCCGCTACCAGAAGGCCAAGGCCCCCATCGGCGGACGGCTGACCCACTTCACGCACACCTTCGTCGACGTGGTGCGGACCGGTATCCCCGGCAAACCGGCGGAACTGACCCCCCAGCAGATCTTCGTCGAGGCGCGGGTCCGGCTGCTGCGGGCCGGCCTCCCCCAGCCGGTCGACGGCGGAGTCCGCGACGCCTACCAGTTCCCCTTCGCCCGCAACGCTGCCTTCCGCGCACCCCCGGACACCGGTGCGGCGCCCGATGCGCGCACCCCCACCGGAGCGGACGGCGACCAGGAGGACGGGGAAGGGCCGCCCCGCAGCACCACCGCTCCGCCCGCCGTGCCACCGGACGCCCTCCCCGTCGCGCCGAAGGCGCCGTCCGGCCGGTGGCGGCCCGGGCGCCGCGCCTTCCTGCTCGCCGGTCTCGGTGCCACCGCCGGCGCCGTGGCCGTCCCGCTGGGCCTGTACTCCGGCTCGTCACCCGGTGGCACCGCGGACGAGCCGGAGAAGGCCGCCGCGAGCGGAGGGCCCCGGCGGGCGCCGGAGCGGTACGCCACGCTGCGCGAACGAGGCGTGATGGACGTGGCGTTCAGTCCCGGCGGCTCGCTGCTCGCCCTCGGCATCGACGACGGGACGATCGCGCTGTGGGACGTCGCCTCCCGGCAGCGCAAGGCCACCCTCACCGACTTCACCGGCCCGGCGCACCTCGGTGTGACCTCGGTGGCGTTCAGCCCGGACGGTGCGGTCCTGGCCGGCGCCGACAGCAAGATGCGCGGCAAGGACGCCGTCCGCGACGGCACGATCTCGCTCTGGGACATCGCCACCCGCAAGCGACTGGCCACCCTCACCGACCCCGACACCGTCTCGGTCAGCGCCGTCGCCTTCAGCCCCCGGGGCGCGATCCTGGCCAGCGCCAACGGCATCGGCACGATCTCCGTCTGGAGCGTGGCGGCCCGCGCGAGAATCGGCACCCTGACCAGCGTCGTGGCCAAGGCGCCCACCACCACCAAGGAGGTGAACTCGATCGCGTTCAGCCCCGACGGGACGGTCCTCGCCGCCTCCACCGTCGCCGGTCTGGTCGAGCTGTGGGACGTCGCCACCTACGAGAAGATCGCCACTCTCGCTGGGTTCGCCTCCGGCGTGGGCTCGGTGGCCTTCAGCCCGGACGGCAAGGTCCTGGCCGGCGCCACCGCCGCCTACGCCGTCCACCTCTGGGACATCGCCGACCACAAGGAGATCGCCACCCTCACCTACACCGACGAGCGGCCGGAAGGCGCCGCCGCCGTCGTGAACTCCGTGGCGTTCAGCCCGGACGGCACGGTCCTCGCGGGCGGCACCGGGGCGGGCATGCTCGTCCTGTGGGACGTTGCCACCCGCAAGATCGCCACCACGCTCGGCAGGTTCACCACGTTCGGCAACTCCAGCAGCGTGCTCGTCACGTTCAGCCCCAAGGGCAGGACCCTGGCCGCCGCTCTCGTGGGGAAGGTCAACCTGTGGAAACTGCCCTGACGGCCGGGGCCGGCCCGCGGGGTGCCGGCGGGCGGCGCCGGGTGCCGCGCCGCGCCGGGGGAGCGGGGTGAGGCCGTTGGGCCCGTCCGACCCGGAGACGGTCGGACGGTACCGGCTGTACGCCGAGCTGGGCAGCGGTGCCATGGGCCGGGTGCTGCTGGCCGCTGCGCCGGACGGGCAGCTGGCCGCACTCAAGCAGGTGCGCGCGCACTTCGTCGAGGACGAGGGGTTCCGCGCGCGGTTCCGTCGCGAGGTGTCCGCCGCGCGGGCGGTGTCCGGCCCGCACACCGCGGCGGTGCTCGACGCCGACGCCGACGCCGAACTTCCCTGGCTGGCTTCGGAGTTCGTGTCCGGGGTGTCACTGCGCGAGGCGGTGCACGTGACCGGCGAACTGCCCGAGGAGCCGGCGCTGCGGCTGGCTGCCGGGCTCGCCGCCGCGCTGACCGCCGTCCACCGGGCCGGTCTGGTCCACCGGGGCCTCAAGCCCGCCGATGTCCTCCTCACCGACGACGGGCTGCGGGTGACCGACTTCGGTGTGGCGCGGGCGGCCGAGAGCGACGGCGGCAGCGCCCTGACGCACACCGGCTGGCTGGCCGGTGCGGTCGGATTCATGTCCCCGGAGCAGATCGAGGGGCAGCGGCTCACCCCGAGAAGCGACGTGTTCTCCCTCGGCGCGGTGCTCTTCGCGGCGTGTACCGGCAGGGGGCCCTTCGCCGGGCCCTCGACCCCGCAAACGCTGTACAACGTGGTGCACACCGAGCCGGACCTCGGGATGCTCCCGGAGCGGCTGCGCGACCTCGTCCGGCCCTGCCTGGCCAAGGACCCGGTCCGGCGGCCGACATCGGCCCAGCTCCTGGAACAACTGGACCCGGCCGCTTCGTCCGCGCGGCCGTGGCCCCCGCCCGTGCACACCCTGATCGCCCGGCGGCGCGAGGACGTGGCGACGCTGCTCCAGGAGGCCGCGGCGGCACCGGGCGACGAGCGAACCGGGGCCCCCACGACCGGGACGCGCACCCGGCAGCCGTCCGCCCCGGACCGTGGATCTGCCGCCACAACTCCCGCAGCGCTTCCGGCCGGGCGGCCCGCACCACCGAGCAGGACCGCCCGTCCCCGCCGGCGGCGCCTCCTCCGCGCCGGCCTGCCCGCCGCACTCGCCGCGCTGCTCAGCGCCGTCGTGCTCTGGACCCTGCGCCCCGCACCGCCCGGCACCGTCGCCCGCCCCCGGCCCCCGGCGTCCTCCCCGGGCCGCCCCGAACCATCGCCCGGGGACCACGAATCCGCGCCCACGGCTCCGGTGAAGCAGCCCGTGAACCTCTTCGGCCACACCGGCTTCATCACCGACGTCGCCTACAGCCCGGACGGCCGGACGCTGGCCACGAGCAGCAGCGACGGCACCGCGCGGCTGTGGAGCGTGTCCGGCCACCGTCAGCTCGGCCGCCCCTTGTCCCACGGCTCCGGCGCCGTCAACGGCGTGGCGTTCAGCCCCGACGGCCGGACGCTCGCCACCGGCGGCAGCGACGGCACCGTCCGCCTGTGGAGCGTCTCCGGCCGCCGTCAGCTCGCCGGCCCCCTGTCCGCCGGCTCCGACCCGGTCGCCGGCGTGGCGTTCAGCCCGGACGGCACCACCCTGGCCGCCGGAGGCGATCACGGCGCCACGCAGCTGTGGGACGTCTCCGCCCGCCGGCAGCTCGGCCGGCCGTTGCAGCGCCAGTACTACGGCAAGGTCAACAGCGTGGCGTTCAGCCCCGACGGGCGCACCCTGGCCACGGGCGAATCCGACGGCACCGCACGCCTGTGGGACGTGGCCGGCCGCCGCCAACTGGGCCGGCCGCTCGGGCCCTTCATCCACGTCAGCGGCGTGGCGTTCAGTCCCGACGGCCGCACCCTGGCCGTCGGCGCCTGGGACCGCACCACGCGGCTGTGGGACGTGGCCAGCCAACGGCAGGTCGCCGAACTCCGGGACAGCGACATCGTCTCCGGGATCGCCTTCAGCCCGGACGGCCGCACGGTGGCGACCGCGAACACCTACCACGTGCGCCTGTGGGACGCGTCCGGTCACCGCCGGCGCGGCCGGATCGACAGCGGCGCCGTCACCAACCCCGACTGCGTGGCGTTCAGCCCCGACGGTCGCTCCCTGGCCACGGGTAGCGGCGACAACGACGGCGCGGTGCAGTTGTGGGACATCAGCGGCTTCGACTGAGCGCGCCCGCGCACCGCCCCGGCGACGACAGACAGCGCGGCACACGTCACCTCTTGAAGCGGATGGCGGCCAAAGCGGCCGGCGACCGAGGGGTTGCCGAGTGCGCTATGAATTTCTCCCGCCCCGACAGGCCCATCGTTGGCGGGGCGGGGCTGGGCGCGCTCATCCACGAGCTCACCGGTGGCCGGCCAGCCACTTTCGAACCATCGGCCCTCACTGCCCTTCTCGACCGCGTCCGCGAGGCTCACCAAACTGAAAGCGGCCATGCCGGGCGAGCCGCGTCCCCGACGCGATCACCTGGCCGCAGACTGCGGCCTCATCCATGCCTGAGCTGGTTGTAGATCGCGTCTTACCGCAACTACTACGAGCGGCGCATCGCGGAGGGCAAGACCCGGCGTGCCCCGCGGGCTCAGGTGAGGGCGGCGACCAGCAGGGCGAAGGCGGCGATGATGACGGCGACGCGGACGTAGTGGAGGCGGTCCCAGCGGTTCATCTGCTGCTTCCAGTCGGCGGGCCGGTTGTCAGGGGTCCACGTCTTGCCCCGGTTGTTGATCGGGACGAGCAGCAGGATCGACATGATCACGCTGAGGATCAGCAGCGCGGCGGAGGTGGCGACGAGGCCGGTGCCGTGGTGGTGCCATCTGGCGATGGCCCAGACCGCGACGAGGATGAGCGAGGTGATGTACCAGACCGGCATCACGGCGCCGAGCATCCGGCCCCCGTGGGCACGGCCGAGTTGGCCACTGTCCTCGGGGAGTGCGTTGAGGATCGGGTTGATGACGAAGGCGACGGAGAACTCCACCCCCACCATCACGCCGACGACCACGGTGGTGATGACCTGGAGTGCGTTGAACATGATGACCCCTCCTGGAATCTAGCATCGCTAGGTGATGAGGCAACGCTAGTGCTGCTGCCGCTCGATTGTCTAGCGGTGCTAGGATCGAATCATGTCGGTACAGGAACGCAAGGAGCGCGAACGGGCGGGCCGCGAGCGCCTCATCGTGGCCACGGCCCGCGAACTCGCCGAGCAGCAGGGCTGGGACGCGGTCACCACCCGCCGGCTCGCCGAGCGCATCGAATACAGCCAGCCCGTCCTCTACAGCCACTTCCGTGGCAAGCGCGAGATCATCGGCGCCGTCGCCCTCGAAGGCGCCGCCGAGATGGCCGCGGCGCTGCGGGCCGCGACCTCCGCCGCAGACGGCCCCCGCCCCAGGGTCACCGCCCTCGCCCACGCCTACCTTGACTTCGCCGCAGGCAACCCGGCGGTCTACGACGCCATGTTCCAGCTCGACGGCGGCCTGGCGTTCGCGGACGAGGACACCCCGGAACCTCTCAAGGACGCCTTCGCCGCGCTGCTGGAGAGCCTGGGCGAGGTCGCTGGGGACGGCGTCCACCCGGGACTGTTCACCGAGGTGTTCTGGGCGGCCCTGCACGGGCTGGCCACCCTGACGCGAGCGGGACGGCTGCCGCCGGAGGACACCGAGCCGAGGGTGGAGCTGCTCGTGGAACGGCTCGCCATGGTCTGACACGCCATCCCGGCGGGCACGCAGCCGGGGCACTCGGCCCCCGCCGCTGCCTGCCTGCGGCATCGCTTTTGGCCACTCGCGCCTACACGGCGCAGCCCCAGATCGCCGGGCCCCGTACCTCAGACGGTCACCCGCCCCGGAAGCTGCGATGCTCATTGATCACGACCCGATACGCGCCCTAGCCGTGGCCGGTCTGGTCGTGATCGTGGCGAATTCGCCGACCGTCCTCACCGCCCTGACCGTCGTCGGGCCGCCTACTTGATATGGCTCGGCTGGGGAATCCTGCGGCAGCCCGCCGCTGTGACCGCGTCCGAGGATGCCCTGGCCTCCTCGCCTGGGCGGATCGCACTCAAGGGCACCGTCATCAGCGGTCTAAATCCCAAGGTGCTGCTGCTGTACTTCTCGCTGTTCCCGCAGTTCATCGATTCCGCGTCGGGCTGGCCCGTAGTCGTGCAGACCGGCCTCCTTGGCACGATCCACGTCACGTCCTGTGCCCTCGTCTACCTCGCCGTCGGCCTCTTGGCGCGCACGGTGCTGAAGACCCGTCCCTCGGCTGCGCGAGTCGTGACACGGGTCTCTGGCGCCATGATGATCGCTATCGGGGGGGCCTTCTGGTCAGCGCCTGTCCGTCTGATGCACAGCCCCCGCACCAGTTCCCCGACTCTGATGTCCGGCGAAGGAGAGTTACGTGCGAGACCACACCCAGCAGGAACAGGTGAGCCCCGAGGTGCACAAGCGCATCCAGGACAGCTTTGACCGGCAGGGGCTGATGAGTCACCTCGGTGCGCGCATTACGCACATCGGGCCCGGTCGCGTGCACATCGTGCTCCCCAGCAGGCCCGAAGTCACCCAGCAGCACGGCTACTTCCACGCTGGCGCCACCAGCGCCATCGCGGACAGCGCCGGCGGGTACGCGGCCCACACACTGTTTCCCGAGGGCACCGAGGTGCTCACCGTCGAGTACAAGATCAACCTTCTCGCGCCCGCGGTCGGGGACCGCATCGAGGCGGTCGGAACTGTCTTGAAGCCCGGACGCACCCTGACCGTATGCCAGTTGGAGGTGTTCGGCGTCCAGGGCGGGCAGCGGAAACTCGTCGCCAACGGTCAGCAGACACTGATCCGCGTGACGGTCGAGCGGTGAGTCCGCGTCTGCTGTCGATGAGTCAATTGCTGAGTACCGGTCGAATTTCGAGTACGGCGATGACCTCGTCTTCAATCCGGCTCCACGATGAGGAAGTGACGGCAGTGGATCTCCTCGAACGGCTCGCCGACGTACGGAGGCGCATATGGCTTGACCACATTCGGCGAGGTGGCGGCATTCGTGATCGGCATGGATGCCGCAACCGAATGGCAACTCACACCACCACCCCAACCTGGCGCGACGCATGACCGACAACCCGCAGCTCAACCCCATCCTGGAACAGATCGACACGCGCGAGCAGGCGCTGAGCGAACAGGCCGAGCAGACCCGGACCCGGATCGAGGAACTGGCCGCGCACCCGCGAACTCGACGAAGAGACCGGCAACCTGCGGATCACCCGAAAGACCCTCCTGGGCATCGCCCACCACCTCGCCGTCGCCGAAGCGGCCCCGCCGCCCGCCACGCCGGACCATCCTGCCTACCAGCAGATCCTGGCCGTCTTCGCCGACACCAGACGCCCGATGCGGGCCCGCGACCTGTGCGAAGCCCTCCGACCTGCCCATCCTGCCGAAGAACACCGAGGGCATCCGCTCCAAACTCAAGCGCATGGTCAGCCGCGGAATCCTTACCGAGCCCGAACCCGGCCTGTTCACCCAGCCCCATCCGTAGCACCAGCAACGAACCCTCGACCAGCGAAACTCACCCAACCCCAAGAATGAAACGGCCATCAAGACTCATAATGCCCTCTCAAGGACCGGATGGGCCGGTCCGCGATGAAGGTGTAGACGTGCCATTTGTTCGTGCCTCCTTTGCGTTTCCACTGGATGCGGAAACCCCAGGAAGTCGAACCATCACTCATGTGCGCGATCCGGGTTTTCGCCTGCGGCAGGCGCAATCCCAGGGGTTCGAGCACGTCAGCGACTTCTTCGCGCAGTGCCGCGCTGTCGGTCTCGGTGCCGTGCACCAGGACGACGAAGTCGTCCGCGTAGCGGACGACCCGCCACGTCGGCCGACCTTTGCGGCGCCGGTAGGCGCGTTTACCTTCGGTGGACATCGTCCCGCTCGGCTCCCACGACTCGTGCAGGTGCTCATCGAGCGCCGACAGAGCAATGTTCGCCAGCAGCGGGGAGAGGATGCCGCCTTGCGGGGTGCCGGTCAACGCCTCCTTGGTCTCGTCGAGTTCAGTAAGAATCCCGGCCTTGAGGAAGGCTTTGATCAACATCAGGACACGCTTGTCCTTCACCCGGTGACGCACTCGGTCCATCAGGGCCGTGTGGTCGATCGAGTCGAAGCACGCCTCGATGTCCGCATCCAGCACCCAGCGATATCCCCGGGTGCCGAAATAGTGGATCTCGGCGATCGCGTCCTGGGCCCGCCGTCGGGGCCGGAACCCATAGGAGACCGGCTCGAAGTCGGCCTCGAAAATCGGTTCCAGCACCAGTTTCAGCGCCGCCTGAACGACCCGGTCCGCGATCGTCGGAATCCCCGAGCTTGCGAACCTTCCCCGAGCCTCCCGGCTTGGGGATACTGCGTTCCCTCACCGGCATAGGACGGAATGAACCACGCTTGATGGCGGCCCGCAGATCGTTCAGAAATCCAGGGACACCGATGGACTCCTCGATGTCGGTGGCGGTCAGGCCGTCGACGCCGGGAGTCCGGGCTCCCCGGTTGCCCGCGACCCGGTCGAACGCCACCAACAGCGTCGCCGGATCGTGCACGAAGTTGAACAGGTCATCGAACCGGCGGCCGGGATCGGCCACCGCCCAACGGTGAAGCTTGGCCTGCATCTCCAGTACCCGGGCCCGAGGGCCCGGGGCTCCGCCATTCGGCGGGGCGTCTTCCGGCATTGCAGCGTCCTTCCCTTCTCGATACCGCTGCCGCCCTTCCCCGTGCAGCCGGCTCTCCCGACCTCGGAGTACTACGGCGGCTCCGCCCCGTCCCGGACCGATCGGCGGTCGATGCGCCCATCCCCGGCACCCTGCTGGAGGCAGGTGACAGGGCAAGATTCGGGACGGTTCCCGTGTTCACTGTGGCTCGCTCGACGAAGTAGGAGCCCGACTGTGTCCCTGCGGCATCGCCACGAGTACGCCGCAGGCTTTCCTCGTGGCCTCCCGGCCAGCTTTCGTAGACCGACCCAGGAGTTGTCAGACCACCCGGCAGGATGACCCGAGTACGCGCCGCTTCTCGCCCAGATCCACCAGGTTCGAGCCGTAGGCACTTTAAGAGACGTAGAACGCCGGTTCCTCACGTACTCCTCTCCATCACGCTTGCCGGACCCGCCCCATCTGGCAGTACTGGTCACGTCCCGGCTTTGTCAGGGCCGCTCTCGCCCTCCCTGGCATCACCCGGCTCAGGCTGCCCTCAGGGTTGCAGCCCACCTACGCGCATTTCGGTATCACCCCACATCATGAGGTGCCCGGCGCCTGGTGAATGCACGCCCGAGGGGAAACTGGGTGCGCAGGTGGGCGAATGCGCCAGAACCCGTCGTCGGTGGCGGGCCGATCCAGGCGTCGCAGCCGTTTTACACGTACGGGCGAGGTTGCCCTCGGTGATCTGAGCCGTGGCAGTGCGAGCACAGGGTAAGGAGCAGCTGCGGCGGGCCGTCGGCCGCTCAACCCCTTGCCCAGGCAGGCCATACGGAGACAAGCGGCAAGCTTCGCCCAGTAGTTGAGGTGCTGTGCAGTCAGGCGGTGTCCAGCATCTCTTCCCGCAGGTGTGTGCAGATGCGGGTGATGAGGCGGGAGAGGTGCATCTGGGAGAGACCGAGTTCCTTGCCGATCTCGGTCTGGGTCATCTCGGCGCCGAAGCGGAGTTCGAGGAGGGTGCGGTCGCGGTCGTCGAGCTCGGCCAGGTGCGGCTTGAGGGCCTGGATGTCTTCGGCAAGCGCGAGGGCGGGGTCTTCGGTGTCGATGAGGTCGGCGACAAAGCCGGTCTGCTGCTTGGAGCCGGAGGCTTGTACGGGCCGGTCTATGGAGTCACTCCCGTAGCCGGTGGAGGCAGAAGAACCGCTTGATCTCACCCTGGATGTAGGGGACGGCGAGCGTGGTGAACTCCACGCCGCGCGAGACGTCGTAGCGGTCGATGGCCTTGATCAGACCGATCGTGCACTCTGTCGGGGATGCCACAGTGCGCCAGAGCCAATCGAGTCGGTACTGCGCCTTTTGACATGGCACCCACAGGATGACGTCTGTCCTTTTAGGCTTGGCCCAGCAGTTCGTCCAAGGCGAAAGGGGTGGGTCGGTGTATCGCAGGATCAAGGTTGCGGCAGCCGTCATGCTGGTCTGTGCACTCGGGGGCTGCGGTGGTGGGGGCGGGGGCTCGGATGCTGCCGATACGCACGGCTCTCGGACGCCGTCTGGGGACGCAAAGGCGACACCAGACGTGCCCCGACTTGCTGTGCCTGCCGCATTCGATGGGACGAAAGGCTGGGTGCAGTCACCCGCTCCGAAGGGAACCGTCGCTGTCGCGCCCACGGCCGGCTTAGCCGTTACCGTGACCAAGGCTGCGGACGGATATGTCCTGAAGGCCAAGGACCTGGGAACCGGCGCGGTCCGCTGGTCCACGAAGCCGTGGTGGCCGTTCGACTCCGTCCGGGGCGAGCTGCCGAGCCCGGAAGTCGTGACCACTGGTGGCAAGGACTACGTTGCGCTGTCGATCAGTGGGACTCCCGGCGAGGATGCTCTGACCAACAGCAAGCCGACGGTCCGGATCGCGATCTACCCGGCGGACTCTTCGGGGGATGCGCTGACCCCTGTCCGGACGGTTGACATTCCGGCGGCGGAGCCGAACGCGCTACCCTCCGCTCAGGGTGCTCAACTGGTCTACTTCGGTGATCAGCAGGCCGTCACAGCCGTGGACGTGGTCTCCGGCAAGACCACATCGTACGCCGATGATGCACTCAAGGCCCCTGACTCCAGCGCATGTTGGGGTTGCGGACACGGGATCAGAACCGCGGGTATCACCTCGCGCGGCCCGCTCGTCCAGGGAGACAAGCCATACCACTTCTGGGTGCCCGGAGCGTGGTACGGCGATTCCAACGTCCCCCCCGGCGCGGAGGCTCCCGGCAACTTAGACATGGCGAAGATCCTTGGGACAGTCGATGACCTGGTCATCGCCGGCTGGCCGGCGACGGGCGACGAAACCGGCCCGCGCGTGTGGGCGGTACATGAAGCGTCCACAGGCAAGGTCAAAGCATCAGCGACCTGTGCCTCTGAGGTGGGCAATCCGGGCGGCTCCAACCCGCAAGACATCCATCCCGCCCTCTCGGCCGACCACCGCTACCTCGTGGACGGGGTGCTGGCCTTCGACCTCACCACCGGCAAGGGGCATTGCTCGTCAGGTACAGCGGACAAGAAGGAGGCCGTCTTCACCGCTGTCGACAACGACGGTACTGCTTACGGGCATACGGTCGCGGCGAACGCAGGCTCCACATCCCCGGTCAGCCTTTCCATCTCCACCGGGACGGCTGCCCCGCTACCCTCCGGTACCAAAGTGCCTACCTTGATCCTTAAGGATCAAGCGGTCTATATAGGGGAGGATGGCGATGCGTACAGCGTGGTCGTGTACCCGCGCCGGTGAGCTCTACCAGGTCCACGAAGCGGGGGAGCTTCCTGTTGCTCCCGAGTGTCGTCAGACAAAGGCGAGCTCAAGGGTTCGACGCGCTTCTCCGCAACGGCGTCGAACGCGACAACATCCACGTCGACGTCGCCAGCGGCGCGAAAGCCTCCCGCCCGACGCTCGGCCTCTCGCCGCGTACGGCGGGATCTTCGTCACCGGGTCGATCGCCTGGTGCATGATCGCTGACGGCTACCGCCCCGACCGCTTCGACATCATCGGCGCCCTGGTCTGCCTCGCCGGAATGGCCGTCATCATGTACGCGCCTCGGAGCCACTGACACTTTCGCTGCGGCAAGTACTGACAGTCTCCTGTCGCCCGACAGCTATGACAGTGGGATCGCAGAGACCGTGTCAGTAGGCGGTGACGGCTCGGGGATCATCCGGAGGCTGTAGAGCACGTTGTCGTGGAAGCGGTCGATGATGTCGCCGCGGGTGACCATCTCGGCGGCGGCGAGGTCTTTCAGGGCCTGGCGCTGGGCGGCGTCGTACGGGTCGATTCCGCCGTCGACCCAAACGCGGAGGAGGACCTCGGCCTCGGCGGGATGGATCGGGCCGCGTACGGACGCGTGGGGCCTCTTCTGCCCACTGAGGGAGTCGACCTGGTACGAGTCGAGGATGTCGAGGCGCGGGGTGATCCGCACCGGCCCCCTCGCGAGCACCTACGACCCGCACGGCGCGGGCAAGGTCCTCTTCGTGGTCTTCGCCGCGATGGCCGAAGCCGAGCGGGAGTTCATCCACGAACGCACCCTCGTCGGCCTGGACACTGCCGCGGCGAACGGCAAGCACGGCGGCCGCCTGCCGTCGACGGCGACATGCTCGCCGTCGCCCTACGCCGCCGCGACGCGAAGGAGTCCGTCACCGCCATCGCCGCGCACCTCGGCGTCGGCCGCTCCACCCTGTACCGCACCCTCGCCGCGTACGACGAAGCCGCCACCACTACCGGCGAGCGAGACTCGACCGACCGCTGACTGTGTAGGAGACACCTCTCACCTTGCGCGGCGAAGCCGTGCTGCCACCTGTGCATGGAACGCGAGTACATCCGCGACCGCACCCTGGAAGGCCACGAGTCCGCCCGCAAGCGCGGCAAGACCTTCGGCGGTGCCGGCGTCACCGACGACTCCATACTCTCCATGGCTTCACCTGCGCGGCCAGGAAATGAGCCTGCTCGACATCGCGGCCCGGCTCGTCATCACCAAGGGGAAGAAGAAGGGACAGCACCCGTCCCCCGCGACCGTCATGCGCATTTGAACGAGCACGACGAGCAGACATCCGGCTCCGAGCCGGATGGGGAGTTCGCTGGCATGCCGTTAACCGCACGGCAGAGGGAACCGCCACTGAAGGGGGCAGCCTCCACCAATGCAACAAGATTGATAGCGGGTTCGAAGGAGCCTGGAATGACGGGCACAGCCACCCGATACCTCTATCTCGCCCGGCACGGCGAGGCATCGTCGGACGAGAGTGGGCTGACAGAGGACGGCTGCCAGCAGGCCATACTGCTCGGCCACCGCCTCCAAGACATCCCCTTCGCGGCTGTTCATCACGGCCCGCTGCCCCAAGCAGAGCAGACCGCACGCCTGATCAACGACCAGCTGAAGAACGTTCCCTACACCCTTCGGAAGCTGCCGGTGACTACGTCCCCTACATGCGAGAAAGGGACGAGCTCCCGGCGGAATCCGCGGACTTCTTCGTCCGCTTTCTCGACGGTGCCACTGCCGAGGAGCGAGAGCATGGACCCGTGCTGGCCCGCCAGGCGCTGGATCTGTTCACCGGGCCGGTGGACGGCGAAGAAGACCGGCACGAACTGGTCGTCACCCATAACTTCCTGGTCGCCTGGCTCGTCCGGGACGCCATGCATGCGCCGAAGTGGCGCTGGATCGGCCTCAACCACTGCAACGCCGCCCTGACGGTCATCCGATACGCGCCCGGCCGGCCCGCCTCCGTCCTCTTCTCCAACGACATGCGGCATCTGCCCGCCGCGCTGCGCTGGACCGGCTTCCCGCCCGAGTTGCACATCTGAGTGCACCCACCATGGCTTGCTCACTGACACAACCCTGTGCCGCACTGACATCTACTCTGCGCACGACACCTGTCGAGCGTTCCTCGGGCAGTCGGCAGTGCCGTCGCCTCAACCGCGGCGGCGACCGGCAGGCCAACGCCGCCCTGCATCGGATCGTGCAGAGCCGCCTGCACTTCGACCCACGCACCCAGGACGA
Organism: Streptomyces sp. MCA2; assembly: GCF_023544705.1. Taxonomy (NCBI): domain Bacteria; kingdom Bacillati; phylum Actinomycetota; class Actinomycetes; order Kitasatosporales; family Streptomycetaceae; genus Streptomyces; species Streptomyces sp. MCA2. Next base: position 127,804 of record NZ_JAMJFM010000014.1, read on the forward strand.
TGGTGCGGGATCCCGGTGTGAAGCCGACGATGGCGTGTTGGCCCCGGCCTCCACCCTCGGAGGCCGGGGCTCGGTGCTGTTCGGGCGCGGACAGAACAGCACGCCGCCCCGCAGGATCACGTTCGCGTACGGCGTCGTCTCCTCGGGCTCGGCCTCCTGCCAGCCTTTCAGCCATGATCGGCGGCTCGCCCGCGGACGAGTCGTGGCTTCGGTCAGCCGGAGCAGGAAGAGCAGGAGCAGCAGGATCCGACCCTCACGTGGTCGATCACCGGACCGTAGGCGCCGCTGGCAGTGGTGCTGGTGAACGACAAGGTCGTGGAGGCACCGGTGGCCACGAACGTCACCTGACGTCCCACGTACCCCATCCGGGCAAAGGTCTTGCCAGTGGTGTCGAACGAGAAGTCCTGGAAGTTCTGTCCGTCAACGAGAACCTGACCTGTCTTCACGCCCTGGTTGCCCGCCGGGTTGCCGGCCAGCGCGTAGGAGACCGTGTACGTCTTGCCCGCTGTCGTCGTGAAGGTCTGCGACACCTTGCCTGGGCCCTGGCCGTTGAGGTCGACGGACTGCTGCCCGTCAGCCGCCTGCCAAAAGCCGCTGCCGATCAGGTCTACCGAGCCGCTGTCGACCGTCCAGGGACCGATGGACTGCCCCGCCGTCAGGGCACTGAAGGAGTTCGCAGGCGCGGTCGGGTATTCGAAGCTGCCGTCATCGAGCGCGACCGGGGCCGCCAGCGCGGTACCGGGCATGAGAGCCAGCAGGCCGGCAGCGGCAACGGTTGTGACGGATGCGCGTAAGGCCACCATGAGTTCCTCCAGGTGAAGAGAGCGTTCGGGCGTACTGGTGGAGCACACGAAGTCTGTAGCGTGGGCCTCGCCGGGGATAGATCGTGAAGGCGGCGCCCGGGGGTAACGGCCCTGGTGAGTTCACCGTCGCGCGCCGCGCTTGCGCATCAGCGCGCCGATAGAAATCAGCCAGGGCCGGCCGCGGGCACAAGTCCGCCAAGGCGGGGGCCTCGACGCGCCGACCTCGTCATGAGACCGAAGAGGCGCATTCGCTCGATTGTGCCCAGCCGTCTGGGGGCAGCTCTGCCCCTGCCCGTCGTGGGGGCTGGCCTGTACGTCGTCGGATCAGTCAGTCAGTCGCTTTGCTACCACCGCCAGGAGGTGCAGTACTTCGAATCCCGAGAGACGAGCGTGGACTCCAGCTGAAGGAACCCGGTCCGCACGATGGCGGGGCACTGGAGCTGCCCATCCCCGCAGTGTCGCCCTCGGGCCGGCACCGTCGGGCCTGTCCCGCTGCAGATCTGAGCCACGGCCACGTTGCTTAACGCCATCGTCCGCCGCAACCCGGCGGTCGAGACCGCGTCGGATCGATCTGGCAGGACCACACCCGCCTTCGCCGTCTTCGAGGCGGCGGCACTCAACGCCCTGCTGGCCCCGTGAGTCCGCTTCGGGGCCAGCAGAAAGCTGGGAGGAATCCCAGCAGGACCAGACGTGTCGGCTACACCCGCTCGAACTTCACGTCGGTGCTCTCGCAGTCGGCGGCGAGCCGGCGCAGGGTGTCGCGCTCGGTGTGGTCGACGGTCAGCGACCAGCGGAGCTTGGTGCTCACCCAGTCGGAGAGGTAGGTGCACTGGGCGTCGGCAGCCGGCGGCATCCACTGGGCGGGGTCCTGGTCGGCTTTGGAGCGGTTGCTCTTGGCGGTGACGGCGACCAGGGAGCGTTCGGCGCCGAGGTCGTTGGCGTAAGTCTGGCGCCGGGCTGCGGTCCACTGGGAGGGGTGGTGGGGTTGGTGGCAGGTGTTGCCGCCGGTGCCGCCGTTAAGGGGGGCGTTGCCGTTGCCGCCCAGGAGGGTGTCCTCCCGGCGGGGCAGGCCGCTGGCGGGGTTTACTGGGCTGCTGTCGCGGCGGGGATGTCGACGCGGGCGGCCCTGCGGGCGGGCCAGAGCGAGGCGAGCAGCGAGCCTGCCAGGGCGATCAGGATGGTGAGGGCGAGGCGGCCCCAGGGCAGGACCAACTCGTAGCCTGCGACGTTCGCTTGGAGGGTGCGTCCCAGTGCCCAGCCGAGGAAGACGCCCATGACCGTGCCGAGGGTCGCGCCGAGCGCGCCGAGGAGCAGGGCTTCCAGGCGGATCATCCGGGTCACTCCGGCGCGGTCCAGACCGAGGGCGCGCAGCGTGCCGAGCTCCTTGCGGCGTTCGAGGACGGACATGGCGAGGGTGTTGGCGATGCCCAGTGCGGCGATCACCAGGGCCATGCTCAACAGGGCGTAGAAGACGTTGAGCTGGTCGCCGATGCCACTGCTGTCCTGGGTGCGGATGTCTGCCTGGTCGAGGACGCTCAGCGTGGGGTTGTCGCCGAGGGCGTGGGTGACGCCTGCGCGCGCGGCCCGGCTGGGTCCGCCGTCCGTGGCGACGAGGATCCCGGCGGTGCTCGGGGTGGAGTCGTAGCGGGCGACGAGGGAGTCGGGTGCGGTGATGCTGGGCATCAGGTCGCTCTGCTCGTCCGCCTGGTAGATGGCGCCGATGGTGAGGCTGCCGCGCTGGTCGTTCTGCCTCTCCAGGGGCAGGGTCTGCCCGACGTGCCAGCCCGCCTGCTCGGCCTTGAAGTCGGCCACGGCGATCTGGCCCTTGGCAAGGCTGTCGAGGGAGCCTTCGACCACGTCGTACCGCAGCAGTTTGCCGATGGTGGCGGGGTCGACGCCGGTCAGGACGGACTCGCTGCCGCCCAGGCGGTATCCGGTGGACTGGTTGAGCGGGCTGTTCGTGGCGCCGGCCAGCTTCTTCAGGGGCGCGGCGGTGGTGGGGGTCATCCGCTGGCCGCCCGCGGACTTCACCACGTAGTCGGCGCTGAGGGCGTGGGTGGTCGCGCGGTCGAGGTACTGGGTGGCGGAGGCCCCCAGGACGGACAGGCCCGAGGCGAGGGTGAGGGCGATGGCGAGCGCGGCAGCGGTGGCGCCGGTGCGGCGCGGGTCGCGCACGGTGTTACGGACGGCGAGGTCGCCGTGCACCGGGGCCAGGCGGGTCAGCAGCGGCCGGAACAGGGTGACGACCGGCCGGGACAGCAGCGGGATGAGGCCGATCGTCCCGGTCAGCGCGATGGCCGCGCCGAGGCCGATGACGGTCCGGGCGTCGTTCCCAGTGGTGAGGGCTCCGTACACGACTGCGGCGGTGCCGGTGAGCACCAGTGCGGCGCTGAGGCCGCTACGCAGGGAGCCGGGGCGTGCGGGGGCCGTGTGCTCGGCGGCGCTGAGCGCGGCGACGGGCGGGATGGCCATGGCCCGGCGGATCGGGAGCCATGCGGCGACCATGGGCAGGAGGGTGCCGACCAGCATGGAGATGATCACGGTGGTCGGGGTGAGGACGAGCGGCGCGGCCGGGGTGTCGGCGAAGAGCGTCTGGAGCAGGGCGGCGACCCCGGTGCCGACGGCGAGGCCGGCCACGGAGGCGATCGCGCCGACGAGGAGGGACTCGGTGAGCAGGATGCGCCGCACCTGCTCGCGGGTGGCTCCGACGGCCCGCATCAGGGCCAGCTCCCTGGTGCGCCGGGCGACCAGCATGGTGAAGGTGTTGGAGATGAGGAAGGTGGCGACGAACAGGGCGACCGCGGCGAAACCGACCAGGATCTGGCTCATGGTGCTGGTGCCGCTGGTGGCGAGGTTCGCCTTGATCTGGGCGAGCCGGGCCCCGGTGACCGCACTGGTGCCCTTGGGCAGCACCGATTCGACGCGGCTGAGGAGCTGCGTCACGTCAGTGCCGGGTGTGGCCGTGAGTTCGATGTTCTGGTAGCGGCCAGGTTCGAGGAAGAACTTCTGGGCGGTGGCTCCGGCGAACAGCGTCAGGCTGCCCCCGGCGGGGAGCTTGGTCCCGTCGGTGCGGAAGATGCCGCTGAGGGTGTAGGAGGAGGCGCCCTTGTTCGTGCCGACGCGCACGGTGTCACCGACGCGGTAGCCGCCCTTGGCGGCGGTGGCCTCGTCGAGGGCGATCGTGTCCTTGCCGGTCGGGCCGGAACCCTCGGTGAAGCGGTACGCGGGGTCCTTGCCGTCCGCCGCCGGGGCGAAGTTGCCGCCCTGGGCGTCCTTGCCGTTGCCGAGGGGCTTGCCGTCGCGGTCGGCGACGGCGGCGAAGCCGTCGACCCGGCCCGCGGCGGCGGCGACGCCGGGGAGCTTGGCCAGCGCGGTCGCGGTGCGGGCGTCGAGGTCGCCCGGTCGGCCGCCGTTTGCGGGGTCGGCTTCGGCGGCGACGTTGACGGCGATGCGTTCGTAGCCGTCGGTCGCCTTGGCGGTGGTGGCCTGGTTCAGGCTGTCGCCGTAGACGAGGCTGCCGGTGATGAAAGTGACGCCGAGCATGACCGCGAATGCGGTCATCAGCAGGCGGGCCTTGTGCGCGAACACGTTGCGCAGGGCGGTACGGAACATGGTGTGCGGATCCTGGGAGGCGGGCTCGACGGAGGCGAGCGGATGGGGTGGCTGGCTGGTGCGGTGCCGGTGTACGAGCTGGTCGTCAGCTGGTGCGCGAACGGGTGTCGAAGTCCTTCATCCGGTCCAGCACCCGCCCAGGGGTGGGACTCGGCATGTCGTCGACCAGGCGGCCGTCGGCGAGGAAGACCACGCGGTCCGCGTAGCCGGCGGCGACCGGGTCGTGGGTGACCATGACCACGGTCTGGCCCAGCTCGCGCACCGAGTCGCGCAGGAAGCCGAGGACCTCGGCGCCGGAGCGGGAGTCGAGGTTTCCGGTGGGCTCGTCGCCGAAGATGATCGCGGGCCGTGAGGCCAGGGCACGGGCCACCGCTACGCGCTGCTGCTGCCCGCCGGACAGCTGCGCGGGCCGGTGGCCGAGGCGCTGGGAGAGGCCGACCATGGAGATCACACGGTCCAGCCACTGCTGGTCGGGGCGACGACCGGCGATGGTCAGCGGCAGCGTGATGTTCTCCAGGGCGGTCAGCGTCGGCAGCAGGTTGAACGCCTGGAAGATGAAGCCGATCCGGTCGCGGCGCAACTCGGTGAGCTGTCGGTCGCCCAGCGTGCTCAGTTCGGTGGTGCCGACGCGCACCGAGCCGGAGCTGGGCGAGTCGAGCCCGGCGGCGCAGTGCATCAGGGTGGACTTGCCGCAGCCCGACGGACCCATGATCGCGGTGAACTCGCCCTCCCGGAAGGCGATGCTGACCCGGTCCAGGGCGACGACACGGGTGTCGCCGCTGCCATAGACCTTCGACAGGTCGGCGGTGGCGGCCGCGATCCCGGTCGTCGTACGCAGCTCGTGCGGGGCAAGGGAGTGGGCGGTCACAGGGGACTCCTCTTCGGGTGCGGAAGGTGCACTTCGAAGGGTGTCCGGGGAACGTATCGGCGTCTGGGCCGCCGTGTATCGGCGTCCGCTTCGCTGCGTATCGGTTCTGTAGCAGGGACCGGGCGGTCAGGCCGGCAGGCGCAGGGTGGCGACGGCACCGCCGTCCGGGGCGTTGTCCAGGCGCAGTTCGGCGCCGAGGAGCCAGGCTTGGCCCAGGGCGATGGTCAGGCCCAGGCCGTGGCCCGAGCCGCGCTCCGTCGCGCCCGTGTGGAAGCGGCGCGGGCCGTCGCGTAGCAGGTCCGGGGGGAAACCGGGGCCGTGGTCGCGGACGACGACGGTACGGCCCTCAACGGTGACCTGCACCGGGGTGCCCCCATGTCGGTGGGCGTTGACGACGAGGTTGCTGACGATCCGCTCGAGGCGGCGCGGGTCGGTCTCCACGGTCTGCGCGGCCTCTTCGCCCGGTGCGTCGGCGACGGTGACTTCGGCGTCGAGGCCGGTGCGCGTCACGGCTTCGGACACGACCGCCCCGAGGGGGACACGGGCGCGGACCGGCTGCTCAGCCCCGGCGTCGAGCCGGGAGATCTCCAGGAGGTCCTCGACCAGGGCGCGCAGGTCGCGCACCCGGGCCCGGAGCAGATCCTCCGTCTCACCGGACGGCAGCAGGTCGGCGGCGGCCAGCAGACCGCCGACGGGGGTACGCAGCTCATGGGCCACGTCCGCAGTGAACTGCCGCTCGGTGCGCAGCCGTCGGCCGAGACTGTCCGCCATGAGGTCGACGGTGGCGGCGATGTCCGCCACCTCGTCACGGCCCTTGGTGTGCCCGGTGCGGGCGTCCAGATCCCCGGCGGAGATCCGGACGGCGGTCTCGGAGACCCGCCGCAGCCTGCGGGCGAGCAACCCGGCCCCGTAGAACGCCAGCGGCACGGCCCCCGCGAGCGCGACCAGCGAGGCCAACGTCATGGTCACGTCGAGCTGGCGCAGGGTGTAGAGCTCCGAGCTCATGTTGACCTGCACGGCCAGCACTGGGCTGCCCGGCCCGCCGATCCGCTGGGCGCCCCAGACGCTCGGGCCCACATTCCCGTCGACGCGCCCGTCGTAGGCCGTGTGCCGATTGCCGTCGGCCGGGTGCCGCAGTGCGGCGGGAAGGTCGGCCGGATCGAGCTCGGCACCGTCGGTGAGGGTTCCGGTGCGCCGGTAGACGTCCATGGCCGCGTACACGCTGTTGGTGGCCTGTGCTTCGGCCCGGTCGCGGATGTCCTGCGCGGTCCACATGTGCACGAGCACGCCCACAGCCGCCGCGACCAGGCAGGCCGTGGCCGCGGCCAGCCCCGCGATCTTCCAGCGCAGGGACGCGCGGGCCGGACGCAGCAGGTGGAACGGAGGCACCGGCATCAGCGCCTGAGCTTGTAGCCGAAGCCGCGGACCGTCTCGATCCGGTCCCGGCCCAGCTTCCGGCGCAGCCGCTGCACACACAGGTCCACGACCCGGCTGTCGCCGTCCCAGCCGTACTCCCACACCTCGCGCAGCAGGGTGTGCCGCTCAAGGACGATTCCCGGGTGGGCGGCGAACTCCAGGAGCAGCTTCAGCTCGGTCGGGGTCAGCGCCACTGGGCTTCCCGAGACGGACACCTCCAGGCCGCCGGTGTCGATGGTCAGGTCCCCGAAGACCAGCACCGCTTCCTCAGCCGGCGGCAGCTCGTCGCCCCTGGCCCGCGCGGGTTCCGGTGCGGGTGGTGCGTAGGTCGCCCGCCGCAGCAGCGACCGGATGCGGGCCACGAGCACGCCGGTCTCCACCGGCTTGACCACATAGTCGTCCGCTCCGGCCTCCAGGCCGGCGACGACGTCGAGCCCGTCGCCGCGAGCGGACATCATCAAGACGGGCACCAGGCTGGTCTCCCGGACTCTGCGGCACAGACCGATCCCGTCCAGACCGGGCAGCATCACGTCCAGAATCAGCAGGTCGAAGCTCTCTTCGCGGAAGACCTCAAGGCCCGCGAGACCGTCGGCCGCGGCCGCCATCTCGTAGCCGTAGCGCTCCAAGGCGACGGTGAAGGACCGGCGCATCAAGTCGTCGTCCTCCACCAGCAACACGCGGACAGGGCGCGGAGATGCCGGAGCCGGGGCGGACCAGGACACGGGCGGATCACTCCTGCTCAGACAGTTCAGACGATTCAGGTGAGGCATCGGTCCCGTACGCAGTGAACGCGCGATCGGCGACCTGAAAGGAACGATAAGGCAGACACCGGACCCGGCAACCGCGTCACACGGCGGACCCGCATCGCACCCTCACCACCCCTTCCACCCGTAAACCTCCAGGCCAGATGGGGTGGAACGGCTCCGGCCCGTGCCGGGTCCACGGCGTGTCGGCTCGCGGTCTCCCTTCGCCGCGGCCGGGCTCACCGGCCGATTCGATGGGCAATGAAGCGTTCCCTGATACCCGCCTGATACAAATCCCGAGTTCAGTCCGTGACGACCTGTCGGCCGGGCGGCGGATAGACCGGGGCGCCCGGCCCCCGAGACGTACGCCCCGGCTCTCGTCCGATACGACGACGACCGGGGCACCAGCGGCTGAAACGTGCGCCTGCCCGGGTGAGCCGCGTCTCCTGAAGGGCTTCGGAACTCTTCCGTACCTGCGCACGGCTCGCCGACGACAGCAAGAACGACGAGGGCGGTGAAGAGGCGGTGCTGCGGGCCACCCGCATCACCCTGTGCCTGCTGGCCCAACGAATCGAGCAACTTACCGAGCAGATCCAGGACCTGGAACGCCGCCTGGTCCCGCTCGCGGAACGCCACGCCCCGCAGCTGCTCGCCTCGGTGGGCATCGGCCCGGACACGGCCGTCACTTTGCTGATCACGATGCGGGACAACCCCGAACGTCTGCGCAGTGAGGCGTCCTTCGCCGCGCTGTGCGGGGCCAGCCCCGTGGAACGCTCCTCGGGCACTCGGCAGTACCGTCGCCTCAACCGCGGCGGCGACCGGCAGGCCAACGCCGCCCTCCACCGGATCGTGCAGACCCGCCTGCGCTTCGACCCGCGCACCCAGGACTACTACGAACGCCGCACCAAGGGCTACGCCGGCCAAGGCGCGGTCACGAGCCCCGGGGGAGCCGTGGGCACCGGCCCCCTGCCCGTCACCGTTGCGCCTGACCGTCACCAGCTCCGCTACAGCAGCCGGGGCACCAGGCAGAACGGCGGCTGCGGCCCACTGGCCGCAGCCGGGTGTGACACTTTCGCCCCTCGAGCCGCAGTGGGTAGTGCCGACCAATTGTCGGCAGCACGGTGCCTTGAGTGAATGCGGTCCCCCCGCCCTCAAGTTGCTGCGCGCGGCGCGGGAGGTCCCTGACGGACCTCCCGCGCCATTGGTCCGCCGACGAAGCAATGGTGGCCCGAGGGGAATGTGAATTAGCGGTGAAGGGAGTTTCGGAATCGTCCGACGGGTAATGTGCAGGACCGTGACTTACCCCAATGACGGCATACCGCAAAATCGCCCGTACAGCGCCCCTCCAAACCCTCCCTACCGCGGCGGATCAAACTCGCCAGGCGGCGATACGGCTCCGCTGCCAATGGGTGTGGAGGGTGCCCCGCATCACGGCAATTCACCCTCGCCCTACAATCCTGCCCCAGCGTCGGAGTACAACCCTGCTCCGAATGCAGCCCCCCATTCCAGAAGGAGCGGGGGAGGGGGGCAGCGAGGCATCGGAGCGGACCGATTCGCCTTGATCATTCACAGTCTCGCGGATGTCGCCGCGGCATTTCTCGGGCTGTGGATTCTGCTGTATCTGCTCGAAGCGAATCACGCGAATGTCTTCGTCGACTTCGTGCACGGTGTCGCCGACTGGCTCGCCGGCTGGTCGCAGGACATCTTCATCATGGACACCGAAGGGCTGCGCGTCTTCTTCAACTACGCCCTCCCCGCGCTGGTCTACCTCGCGGTCGGCCATGGCGTAGCTGCCTGGCTGCGGCGCCTTTGACTGTACTTCCCCGGCACTCAGGGGGTGCAGGTCGCCTGCGCCCCCTGAGTGGCGACGCAGGGATACCGGCCGTTTCGGCCGCCGCATCAGATTTTCTTCTGCAACTGCGCAGCGATGGCGCCGAGTCGGGGAGCGGTGACGCCTCTTCAACTTGCCCGAATTCTCGTAATCGGCCCTGACTGCCCCTTCGGTCGCCCCCTTGCGTATTTGACGGGACATCACAACCGGTTCCCTCGGGCGCTATGCATCAGGTCGGAAACATTCTGCCCGGAGCTCCTCGCTGGGTTTGCGTTCAACGCAATCTGACAATGAACTGTCGGGCATGCATCAGAACCCTCACGGCAGGTACGCCGACTTCCAGGAACCGTACGAGCGCGCAAATGCCGCGCGTCCCCCGAATTCCGTCCGCGGCATCCCCGCCCAACGGCCCCCGCAGCCGCCCCGATCCGGCCCCGGCGAGCCCTACGGCTCCGGGCCGCGCACACGCCGCCGCGGCAAAGTCAAAAGGATTCTGATATCCGCTCTCGTCGTGCTGCTCGTGGTAGCGGCCGGCACATATTTCTGGGCCGACTCCAAACTGCGCAAGGAAGTTGACCTCAGCAAGGTGATCGACCGCCCGGCCGGGGGCGAAGGCACCAACTACCTCATCGTCGGCTCGGACAGCCGCAAGGGCATGTCAGCCGCCCAGCGCAAGAGCCTGCACACCGGCGGCAACGCGGAGGCCGGCCGGCGGACCGACTCGATGATGATCCTTCACACCGGCGCCAGCGGCCCGACGCTGATCTCCCTGCCGCGCGACTCGAACGTGACCATCCCGAAATTCCGCGGTTCCGAGTCCGGCACGATTAGGGCCGCGATGGGCGCGAACAAGCTCAACGCCTCCTACGCCTTCGACGGCCCGCAGCTGCTGGTGCGCACCGTTGAGTACAACACCGGGCTGCACATCGACCACTACGCCGAGATCGGCTTCACCGGCTTCGCCGACATCGTCGACGCCATGGGCGGCGTCGAGATGAACCTCGACAAGGGCTTCACGGACAAGTGGTCAGGAGCCGACTTCCAGACCGGCAAGCAGACCCTCGACGGCACCCAGGCACTCGCCTACGTCCGTACCCGGCACGCCTTCACCGGCAGCGACCTGGACCGCACCAAGAACCAGCAGAAATTCCTCGCGACGCTCGCGAGCCAGGTGGCCACGCCCGGCACCCTCCTGAACCCGTTCACGCTCTACCCGGTCATGAGCGCGGGCCTGGACACCCTCGTGGTCGACAAGGACATGAACCCGTATCTGCTCGGCAAGATGTTCTTCGCCATGAAGGACGTCTCCGGCGGCGACGGCAAGTCCCTGAACATGCCGATCTCCGGAAGCGTCGGTGGCAACCTCCAGTGGGACCGGCCGAAGGTAGAGCAGCTGGTCGACGAGCTGAAGAACGACGACCCGGTCACCGTCAAAAGCGACCGCTGACCGACACCGATCCGGCCGCGAGCGGTCCGTGCGGAAGGCACCGTACGGAAGGCACCGTACGGACCGCTCTTTGCGGGGTGCCGGGTGCGCTGCTGATCCCTAGCCGTGGGCGGGCTGCGGGTCGGCGTACGGCGGGGCGCGTGAGTAGGTGGACGGGCGTGCGGGCGTCGAGGAGTCGGCGGTGCGGGCCAGAGTGTCTGCCGTGCCGCCGGTGCAGGGGAGGATGGGGGAGCCCACGGCGGTCGAGACCGCGCACGGTGCGGCCGCCGCGGCGCCGGTGAGGCCGACGCGGGCGGGCTCAGAGGTAGGTAGCGCCGCCCGCGCCGGGTGGCGGATCCGCCGGCACGGGGGGAGCCGTCGGATCCGTGTGCCGATGACCAGTCGGCTGCTTTCTACTGCGCCACCAGTTGGCCGAGTGTCACACCCGCACGATCAGGCGCCTGGAAGAGTGCATATGTCCGCGCACATGGGATGTATCGCTTGGCCGGGTAACGCGGCAGCATGCTGCGGCGCAGAACTGCATACGGGCGCGCTGGTCGCCCCGTATGTGAGCACGGCCAGGGTGACTCCTGTGGGGGGTGGCCTCCCTGGCCGTGCTCGCGCCCCCGCCGCCGAGGCGCCGCGTCAGATGGCGACTCCCATGAGCCACAGGTTCGAATCCATGTCTGTAGATGATCGGTACCCCGGCAGCGGGGGCGGCACCCCCGCAAAGCGGACAGCCCTGATCATCCATACGATCGCCGATATTGCCGCCGCGTTCTTGGGGCTTTGGACCCTGCTTTACCTGCTGGAAGCGAACCAGGGCAACGTCTTCGTCCGGTTCGTGAAGAGCGTTGCGGCCTCGCTCGCCTGGTGGGCGCGGGACATCTTCACCATGGACACCGAAGGGCTGCGCGTCGCCCTCAACTACGGTCTGCCTGCCGCGATCTATCTGCTGGTCGGACACCTGATCGCCGGGCGGGTGCGCCGCCTCTGACCAGCGATGCGTCGGGAGGGGGCTCGCCCCGGCAGACCGGGTGCCCCGTCAGGCGAGGGCGGCGGTTGTAGACGCAGCCTGGAAGGCTCGCAGTAATGGTTGGTATGCGCAGAACCGGCCTGTCCCCCCGGAGCGGCCCGGCTTCCCAGGGGTCGGGTGTGATCGACCAGCCGTTGTGAGGGTGCGGCCGTCTGCTTAGAGTTGGCGCCTCATTCTTCGCCCGCCGTGCAACCGGCGGGCTCATCTGCACACTGGGGAGATTCATGCGCAAGCGCGCAATCTTCGCTGTACTCGGCGCTGCCGTCGCGCTGGGCGGGTCCACCGCCGTCGCATACGGGGACGAGACCGTCGGTGACGTCCAGATCACCACTGTCGCCGTCAGCGGTGGCAAAGACATCGCGATCGGCCTCGCCGACAAGACGGTCACGGTGTCGGTGACCGCCACCGACCCCTCGGGCATCTGGGACGCCGACTTCCACCTCTGGCGCGGCACCGACCCCGACAATCCCGGCGGCTACATCAAGCCGAACGAGGACACCACCCCGGCGGACTGCGTCGCCTCCTCCGCGACCACCTCCACCTGCTCGAAGACCTTCACCTTCGAACCGGACGCGTGGCTGACCAACGCCGACGCCGGAACCTGGAAGGTCGGCGTCGAGGTGTGGGCGAACGACGACAGCCGGGCAGTGCGGGACGCCTACAGCACCGTCCGGCTCCAGCGCTTCTCCAAGCTGACCATCAACGCGAGCCCGGAGCCGATAGCCGCCGGCAAACCCCTCACGGTCACCGGGAGGCTCACCCGGGCCAACTGGGACACCGACACCTACGCGGGTTACACCGCCCAGCCGGCCAAGCTCCAGTTCCGCAAGGCGGGCACCAGCACCTACACCACCCTCCAGACGGTGAACACCTCCAGCACCGGTGACCTGAAGGCCACGGCCACCGCGTCCGTAGACGGCTACTGGCGCTGGAACTTCGCCGGCACCTCGACCACCCCGGCCGTCAAGGCGACCGGCGACTACGTCGACGTGCAGTAGCGCCCAGCAGTCGGGCGCCGGGTGCCGTGGAGGCCCCGGCGCCCTGCCTCTTGCGGCACTTGACGGGAGCGGCGAGGCCACCGAGCCGGCGCGCCCCGAAACGTCACGGCCGGCGAAGAGTTTTGCATTGCGTTCCACAACCTCGTCTGCTCCTGCACCCGCCGCCACGCCAACCAACCGTTCGCCCGAGCCGGCGGAGCGGGTGCGGACAGTCTGACCTGGGGCGGAGAGAGGCGTTCGGCTGTTGCAGTCGGAACGGAACCGAACCCGGGCAGGGACACCTTCGCCCAAGACGTCGCTGTAGGGAGTGCCGACCAACGGCCCGCAGCCTTCTGGGTGTACCCGCCGGGCGCCGCCGCCGTATTGTCGGCGGGTGAACCTGCCGGAGCAGCCGGGAATGCGGATCCGCCCGCCCTTATGACCGGTTGACATGAATCCGGAGGTCAGGACGTGATCATCGCCTTCTTTGGCTTCATGGCTTTGGGTCTGGTCGTGACTGTCACGCCACCGCGGTCCTGGGGTACGTATTCGTCGTGGTGAGCGGCAGGCTGTCACTCGGGGCCAGGGTCCCTTGCTGCTGGTCCTGGCGACGGGGTCGGCAGCGATCTGGCTGGCCGCGGTAGAAGCTTCCAACATCTGGCGGATGGCGGAATCGTTCCACCGCATCGGGTACCGCGTGCGGTCCAGCAGCAACTTGACGGCGACTTCGCGGCCCAGCGCGGTGTCCTCGGCCCGCCAGACATCGCCCATTCCACTGCGGCCCAGCACCTCCAGCAGCCGATACCGGTCTGTAGTCAGCTCACGCACCCACACCAGCCTCGGCCGGACCTGACACCGTGCAAGGGCGGCGGGTGGGAGGGGCGCGGGCGGAGGGTGCGCAGAGGAGCCGGGACGTCCTGGTGGACGGCGGTGTGTTCGGGCATGAGGTCGGCAACGGCCGTGCGGATGGCACCGCGGCTGACGTCGTGTTCGCGGGCAAGACTGGCGATGGACTGGCCGTCCAGGTACGCGGCGCGTACGGCGGCGGCCTTCGTTGCCGTGACGACTGGGCGTCGGCCGCCCTTGTGGCCCTTCACCTCGGCGGCCCGCAGCCCGTCGTACGTCAGCTCGCGTTGGAGGTCGCGCTGGAGTTCGCCGGCTGCGGCGAGGGTCTGCACCATGAACTTCACGGTGGACAGCAGTTCTCCGGCGCGCGGGTGGTGGGCGGTGAGGTCCATCGCGGAGAACGCGCCGTCGTGGATGTGCAGGGCGAGGCGGCCGGTGTGGAGGACGTCGAGCACGTCGAGGATGTGCTGGGTGCCGCGCACGAGGCGGAACATCTCGGAGATGTGCACGGTGTCGCCCGGCCGTGAGTAGGGGAGCAGCTCGCCGAACTTCGTTCGTTGCAGCGGGTGGAGGCGGCTGGAGGTGCCGGCCTCTTCCTCGAAGACGATCGGGTCCTCGATCCCGGCCTCGTCGAGAGTTTGACGACAGCCGAGTGGCAGCCTGCCGTCAGGCCCCGCATCTTCTCTTAGGCCCGTGCGGTTCTGGTTGACGGCCTGGCTGCGGGGACTTGACGGCGCCGATCCGGGCGGTGCGCGGCACGCGGATGGCCTGGGGGTTCCATTCCGTGAGCGCTACCAGAATCGACGCGGTAACGATAAAAATCGACACGGTGTAGACTTTTGCTGAAGAGAGCGACCCGGCTCCTCGCGAGACCTCTCTGGAGGAACAATGGAGAAGCGGAACTGGCTCATCACCGGCGTCAGCACGGGCCTGGGGCGCGCCTTCGCCCAAGCCGCCCTGGCCGCCGGGCACACCGTCATCGGCACCGTCCGCTCCGAGAAGGACCTGCGGGCCTTCGAAGAGCTCAGGCCCGGGCACGCTCACGGCCGTATCCTGGACGTGACGGACGGTGACGCCGTCTCCGGCGCGGTCGCGGAGGTCGAGCAGAGCGTCGGCCCTCTGGACGTCGTCGTCGCCAACGCCGGCTACGGCCTGGAAGGGACCTTCGAGGAAACCCCGCTGGCCGAGGTGCGACGGCAGTTCGAGGTGAACGTGTTCGGGGCGGTGGCCACCCTGCAGGCGGCGCTGCCCCACATGCGCCGCCGCCGCCGCGGACACCTGATGGCCGTTACCTCCATGGGCGGGCTCATGGCCGTGCCCGGCATGTCCGCCTACTGCGGCAGCAAGTTCGCCCTGGAGGGAATCCTGGAGGCGCTGGGCAAGGAAGTGGCGCAGTTCGGAATCCATGTGACGGCGATCGAGCCCGGCTCCTTCCGCACCGACTGGGCCGGACGGTCCATGGCACGTGCCGCGCGGACCGTCGACGACTACGACGAGTTGTTCACCCCCATCCGCGAATCGCGGCAGAAGGCCAGCGGGAACCAGCTGGGCAATCCGGCCAAGGCGGGGGAAGCGGTCGTGCACATCACGACGGTCGAGCAGCCGCCGGCCCACCTCGTCCTGGGCTCGGACGCGCTGCGGCTGGTCACCGCCGCGCGCACGGCCGTGGACGAGGACATCCGCGCGTGGGAGACACTCTCGCGTACGACCGACTTCGCCGAGGGCGCTCAGCTCTGATGCCCGGCCACCATTCCGCGCGCAGCCGTCGCACCACCGAGCGCAAGGGGGATGTCCGGGAGCGGGCCATCCTCGACACCTGCGAAGCCCTGCTGGCGCACAAGGGCTACGACGCCATGACCGTCGGCGACATCGCCCAGGGCGCCGGCATCACACGCGGGGCCCTGTACTTCTACTTCGGCTCCAAGCAAGAAGTGGTCACGGCACTCGTGGCCCGGACCGTCGAGCACCTGTGGGAACGGTCCCGGGTCACCGCGCAGACCGACGAGCCACGCCAGGCCATCGCAGCAGCCATGCAGCGCACGGTCGAGCTGTGGAACGAACACGGCCCGGTCATGCGCACGGCGATCGACCTGTCGTTGACCGTGCCGGAGATCGGTGAACTGTGGAAGCACACGGCTGACCTGTTCATCGCGGCCATCACCGCCGTCCTGGAACGCGCCGGCATCCAGGCCGGCGCTGCACCGGACCAGGCCTCGGCGATGGCACGCGCCCTGTGCTGGATGATCGAGCGGACCTTCTACCACGCTTCACAGGAATCCCGCGAGAAGCTCCAAGAGGCGTCGGCGACGTGCGAACACATCTGGCTGACCAGCGCCGGCCTGATCACTTGAGGTATCTGCCATGGACGCGGTGAGGCGCTTCTGGAAGCTGCCCCAGTTCGGAAGGTTGACGGCAACCAGGACCTCGCCATCGTGCGGGTGGCTGTTCGGTGTGCAAGCGGCGAGCAGCTCGGACGTGGTGACCTCCCGGTTCGAGGCGGCCGGGATAGTTGAGGCCCGGCCGCGCCTGGCAGCCGGGTCTGCTGACGCGGCAGCGGTGTGGGCTCCCTTACGGTCGGGTGAGAATTTCGGCTCCGCTGTCGGTGATGGCGATGGTGTGCTCGCTGTGCGCGGTCCGGCAGCCCGTCGCGCTGCGCAGCGTCCAACCGTCGGCGTCGGTGACGAGTGTGGCGGTGTCGGCCATGACCCAGGGCTCCAGGGCGAGCAGCAGTCCGGGGCGCAGCTTGTATCCGCGGCCGGGCCGTCCGGTGTTCGCGATGTGTGGGTCCTGGTGCATGGTCGAGCCGATGCCGTGGCCTCCGAACTCGGTGTTGATCGGGTATCCCGCCTTGCTGAGGACCGTGCCGATGGCGTGGGAGAGGTCGCCGATGCGCGCCCCAGGCTTGGCGGCGGCGATGCCGGCGGCGAGTGCACGTTCGGTCGTCTCGATCATCGCGACGCTCTCCGCTGGCCTGGCCTTGCCCACCAGAAAGCTGATCGCGGCGTCCGCGGCCACCCCGCCCCTGGTTACGGCGAGGTCGAGAGTCAGCAGATCCCCGTCTGCCAGCGTGTAGTTGTGAGGCCGCCCATGGAGCACTCCGTCGTTGACGGCCGTGCAGATGTAGTGCCCGAACGGGCCGCGCCCGAAGGAAGGCGCGTAGTCGACGTAGCAGGACTGCGCTCCCGCCTCGGTGATCATCTCCTTGGCCCACTGGTCGATGTCCAGCAGGTTCGTCCCGACCCTGCTGCGCTGCTTCAGCGTGTGCAGGATGTTTCCGACCAGGGCGCCGGTGTCCCTCGCCCGCTCAAGCCGCGCGGAGTTCAGGATCTCAATCATGGGGGACCTCTCATGTGCGTCCAATAACTATACCGGTATAACTGTACCGGTATTAGAATGGGGTCATGGTCAGTCAGGTTGCCGCTCACCCCCGCCGAGGTAGAACGCGGACAGCGCCTTGGCGCCCTGCTCCGCCGAGCCCGGGGCTGCCGCTCAATGCTGGACGTGGCGCTCGCTTCGCACATCTCGCCGGAAACTCTGCGGAAGATCGAATCCGGCCGTGTGGCTACCCCCGCCTTCTCGACCATCGCAGCGATCGCCGACACCCTCGGCCTGTCTCTCGACGCCGTCTGGGCCGAGATGAGCCAGGCGGAGCGAACCGTCGAGGATCAGTCGGTCCTGCCTGTCACCGGCATCGATCGCTGGTTTCGTAACGCCGCACCCAGAGAGTCAGCGGTTCACTGACCGCGCTGTGCCGGTACGCCTGCGTGCACGCTGATCACCTCGTCGACCAGCCCGAGCACCGCCTGGCCTGTCGTTTGCGGGCGGCATCGAGTTCCGCGTGAGTGGTCCTGCGCCGGCCGTCGTTCCGAACTCCACCGGCCGCAGTCCCCGGTACTGCGTCGACGCATGCTGGCGCGCAGCCACACACCGATGCCCTGTTCACATCGGGCGCCGATCCGGCGCACCCCGGGGCTTACCGCAGGCGACCACTGCGCCTGACCGGCACATCCCCGACACCGCCGGACGGGACCCCGTGTGCCGCTCGCGGCACAGTCCCAGGCGCCATAACTAAGAGATGCCGCGGGTAGGGGCGCCGTCGCGAGCGCCGTGATACCGCCGCCCGGACCAGCGGAATCTCTTAGTGATCGAGCGATGATCGGTCGTGGCGACGGACCCGCGAGGGCGGTTTGCCGTCGGGGGGCTGAGTAGTGCCCCACGCGCTCGGCCGAGAATTGACAGTTTGTTACTCGCTACTACTGAGTTCTCTGGTATGTCTGGCCGAAACGGTCGAAACCTGACAGGGCGCGCATGCCCCACGCCTCCGAAGTTGTGTTGGAGCGCACTCCAATTCCTAGGTTCGGAAGCATGCGATACATCAAACTCGGAACGACCGGACTGGAAGTCTCTGCCATCACCCTCGGCTGCATGAGCTTCGGCGAGCCGGACCGGGGCGGCGAGCCCTGGTCGCTGGGCGCGGACGCCAGCCGGGACATCATCAAGCAGGCCCTCGAGGGCGGCGTCAACTTCCTCGACACGGCCAATGGGTACAGCGCCGGAAGCAGCGAGGAGATCGTCGGCCAGGCGGTCAAGGACTTCACCCGGCGCGAGGAGGTCGTTCTCTCCACCAAGGTCTGGATGCGGATGCGCCCCGGCCCGAACGGCGCCGGGCTGTCCCGCAAGGCGATCTTCGCCGAGCTCGACGCCTCCCTGAAGCGACTGGGGACCGACTACATCGACCTGTACCAGATCCACCGCTGGGACTACGACACCCCGATCGAGGAAACCCTCGAGGCGCTGCACGACGCGGTCAAGTCCGGGAAGGTCCGCTACATCGGAGCCTCTTCCATGCACGCCTGGCAGTTCGCCAAGGCCCTGTACCTGGCTGACCTGAACGGCTGGACCCGGTTCGTGTCGATGCAGGACCACTACAACCTCATCCACCGAGAAGCAGAGCGGGAGATGCTCCCGCTCTGCGCCGACCAGGGCATCGGCGTGATCCCGTGGAGCCCGCTGGCGCGGGGCAGGCTGACGCGGGCCCGGGACACCGCCACGGCGCGTGCCGAGACCGACGAGGGCGGCAAGATCCTCTACCGCGACGAGGACCAGGCAGTGGCCGAGCGCGTCCACGAGATCGCGGGCAAGCGGGGTCTGTCCCCGGCCCAGGTCGCCCTGGCTTGGGTCATGCGCAACCCGGCGGTGACCTCGCCCATCGTCGGGGTCACCAAGCCGGCCCAGCTGGCCGACGCGGTCGCCGCGGTGGACGTCGAACTCGACGAAGACGAGACCGCCTACTTGGAGGAGCCCTACCAGCCGCACGAGGCCGCCTACCTGGAGGAGTCCTTCTACAAGCCGCACCCTGTGGCGGGCTCACGGTAGTCCGGGCTACCGCCGGACCTTCGACGAGTCCTTGGCCTCGGCCTTCACAGCCCTGTGGTGGGCCCGGCGGTGCTTGCGGGCGGTCGCGCGCAACTGCATGATCTGCGCGCTGCCCGCCAGCGCGGTGAGCAGGATGCCCGCCACCGCGGCCAGCAGCAGGGCCACGCGCAGCGGAACGTGCCCGTGGGCACCGAAGTAGCTGACGTCCACCGACTGCTCCTGAGTTTGGTCAATTGGTAAGAGATTTCGCGGGTAGGGGCGTCGGGCTGATGTGACGTGGACACCGGGATCCGTTTTGACGTGGGACTCCTATTACATCTCTACATCTGAAATCGGAGCACCGGTGCCCGCCGTCGAAGCATGGGCGATCGAGCCCTTGTGGGTCCAGTTCGAGGACCTCCTGCCACCGCATCTCGAGACACATCCGTGGGGCTGTCACAACCCACGGATCCCGGACCGGATCGTGTTCGACAAGCTCGTCGCGAAACTCGTCTTCGGCGGCTCGTACGCGAAGCACGCCGATCAATCGTGCTCGGCAACCACGATGAGAACCCGACGCAACGAGTGGATCGCGGCTGCTGTCTTCGCAGGGCTGGAGCAGATCGTGTTGGAGGCCTACGACCGTGTCGTGGGCCTGGACCTGGCCGACATCACCGTCGACGGGCAGATCACCAAAGCACCCTGCGGTGGCGAGGTCGCCGGGAAATCACCGATTGACCGGGGAAAACTCGGGATCAAGTGGTCGCGGATGACCGACGGACGCGGGATCCCGCTGGGCTGTGTCGTGACCGGCGCGAACCGGCACGACTCCCCGTTCCTGCGCCCGACGCTAGAGAAGCTCGGGCGTATCGAGCTCGCGTTGCCTGAGCAGATCACGGTACACCTGGACGCGGGCTACGACTCCACGGTCCCCCGCAGACTGCTGACCGATCTCGGCTGCGAGTGGCGGATCCAGCCCCAGGGCGTCGTGATCCCGATCAACCACACTCGCCGCTGGGTCGTCGAGCGCACCAACTCCTGGTACAGCCGCGGCTTCAACTTCACCCTGTCCTGCACGGAACGTCGAGCGGTCGTCATCAACGCACTGCTCGCGTTGATGACTGCGATCATCGTGATCCGACGCCTCATCCGCGAAGCCTGGACCAGCCAATGCTGGGACACACGGCCAGCCCGTCGACCATGACGCCTTGCCCTCTACCCGCGGAATCTCTAAGTATTGCCCCGACTCGCGTGTCCACCGGGGCCTGTTCGGCCGGACGTACCGGCAGAGCGCGGTCGTGTCCAAGGCGTTCGGCATTCTGGCCGACCGGCCCGAGCACTACGTCTACTCGCCCGCCGTCGGCTGCGTCACCGCCGGAGTGCCCAGCGAGGACGTCGTCACCCACTACTCCTGCCGCCGCGCCCCGGGCGCCCTGCACCAGTCCCCGGAGCTGCTGGACGGCTCACCGGTCAGCAAAGGCCACCTTTCGGCGACGGCCGCGCGCGGACGACACCTGTGAGCGGTTTGTGAGCCGAACATGAGCCATGTGGCCGAATATCGGTGGTGTGCCGGTCGCAGCGGCAGCCCCTCAGGGGCGCGTGGCCGGCGGCACTCCGTTCCTCGCCGGTTCGGAGCTGACGCACACCTCGCTCACGACGGGAGCCGCCTTCCGCTGACGGCAACACCCGGAGTCGTGAACGGAATCGCAGGACGCAATCCGCGCTTCAGGTGGAAAGTAGGGACATAAAAAAATGAACATACGAGTACGCAATGTTCTCCCGTCCGGCAGAGGCCGCCGGGCAAAGGCGGTCGCGGTGGGATCGATGGCCCTCGCGGCGACGCTGTGCCTGTCCATCACCCCGGCACAGGCGGACGGCGGCGGCGGCGGTTGGGTATCCCACCCGTCGGACGGGGTGCCCGTTTCCCAGGGCGACGGCATCTGGAGCACCCCCGAGAAGGTCGCGGAGTTCCTCTCCGACTGCGGCGAGGACTGCACCTTCACCCCCACCTCATGGGTCGGGGAGCCGACCGAGAGCACGCCGAGGTTGGTGGGGGCCTATCGCGACAACTGCACCACCTCGGACGCTGACTTGAAGCAGGGCGATGCGGAGACCACCGGCGAAACGACGGTCATCGGCATGTCGGTCGGCGCGAACCCCGTCTCGGTGCTGCCGAAGATCGAGCACACCTGGTTCAAGCAGAACACGGAGAGCAGCGATACCACGGGCCATGTGAAGCCCGGCGAGATCGGTTGGATCGACGAGGTGTCGGTCACCCGGAAGGCGAAGGGCAACTGGCACCTCAACGGCGTCGACCAGTCGAACCCCTTCGCTCCCGTGAACAAGCACAACTCCCATGGTCCCCACGACTTCACCGATATCGAGGGGGACATCACCTACAAGATCATGAGAGTCCAGTCCCGCCCCATGACCGCCGAAGAGCGCACCAACCGCTGCGGCAACACAAGTCCCAGCTAACCCAGTTGGCGCGGAAGCCGACGACCACCGACATTCCGTGAACGGCCCCAACTCGGGACGAGAGTCTACGGACCGGTGCCGATTGCGAGCTCTACACCAGTAAACAAGGGCCCTCGCCACCCCGGCCACCTCCTCGGCCGAGAACACACCAGCCCCAGGGCACTGACCTGGGGCTGGTGCCCTGGAGCGGGCGGCGAGCACGGCCCCGGCAGGAAACGGCCGATGCCGTTTGAGCCGTCCCGCGGGTGCCCGCAGTGCTGTAGCAGCACGAGAGCCGGTCGAACTGATCGAGGCCCTCAGCGGCCGCCGTAAGGGCACCTGGATCCTGACCACCCGCCACCCGCGTAGAGCCGGCCCCGTAAAGCCGACCGCAGGCAACAGCGGACCCCCGCGCACGGTTTCTGGATCTACGACGACCGGCTCGTGACCGTCGAGACCATCAACGCCGAGCTGTGGCTCGACGACTCAGACAGGGCCGTGCGGGCAGCGGATCCGTGAGCGATGATCCCGCCATGACGAGCCTTCCCTGGCGCCCAGTGCGCATCGTGAGGGTGAGATGTCGCACCCTCGGGTGGCGACGCCCAGGCATCCCTTCAGTGTTCGTAGCGACTCGAGACCACCGAAACATTCGGCGAGCCCTCCGCGATAGCGTCAGGTATCGCGCTGCCGGTGCCGGGGCAACTTCGCCTCTGTTGTTGGATTTTGCACACTACTCACATCCCGGGCATTCCCGCTGCGGGTATCAAGAGTGCCGGGCACGCGGGAGTAATGCGGCGTGTGTCGGCGGCGGTTGCCCTCGTGGGCGCGGCCCGTCCCCGTCAAGCCAGGCCAGATGAAACCCACGCCCTCTTCGTCCCGAACGACGTGTTCAAAATGCCCTGACCTGCTCCGATGGGAATCTGTGCAGGTCAGGCAGTCGGTATGGATTGATCTCGCTTGGTCTCGGCCGGCCTCGGAGATCAGAAATTCTCCCAGGTTTCTCCCATGTGCCGAGGGGTTTCTAGGCGGTCGACGGACCAGTACGGCACGGGACTGCCGCCGCGCTTGTTGCGCTGCTCGTCGAGCATGTCTGTTTGATCTTCTCCGTCCGCATGGGGAGGGGTCAGTGGGCGGTGAGGCCGCCGTCGACCACCAGCTCGGTGCCGGTAATGAATGAGGACTCGTCGCCGGCGAGGAAGAGCATGGCCGAGGCGATCTCGTCGGCGCGGCCCGCGCGGCGCATCGGGGTACGTACGATGTCCGGCTGCTGGTCTCCCTGCTCGTCCAGGAGGTCCTGGATCATCGGCGTGGCGATGACTCCGGGGTGGAGGGAGTTGACCCGTACTCCCTGGCGGGCGTACTCGACAGCCGCGGTTTTGCTGAGCAGGCGCACCGCGCCCTTGGATGCCTGGTAGGCCGCGGCTGCTCCGCTTCCCACGAGGCCCAGGACGGACGAGGTGTTGATCACCGAGGCGTTGCCGCCGGCGCGCAGCAGGGGCATGGCCGCCTTCATCCCGAGCCAGGTGCCTTTCTGGTTCACGTCGATGACGCGGTTCCACGCGTCTTCCTGGGTGTCCTCGATGCCTGGCCAGTCCAGGATGCCCGCGAGATTGACGAGAATGTCCAGGGTGCCGAACCGCTCGCGGACGGTGGTGATCACCCCGTCCCATTGCTGGGCGGAGGAGACATCCAGGCAGGCGGAGACGATTTCCGCGCCGGTCTCCTCAATCTCCTCCGTGAGTGCTGTGAGGCGCTCCTGGTGGACGTCGGTGACGACCAGCCGCGCGCCTTCGCAGGCGAACAGCTTGGCGGTCGCTGCGCCGATTCCTCCCGTCGCGCCGGTGATCAGTGCGACCTTGCCGTCAAGTCGTTGTCCCGTCATTGCGGTGTCGTCCTCTCTCGGTCGGGACTCGGGTGGGTCTCGGTCGTGGTTCGCTGGGGCAGTACCGCCCCGCGCTCGAACGGGGCGGGCGGTGTGTGGGGTCAGGCGGCAGTGAAGCCGCCGTCGGCGGCGACGACGGCGCCGGTCATGAAGCTGGAGCGCGCCGAGGCGAGGAATCCGATGATCTCGGCGATCTCCTCCGGCTGGGCCACGCGGCCCAGCGGGTGCGCGCCGGCGAAGGAGCGCAGGTAGGCGCGGCTGTCGTCACGGATGTTGTCGAGCATGTCGGTCTCGATCACGCCCGGTGCCACGACGTTGGCCCGGATGTTGTGGGGGCCGCCCTCCAGCGCGATGACCTTGGTCAGCTGTGCCAGGGCTCCTTTGGACGCGGTGTAGGCCGACCCCTCTGGCAGCGCGACCGTGCAGGTGTAGGAGCCGACGTTGACGATCGCCCCGCCTCGTCCGTGCTCGCGCATGGCGCGGAACGCCTCCCGGGCATGGAGGAACGCGCCGCGGGCGTTGACGGCCATCAGGGTGTCCCAGTCTTCTGCCGTGGTCTCGGTGAAGGGTTTGTTCAGCGTCCGCCCCGCGTTGTTGACCAGAATGTCCAGGCCACCGAAACGCTCCTGCGCCAGCTCTACCGCACGCAGGGCCGTCTCCTCCCGGGAGACGTTGCCGACCAGGGTGGTCACACCGTCGAACTCCGCGGTCAGGTCCTCCACCTCGGGCCGGATGTCCTCGGCCAGGACGCGTACTCCACGGGCGTGCAACCACGCCACGGTGGCCCTGCCCACGCCGCGCGCGGCGCCGGTCACCACAGCAACCGTGCCACGCAGGGCGTCACCATCCCGCGTGGGGCGTCGGTCCGTGTCTGTCGTCATCTTCGTTCTCCCGCTCAAGGGCCTGTACTGGCGTCCATGGGCGCACGCGTACTGTCCGCTGTGCCCGAGGTCGCTGCTGCTGCGCACTGGCGACGGGGACGGCCCCGATCTCGTCGATGTCGCCCCCTGCCGGCCGACTGACTGAGCGGGCCACGGCCTTCGCGACCGCCGGCTTGCCGATGCCCCTCATGACTGGTACTCCTCCTTGCGGTGGAGCACCAGGTGCTCGTGGTAGAGCACGCCATCACGCACCTCACCGGTCGCGGTGAATCCGGAGTCATCGACGTACTGCAGACGGTTGCCGGTCACTGTGTAGCGGCCCGTGTACGCGCTTGGTCGCTTCCCGCGGGCTTCGTCGTAGCGACCGTCCGCCCGTAGCTCCTGACGGATGTCACCGTCCGCGGTCACCCACATCCCGACCACGTCAACACTGTCCTCACTCGCCTGCGGCACGAGGCCCTCCTCCCGTCCGATGTCGTCCCTTTCGCCACCGAGTCTGGACGCCCCAGAAGCCGCCAACCAGGACGTTTGCTGTCCGGGTGCCACACACCCAGGCAGCTCCTGCAGATCGCCCCGTCGAAGACGGACCAAGAACGACTTGTCCTGGTCACACCAGAACTGGCCGACGTGCTGAGCGCGATCGTCTCCCGAGTCCGCGCTCCCGACGGGAGAGTTCCCCTGGTTCGAAGCTACGACCATTACGAACGGGTCTGGAACCCGCCGATGCCCCTCCTGCTTCAAGATCGCATGAGTGGCTATCCGCGTCCGCTGTCTGAAGCGTCGATCCGCAGGGGACTCGACGCGACTCTGCTGGCCTCAGGATTGGTGGACAGCGTGGGCGAACCCCTCATCTTCCAGCCCCATGACTTCCGACGAATCTTCATCACGGACGCCATCCTCAACGGCTTGCCGCCCCACATCGCCCAGGTCATTGCTGGTCACGACCACATCGGAACGACGATGGGATACGCCGCCATCTACCCGACGGACGCCATCGAGGCACATCGAGCATTCATCGCCCGACGCCGGGCCCTGCGGCCTGTCGAGGAGTACCGCACCGTCACCCCAGAGGAATGGGACGAGTTCCTCGGGCATTTCGAGCGCCGCAAGCTCGCCCTAGGCGAGTGCGGCCGCGCATACGGAACCGACTGTGCTCATGAACACGCCTGTGTCCGTTGTCCCGTCCTCATCGTTCACGCGACGGAACGTCCTCGGCTCGTAGAGATCCGCGACAACCTCCTCGCGCGCATCCTGGAAGCCGAACGCGAAGGTTGGCTCGGCGAGATCGAAGGCTTGCAGAGCAGCCTGACCCACGCCGAGGAGAAGCTCGCCCAACTCGACGCGCGGATCTCCCGGCAGCAGGAGTCCGTCGATTTGGGAATTCCCACCTTCCGGGAGATCGTTGCTCGCACCACTGCCGCGGTCACACCGCCGGAGCCTTTGTGACCTGGACGGTTGTCACCTCCGGCGATGCTCAGTAGGTGTTTTTCTCCCTGCGCTGTTCACCGAAGCACAGGCCGGTCTAGGCGACGGAGTTCTGGTGGTGCTGCGGTGTTGTTTGTGCCTGTCGTGTCAGTTCAGCTGGCTTCCGGTTCGGTGTACGCGAAGTCGTACGGGGCCCAGTCGGTGACACGGCGGTAGCCGAGTCGCTGGTAGAGGGCGTTACTGGTGGGGTTGCCCGCGTCTGTGTACAGCACGACCTCCGTGGCACCTGCAGCGAGCGCGGCCCGGCTCACCTGGGTGGTCACGGCGGCCGCGTAGCCGCGGCCACGGAGGTGGGCCGGGGTGTAGACGGGGTCTACCCGGACCATCCCAGCGACCATTGGGTTCAGACCGGCCATGGAGACGGGGGTTCCGTCCGGGGTCTCCCAGAAGGTGTAGCGCTTCTCGGCGAAGCGGGTGCCAGCCCAGGAGGCGGCGTCGATGGTTACGGTCTCCCCGAGGTCGGCGGCGAGTTCGCGGCACCAGCGCATGAGGTGCTCATGGTCCTGCTGGCCGACCAGGCGGCTGCGGCCGTCCGGGTGCGGCTTCGGCGGGGTGAGGGTATCCAGGCGGTACAGGTGCATCCGGACGCGGAGCGTAGACGTCGCGCCGGTGTGCTGCTGCCAGGCTTTGGCGAACGCGGTGGCGGTGTCGTGGTCCGCGGTGACGCCGGACAGCGTGTGGCCAAGGCCGGTCAGATGGGCAGCGAGGGCGTCGCCCTGTTCGGGGGAGAGCGGAGTGAGGGTCAGCCGGCGAGTCGGCGGGCGGTAGAAGATCGCCTGGGTCTCACCGTCCGACTCCAGTCGGCCGAAGAGGACGGTGCCGGGCGTGTACGCGCCTGGGTGGGTCCGCCACTTATCCAACGTGGTGAGCGGCGTGTTGTGCAGGGCGGGGCGCGAGCGGAGGAAGTCTCCGGCGCGGGTGAGGAAGTCGTCGATGTCTTCGGTGAAGTGCCAGGCATCTGGGCGCATGCTTCATGATCCCGCATGCACGAGAAGCCGGAGAGCCGATGCCCGAAGATGAGTTAGGAAGCGGATCACCGCACTTCCGGCAGTACCGCCGAGCCGTCCTGTCAACCCCCACGGGCCAGATCATCCAGCCGTACCCACCTCACGGCCAGGGATCAAAAACACCTACCGAGTGGACGCTGGCACCGATCGAAATCGATCGGCCAGAACGCGGCGCGACGAGCTTCATCCAGGCGAACGATCTGCACCACCCGGCCCAGGCCACGGGCCACGCTCTACGGGCGGCGGGCCAGCAAGTGGGTGTCGAGGAAGCCCCGCTCGGACGCTGGGTCGTGGAGCAACCGAGCCACCGTGACGAGTCCGGCCCCGGCCAGCAACTCGGCGAACCTCTCGGCCGGCCAGCTATAGGCGGGCGCCACCTTGTGATCGAAGCGGACTGGTTCCGGCCCCTCGGTCCCGAAGAAGGACACCAGGAGCAGGCCCCCTGGTGCCAGGACACGCACCTGCTCGGCGAGCAGCGCGGGCAATTCTCCAGGTGGGGTATGGATCATCGAGTAGTGGGCCAGCACTCCGCCGAGCGCGCCGTCCTCGACCGGCAGGGCTTCCATTCGCGCTTCGTCGAACCGCAGTGCCGGATGGGCCCGCCGAGCGTGGTCGACCATGGCCGGGGAGAGGTCGAGCCCGAAGGCGTCCAGCCCCAAGGCGTGCAGCATGGCCGTCAGATGACCGGGTCCGCACCCGACGTCGGCTGCCCGCCGGTTCCCCGTGCCACGCACGAGCTCGGCGAAGGTGCCGATCATGTTCCGCGCGAACGGCTGCGTCTCCAACCCATTAGCGAACATCGACGCGTACAGCTCGACGACCCCGTCGTAGGCCGCCCTGGTCTCGTCCTGGTGTTTTAACACGGGAAGGAAAGTAACACCCGCGCCGTACGCAGCCGTTCTCCGGCCCCATACCGGCCCTTCCCCTCAGGACTGATCGTCCCGTCACCTGATCACGGGACGCCTCGGTAGTCCGGAGAAGCCAGGTGTAGTGCCCCACCGGCTCGCCGTCCTCCCCGGTCCAGGCCAGGCCGCTCAGAGGGAAGGAGACCCAGGACATCATCGGGCCGCCCGACAGCCTCTGGCAGTGCGTGTAACTGCAGGTTTCCCTGTCAAGTCCATGTGTTCAGGTCTTGTGCTCCTCTGTGTTGTGGCGTGCGGTGGTAGCCGTCGAAGGAGTGGGACGGCCACCCAACGGTTCGGACGAGCAGCTCCTGTCAGGCTGACTGTGCCTCGTTCACCGGCGCGATGCAGGCCACTTCGATGGAATTGATGGACCTGTGTGTGTTCTCGTCGCCGAGCATGTTCCCGATGCAGAGAACTATGTCGCGGGCGACTCTCAAATTCTCCGCCGATGTCCCGATGTTCCACTCACCCAGATTCTTCGAAGCGGCCCGCAGTTCTCGAAGTCCTGGGATGTGGTCGTGCGCTTTCTTCACGTCAGGTAACGACGGCCCGAATGCCTCTAGGAAGTCCTCCAGTTCCTTTCTGAAGTCGTCCTGGTTGAGCATCCCCTGAACCGTCTTGGACTCCCGCACGGCTCTCGCAGAGTTCTCCGCATCCTGGCCGAGCAGGTCCCGCTGCGGGCCCCAGCCCGGGAGTTCGCGCCCTGCTGGCGGGCGAGGACAGGATGCCGGCCGGGACCATCGAGGGTGCGGGTGAAGGGGTGAAGCCGCCGGCCAGTGGACGGGCGGTCAGCCAGCCGCACTGTGCTCGGTCTCCGGCACCGGGGGCAGTCAGTGCACCGCGTTGTCCTTGAAGGACGCGTGGATGGGCACAAGGTCTGCGCCGCTCGTGTCGTCGAGGGCGGTGGCGTTGATGCCGATCTCCGGGGTGTCGCTGTCGATCGCCGCGACACGGCTGCCACAGGTCGGGCAGAAGTCGCGCTTCGCCTCGCCTTGGAAGGTCTCGTACCAGGTCGGCTCGCTCTCGCCGGTCCAGGTGACGGTCTCGAATTCACGAATGGACGGCGACCTGCGAGGACCGCTTCGGCACTCACCCTGTCCATGTGGTGCACGAATGGAACACCGCGGTGCACGTCCAGGACAACGAGTCCGACCCGAAGAAGCGCGCGTTCAAGGCTGCCAGTGCGTGTGGTGCGAGCCCTTCCGCGTCATCACGATGGCTTTCGGACCACTGGGCGTAGCCTCGCTTGAACGCGAGGACTCCCAGTTCACCCGCGAGATGCGCGGTCGGGTCGGGAACGATCAGCTGTGACTCTTGACGGCTTCGGCGGGCTGGGCGTTGGCGCGGGCGTCGTATTCCGCGCGGGCGTCGTCGATGTGCGCCAGGTGCTCGATGGTCCACTTCCGGAGGGGCGCGGTGGCTTCGTAGAGCGTTCTGCCCATCGGGGTGAGCTCGTAGGTGACGTGAGGCGGCATGACGTTGTGGACGGTGCGGATCAGGATGCCGTCCCGTTCCAGGCTCCGCAGGGTCACGGTGAGCATGCGCTGGCTGATTCCGTCGACGGTTCGCTTTAGTTCGGTGAAACGGCGCGGCCCCAGATCGAGGCGGCACACGACCAGGAGCGACCACTTGTCCCCGACCATGCCGAGGACGACGCGGGCCCGGCCCGCGTCCTGCTGCGACTGGCTATCAGTCGGGGGCATCGTTACCTCCAGAGAACCGGGACACCAAAAAGTGCCTTATTGATCGGGATGCGGCTGGTACACCATGCTGGTCACGGTTCTTGAAGAGTACCGAGGCGCGAAAAGTAACCGTGCCGTTCCTTCCTGTTGCCCCATCCCAGGAGCCCCCCATGCGTGCTGTGCACATCACCACCCTCAAGGGTCCCGACGCCATAGAGCTCGTCGAAGTCGATGAACCGACGGTCGATGCCGAGTCGGTCGTCATCGACGTGCACGTCGCCGGCGTGACCTTTCCGGAGGTCTCGCAGAGCCGCGGTGAGTACCACCTGCGGCGGACCCTTCCCTTCATCCCGGGCACCGAGGTCGCCGGAGCCGTCAGGTCCGCCCCCTCGGACAGCGGCCTGACAGCGGGGCAGCGGGTCGCGGCCTTCCCCGGGGTCGGCGGATACGCCGAGACGGTGACCGCCCCGCCGACGGCGGTCTTCCCGCTCCCCGACAATGTGTCCTTCGACGCGGGCGCGGCCCTGCCCATGAACTATCTGACCATGCACTTCGGCCTGGTGCGCCGGGCGCAACTGAAGCCGGGTGAGACCGTTTTGGTGCACGGAGCAGCCGGCGGCGTCGGCACCGCCGCGGTGCAGTTGGCCGCCGCACTGGATGCCAGGGTGGTCGCGGTCGTGTCCGCACCGGGAAAAATCGATACGGCGAAGGCTGCCGGCGCCGATGAGGTCGTCTTGGCCGACGCCTTCGAGGACGCGGTGCTGGAACTGACCGGAAATCGCGGCGTTGACATCGTCGTGGACCCGGTCGGAGCCGGCCGGGTCTCCGGCTCGCTGCGCATCCTCGCGCGCGAGGGCCGCCTTCTGGTCGTCGGCTCAACGGGCGGCGACGTTGCCCAGATCAAGGTCGACAGCCTTATGCGCAACAACCTCAACGTCTCAGGAGTCGGCTGGGGCGCGTTCTGGGTGGAGCAGCCTTCCTATCTGCAGGAGCAGTGGGCCGCGCTACTGCCTCTCCTGCGGGCCGGCAAGCTTCAGCCCGTGATGGGGCGGCGCTTCCCGCTTGAGCAGGCATCGCAGGCTCTGCTCGAACTCGACGAGCGCCGCGCGCAAGGGAAGGTGCTGCTGGACGTCCAGTGAGAGACCGCCCTCGTGGTCTTTGCTGGTCAGCGGGGCTGGTGTGATGTTCGGGTGGCGGTGCTCGTGCTGATCGGGAGTGTGATCGTGGACGCGTGATCGTCCGTCATCGCTGGACTTAGTTGGTCGCAAGGACGAGCAGGGCCCGCAGGAGGGTGATCGCGTGCCGGGCGTTCATGCGGTGTTTGTAGAGCTGGGTCAGAGCGGCTGCCTCACGGTTCCACTTCGTTCCACCGATCCGCTGCGGATTCAACGGCGAGTAAAGTCGTCAGCCCTCCCGAAGCCCGCACGGAGATGGCCCGCGCCATCGCCGAGTTGGCCGGACTCTACGGCGCTGCCTGAACCACGGCTGCGGGGTTGCACTGCAAGCCGCCTCGGGCCTGGCTCTTTCGGCGGTCCCCGGGCCCGCGGGGATGGTCCCTGTACGCGGGGCGGCCGGCCGAGCTTGATGATGTTGTAGGCCAGGTCCGTCAGGCCACTGGCTTGCGGCTCCCGGAGGGCCTGCCGAAGGACGGGCTCGGTGGTTCCGGGGCGAGGCTGGAGCGCCGTGGACCTCACCCTGCGCCCGGAGAACCACGCGGTGTCGCCGAAAGGACCGACAGACCGAAGGCTCCCCGTGGGCCGAATAGCCCGACCAGCGAGCCACGATCACGTGGTCGTGGTAGGCACCCGCTATGTCGTACGAATTGTCTCTCCTGCCGGGGTAGCCCTGGCGCCAGGCCGCCGCCATGACCGCAGATCGTGCCACCACGCCCATGATCAGGTGATGATGGCTCGGTTCGCCGTCACGATCAATGATGCTTACCCGTGGTGAATGGCCCTGCTGCTGTACGACGGTAGCTCCAGGTTTTGGGGCTCTGGCAGTCAGCATGCCTGATTCCGGTGCTGGTTTTCCTCCCCTTGGCCGGGAAACCGCAGGGGCCTATCTGATCGGGTGAGTAGTTGTATTTATTCACGTAATGTCTGGTCTGTCGTGTGCACGGACACTGGGTCGTGACGCCGTCGAAAGGGGCCCCCGTGGGACCGAGTAGGCGACCACCAGGCACGGCGGCGTCAGCAGGCCGGCTGGATCCGAACCGTTGGCGGGCCTTGTGGGTCACGCTGGTGGCGGGCTTCATGATCCTGCTCGATGTGACGATCGTCGCGGTCGCGTTGCCCTCGATGCAAAGGGATCTGGGCGCCTCCCCGGCCGCAGTGCAATGGGTGGTGTCCGGGTATGCGCTGACGTTCGCGCTTGCGCTGGTGCCGGCCGGGCGTCTTGGCGATGCGATCGGCCGACGCCGGATTTTCCTCGGAGCGCTCGCGGCATTCGTCTTGTGCAGCATCGCAGCGGGGGCGGCGCCGACGATCACCCTGCTCGTCATCGCCCGCATGGCGCAAGGAATCGCCGCAGGCTGCCTTGCTCCGCAGAATTCTGCGCTGATCCAACAGATGTTCAGTGGAGCCGAGCGTGCTCGTGCCTTCGGCTTGTTCGGCGCCACCGTCGGCATTTCCAGTGCGGTCGGTCCGATCACCGGAGGCCTCATTCTCGCCCTGGCCACCGGGCCCCAGGGCTGGCGCTGGATCTTCCTTGTCAACTTTCCCGTCGGTGCTGTGGCACTTGTACTCGGCTACCGGCTGCTGCCCCGTGTCGCCCCGGGGAAGAGGGGACACCTGGATCTGTCGGGGGTTGCTCTGATCGGGTGCGGTGTCCTGGCGGTTCTGCTGCCGTTGGTCCAAGCCGACTCCGGCGGTGTGCGCCATCTGTGGTGGCTCTTCCCAGTAGGGGCACTGCTGCTGGTCGGCTTCGGGAAGTGGGAGCGCCGAGTCGCAGCCCAAGGCGGCGAACCGCTGCTGCATCCACGGTTGATTACCGGAACCCGCGGCTATGCGACCGGTGCCAGCCTGGCGACGCTCTACTTCATGGGATTCAGCGGTGTGTGGATCGTGTTCGCCCTGTTCTTCCAAAACGGCCTGGGCTATTCGCCGCTGCAGTCCGGACTGGCCGTGACACCGTTCGCGGTGGGCTCCGCGGGAGCGGCCGTCGTAGCCGGACGGCTTGTGGAGCGGATGGGCAGGCTGCTGACCGTGCTCGGCCTGGTCGGTGTCGTTGTCGGGCTCGCCGCAGCGGCGCTGCTGCTCAGGTTCGCCCCGTCATCGGTCGCCGTCTGGGCCGCTGTCCCCGCCCTCCTCGTGGGCGGTATCGGCAGTGGCTTCGTCATCTCCCCGAATGTGACGATGACGCTGCGGGATGTTCAGGTGCGGATGGCGGGCGCCGCCGGCGGTGCGTTGCAGACCGGACAGCGACTGGGCGGGGCAGTGGGGACGGCCGCGCTGCCCGGCACGTACTACCTGGTACTGGCCTCAAGCGGGGACGACTACCGGCTGGCCGTGGCAGCGTCCGTCGGCGTCGGCATTGCCGCCATCTTGTCGGCGTTGGGCATCGCGCTGATCGAGTGGCGTCACGACCGCGGCGCAACAGTGGCCCCGTGCCCGCCCGAAGTCGCCCACGGGCACTGTCATGGCGCCCAAAGCTGAGACTCGTCGGACTCCGCCCCGAATGGCGACACGCCCAAGTGCACGGACGGTACCTGGTCCTACGGCAAGCACTTCTCCTGCTCCCTCCACCACAGCGTGACGACGGGCTATCCCTCCCACACGGTCCTTGAGGTCTCTCAAGTACGGGCGTGCCGCGTCATGCACGGGCAGGGCGAATTGGGTGCGGAGGAGCCGCTCCGCACCCACAGCTTCTCGCCGGGTCGTGGGACGGGACCTACGCGAGTTCCTTCCGCATCAACGTGCACGTGGTGTTGTAGCGGCGCAACGATCCATCAGGGACTTTGCTCGTCCCACGAGTCCGGCTGACGGCCGTAGGTGGCTCACACAGGACGCAAAGCCGGTTCCTCAGCCCGCGATCCTGGCTCACTGGCCACCGCTCCGGTAGCAATCAGAGGAGCGTTGCTGAAAGCGAAGGAAGCCTGACGTGTGAGGCCACCGCGAAAGGCCGGCAGTTGCGCGCTCGCTTCCACCGAGACCACGCGGTGACCGAGCGGCTCGCCGCTGCGCAACAGTGGCTGGCCAACGATGAGGAGGCGGACACCCGGGAGACTCAACAACGCTAGCCAGTACGGGTAGTCAAGGCCGCCCGTCAGGTCGAGGGGCTCAGACTCGATGGGGCTGGCGCTCATCACGGTGGCGGCCATGACAGCGGCGGCACGCCTGGCCGCCGTACCGCCCGGGACGGTGTGGTCCTCGGCCTCCTCCTGACGTACCAGATCTTCCTCGGTGAGGAGGCGCTGCTGCCAGACGCTGCTCGCCGCGGCAGCGATATGCAGGGGGGCTGATCCGCAGCCGCGCGAGGTTGCGCACCACTGAGCCCGGTTATCCGCTTGCCGGGCGCTCGAACGGTCTCGATCGAGCTCACCTTGCTCGTGACGAGCTTACCTGGCCGGGACATAGGCGGTCTGGGGCGTGGCACAGCGTCACGATCGATGCTCCGGGCGCGGACGCCGTCGCGCTCGGGGCGCCAGTGCGCTGCGGTGGTGGTTCAGGGGAAGCCCGGTGTCATAGGACAGCCTCGGGAAGTCTCTCTCCACCGCGCAGAAGAACGGAACGGATCCGCATGCGCGTTCACAGATCTGGATGCTTCGTCGCCACGTGGTAGTACCCCGAGTGGAACACCAGAGGGGTACCGCCATCGGCCTCGTACTGTTCCACCTCACCGAGGAAGATGACGTGGTCGCCGGCGTCCAGGCGTTGGACGGTGCGGCATTGGAAGCGGGCGACCGCGCCGTCCAGGAGAGGGGTGCCGGCGATGCCGGGGGTGGTGGGGGTACCGCGGAATTTGTCGTCGGCCGGGGTGGCGAACTGGCGGGAGAGGTGGTGCTGGTCGGCGGCCAGTATGTGGACGGCGAAGTGCGAGGCGTCGGTGAAGTCCGGGAGGCTCGGGCTGTTTTTGCCGGGGCACCACAGGACGAGGGGCGGGTTCAACGAG
Organism: Streptomyces sp. MCA2; assembly: GCF_023544705.1. Lineage (NCBI taxonomy): Bacteria > Bacillati > Actinomycetota > Actinomycetes > Kitasatosporales > Streptomycetaceae > Streptomyces > Streptomyces sp. MCA2. The sequence goes on from NZ_JAMJFM010000014.1 coordinate 162,125, forward strand.
ACGGAGGTGAAGGAGTTCGCGGTCATTCCGACGTTGCGGCCGTCGGGGGCGCGGGCCGTCACCACGGTCACGCCGGTGGCGTACTGGCCCAGCGCACGGCGCAGTTCGCGGCCGTCGAAGCGGGCGGCGTGCTGGGCGCGCTTCTCGGCGAGGAAGCGGTGCGCCTCGGCCTCCTCGAACCACCAGCGGTAGAGGGTGCGCGGGTCGTCGAATCCGGCGGCGAGGGCGTCGGCGACAGCGGGGAGCTCGGCTGCCGCTGCCAGGAGGTCGTGGTGGTGGGGACTCAGGTCGGTCAGGAGAGAGTTGGTCCAGCCGACGGCCCATTGAGCCCAGCCGAGCCAGAAGCTGTCGAAGGTGCGCTGCATCCACTGCGGGGTGAATTCGGCGGTGCCGTGGCGGAGGATGCTGTCGAGGTAGTGGGCCGCGGCCTGGGCCGCGTTGTTCGAGCCCTGGCCGGTGATCGGATCGTTGAGGACGACGGCGTCGGCCATGCCGAGGACGTGCCGGCCGGAGGCCAGGCGGGCGACGGGGTGCCGGACGGTCGGCGTGATCCGTCCGCGCAACACGCCGCCGTTGTCGGTGAGCAGGGCGTGCCGGCAGCGTTCGTATTCGTCGGGGAAGAACCGGTGGAGGACTTCCAGTGAGCGGGTGAGGTGGCCTTCAGGCGTGCGGATGTCGTCCCAGCAGTCCATCGGGCCGCCGGGGACGCCTTCGAAGACCATGATGTCGCAGGGTCCGGTGGCGGTCAGGGCCGGGAAGGAGAAGTATTCGCCGACGCCGGGGACCAGGCGGTAGTGGACGGCGCCCTCCCCCTCCCGCGGTGCCGCTCCCGTGACGTACGTCAGGGCCAGCGCACGGCGCGGCCCGTCGTACGGGGAGAGTTCGGAGTTGCGCGGGAAGAGTTGGCTCAGCTCGCCCTTGCCCGTGGAGACCACGACGAGATCGTGCGTACGGGCGTACCATTCGAGGTCGTTGACGCCCGCCTCGTGCAGCACGATCTCACCGCCGTCGCCCTCCGCGAACTGCTCGACCCAGGCAGCACACTTGACCCGTTGATCGACGGAGTGGGCAGGGCCCTCCAGCGGCGCGCGCCAGGAGACGTTCGGAGTGCCGTGCGGACCGATGAGAGAGAACGCGATGCCGGAGATGTCCGGGGCCTGATCCTCCCAGTGATGCAGTCCGAGTTCGCGCTCGCTTTGCAGCGCGGTGTCGAACATGCACTGGCTGGACATGACCGGGCCGCGACGTATCTCGTCGGGGTCGCGGTCGGTGACCAAGGTGACGTCATAACCGTGTGCCTGGAGTCCCAGTGCGAGTTGGGCACCCGCCTGCCCGGCTCCCACCACCGCGATCCTTCTCATGTCCCGCTGTCCCGATCTCGTTACGTGGTATCGCTGACGTAGCGCCAATTGGCGTTGTCTAGGTCCTGACGGGCACTCAGGCGCTCGTCTCCGTCAGGTAGTTCTTCGCGGCGACCGGGTCCAGGAACCAGTGGTGCAAGTCGCGTGGGTCGTCAAAGCCGTTGACGAAGCGGGCGGCGATACGGGGGTTGGCGCTTGCCGCGCCGAAGATCTCCAGGACGTGCTGCGGCGGGGCGCCGAGCATCGCGTTGGTCCAGGTTGTGGCGGACTGTGCGTTGTCCCAGAAGCGGCCGAAGGCCAGCTCCATGAACGCGGCGTCGTACGGGTGCTCGCCGTGGTCCAGGATGGTGGCGAGGTAAGAGGCCGCGCACTTCGAAGCGTTGTTGGACCCCTGACCGGTGATCGGGTCGTTGAGGACGACGACGTCGGCGAGGCCGAGCACCTGAGCGCCGGAGGGCAGTGTGGCGACGGGCTTGCGGACGGTCGGCGCGAAGCGGCCCGCGAGGGTGCCGTTCTGGTCGGTGAGCGTGACATCGGTGCAGCGCTCGGCCTCCCACGGAACGTACGTCCGCAGCAGTTCCTGGAACTTCGCCAGCTGCTGGTGGGGGGTGAGCCGGTCGAAGCAGTCGAGCGGGCCGCCCGGGATGCCCTCGAAGAACATGATGTCGCAGGGGCCGCTGGTGGTGAGGCTGGGCATGGTGAAGTACTCACCCACACCGGGGATGACGTTGAAGCTGACGCCGGGGCGGTCGGGCAGCCCTGCCATGGCGGTGACGTACGCCAGAGCCAGGGCGCGCTGCGGAGCGTCGTACGGGGAACGCATGGCGTCCCGCTCGAACAGCCCGGCGATCTCGCCCTTGCCGGCCGCGACGATTACCAGGTCGGACTCGGCGGCGTAGCGCTCCAGGTCCTCGATGCCGGCCTCGCAGAGCTCCAGACGGCCGCCGCGGCGCGCGAACTCGCCCATCCAGAGTGGCATTTTGACGCGCTGGTCGATGGAGCGGGCGGTGGCCTCAAGGCGGGCGTCGAAGGAGAGCGCCCGGCCGCCCTGGCCGTCGGCGATGTTCACGCCGAGCCCGGCGATCGGCGGGCAGGCGTCGCCCCAGAAATCGAGGCCGAGGTTGCGCTCGTGGGCCAGCGCGGTGCCGAACATGGCCTGGCTGGACATGACCCGGCCCTCGCGGATCTGGTCTCCGGTGCGGTTGGACACGAGGGTGACGTCGAAGCCGTGGCTGAGCAGGCCGATACCGAGCTGGAGGCCCGCCTGGCCGGCTCCGACGATGGTGATCTTGCGCATGAGGGGGATCTCCGGGGGTTGGAGTGTGCGGTTTCTTGAGCGGTGCCGTGCAGTGCCGTGCCCTGTGCAGCGCTTCGGCACGTGGCGGCGTCAACGAGTGGGCGGCGGTTGTGTGGAATGCGGCTGCCCGCCGGAGGGGGCTGGCGGGCAGCCGCGGGAGGCCGGGTCACCCGTAGGGCCGGGGGATGGGCCCCGGGTAACCCGGCCGGCTAAAGGGGCCCGGCCGAATCGGCGGGCCGGGGCAGCAGAGGCAAGGGTGCCGCGACACGTAGGGGTACGGTCTTGGCGGCCCGCGCCGCGCCGGTCGCGCGTAATACGCGCAGCGCGCAGGCGACGGGCTGTCCGCTGGGCGTGACTCCGCCTCTGACGAGCGCAGTCCGGCCCGCACTCCCTGCATTGTTGATTCCCAGGATTCTCTCGGGGCCGCGGCGGTCAGGGATCAATCTTGGTATGGCAAGATCACCTGCGCTATCCGGATCACGCGGGTTGCTGTCCCGATCGCGCATCTCGGCGGTGGAGGTTCCTATGCCCGCTGAAGAGTCCCCTCTCGCAAATCACCAGCGGTTCCATACAACGGACATTTGGGAGGCGCGGGCCGAGGTCGGCCGCGCTTTCTGTCCGCATGACCTGCGCATCATGCGTCGCTCGGCGACGCTCGACGCCCGGCTGCACGGCGCACCCTTCGATCGGACAGGTCTCTATTACCTCGATTACGGAACGGAAGTCCGCATCACACCGGGCGATCTGGAGAGCTTTTTCCTGGTCCAGATCCCGCTCGCCGGTTACGCCGAAATCACCTGCGGCCGCGAGGAGATCATTTCCTCCCCGGAACTCGCTTCTGTCCCCTCTCCGACCGGAAAGTTGGACATGCGCTGGGGTGACGGCAATCCGCAGCTGATCGTGTGGTTCGACCGATCGTCGCTGGAATCGCACCTGGGCAGCTTGCTCGGCCGCACCGTGCGCCGCCCGCTCCTCTTCTCGCTCGGCATGAACCTCACCACACCGGGCTCCCGATCCTGGCTCAACATCGTCGACCTCATGCGCCGGGAGGCGGAGGGACCTGGTGGCATGACAAGCCGGCCCGTCGTGACAAAACAGCTTGAATCACTCCTCATGACCCAGCTGCTGATGGCTCAGCCCAACAACTACACATCGGCGCTGCTCGGTGAGCAGCCGCGCGTCGCACCGCCCGCGGTCCGCCGCGCCATGGAGGTCATCGAGGGACACGCGGCTGAGCCGCTCACGGTCGCGGAGATCGCGGAATGCGTCGGCGTCGGCGTACGGGCCCTTCAGGAAGGCTTCCGCCGGCACCTCGACACGACACCGCTCGCGTACCTGCGCGAGGTCCGCCTGGACCGCGTACGCAAGGAACTCCTGGCCTCCGACCCGGGTGCCGCGACCGTCACCGCCGTCGCCTCCCGCTGGGGCTTCCTGCACCCGGGCCGTTTCTCACTCGCGTACCGCCAACAGTTCGGGGAGTCGCCTTCGGAGACATTGCGGTCATAGGGAGAAATCGGTCGTTCGACCGCCCTGTCGATCAGCGGGCGGCAGGCAGAACGATGCAGGCCGTGGATGATCACCATGCGCATCGGCTTTGGCCCCGCTGCCAAGCGGCGGCGTCGTAGCAGGCACCATGAATCCGGGAACCGGGCGTACGCTGCCTCCCCTTCGTGCCGGTGCGCACTCGCCGACCTGGGGGTCATGGCGTCAAGTCGAGAAATTCCCAGTGCGCCCGGGGTTGCGCGCCGCTGAGCCATTTCCCGCAGTTCTGAAGGACCGTGGGGCTTGAGGTGATGTGCTGGGTACCTGTGCCGAGATCACGCAGAAACCGGTCGACCGGCCCGCGCCGGATCGCCGCTGTCCCCGCCCATCGGTGCACCGTCTGACCCACGTCCTGCACGGTCCACGTCGCGTGGTTGAGCGCCAGCCTGAGCAGAGTGTCCTGCTCGGTACTCGTCAACTCACCTGCATCCAGGGTGTCTTCAATATCTCGCCATACCTCCATCGCCCACGCCCGTGCCGAACGAAGTTTGGCTTCGGCGGTTGCGTACGCCGCGTGGAACTGCGCGGTGTCGACGGCGGCGTTACGTGTGCCGGATTTGGCCGCGGCGACCAACTTCAGTTCATCGAGCAGGCGCCGCCCGACACCGAGCGCCCACCCGGTGTGCCCGACTGCGGACGTGTTGACCAACCCGAGGCGGTAGATCGCGCCGCCGTTGGCCGGGTTCGTCGTCGTGGCGAGATACGTGTGCGTTGCCGGGACAAACACATCGGCGCAGTGGTAATCAATACTGTGCGTCGCACGCAGCCCGAGCACATCCCAGTTGTCGACGAGCTCCACCTGCGACTTCGGCAGCGCCAGCACCCGCAGCTCCCCGGTGCCCGCTACCTGGATCGCACTGTGGATATGGGTGGCGTGCGCCATACCGGAGGCGAACTGCCAACTGCCGCTCACCAGATAGCCACCCTCCACCGGGACGGCCCGGCCGGGCCGGAGTCAGCGGAGTTGGGATCAGCCTTCTGGCAACGTGCCGCACGGAGGAGAACGGCTGGAGCGGTTGCAGGCGCAGTTGCAGGGGCGGCCGGTGGGCCGGCGGACGCCGAGGGCGGCGCCCGCGCCGGAGACCGGGCTGCTGTACGGGGTGATGCTGCGCGGCGCGGCGCGGCTCGGCTCGGCTGGATGCGGGGCTGGAGCTGACCGGCCTCGAAGAAGAGAGGGTGTCGTTCCTGCGGCGGCTGCTGCTGCTCTCGGAGGAGGAGGTCTGCGAGTTCGGGCGGGCCTTCCGCAAGGAGGGCGCGGCATCGCCGATGTTCCCTTCCACTCTTACCTCACGGGACCTCGCCGACGGATACGCGTTCGAGGATCTGGTCGCGGACCTGCCAGGGATGCGCGGGCAGGTCATGGCCCAGCCGACCATGAGCCTGCTCGACCTGGACCGGCTGCCCGAGGACGGGTCCCTGGACAGTCCGGAGTTCGTGAAGGCGCTGGGCGACTACGGACACGGGTTCACGATGGTGACCGCCTCCGACCACCGCCCGGACGCCGCCAGGGCGAGCGCGCCGGAGCGCGTGGATGTGGAGCTCAAGTACTTCAAGTGCTACCGGGAATCGGGCGAGTGGGGCCGCGACGAGATCTACTGGGCCCTGTCCGCGGCGTCCGACACCGGGGTCAAGCAGACCTCGGTCACCCGCGAGTACGGCGGCATCAGCAGCGGCGACTACCGGGACTTCGACGCCGGGACCATGCTGTTCACGGGCGAGGTGCAGGAGTTCCTCACCTCGCGGATCATCATGTGGGAGGCCGACCACAGCCCCGGGGAGTGCCACGCGGAGATGCGCCGCACCCTCGGAAGGATCTCGGACCTGCTGTTCGAGATGGCCGAAAGGCTCCGGCAGTACGGCGGGCACTACCCCGTCCCGGAATACCACGACATGATCGACTTCATCGAGATCGCCGGGATGATCGCATTGGCCATCGCCGCGTTGATCGAACTGTTCACCAACTACGACGACCTGGTCCTTGAGCGCACCTTCGTCTTCGACCGCGCCGCACTGGTGAGCTGGATCGACCGCGGCGAGGTCTGGGGCTGGGACTTCGACGGCGGCAGCGGCGGGCACTCCGTCCTCGTCGCGGCAGCTCGCGGCCCCCTCGGCTCCCACCCGCGGATGACCACGGCGATCTCCGTGCTCACCACCAACTGGGGCCCGGACACGGCCCTGCCCGCCACCTGGACAATCAGCGGTGCACCGGCCCTCGCAGCCAGGCCCGACACGCTCCTGTGCGTGAGCCGCGGGCACGACGCGCCCCTGCTCACGCGGGGACGCCTGTACTGGAGCACCTACAACGGGAGCTCCTGGAGCCCGGTCCGGCAGGTCCCCAACGCGCAGAACGTCCGGTCGTCGGCCGCCCTGGCCACCTACGGCCAGATGACATACTGCGTCTACACGACCACGGACAACAAGCTGCACGCGACCGTCTTCGACGGGACATCGTGGACGCACCTGGGAACCCACAGCGTCACCGCATACGACACCCCGGCCCTGGCCTTCCACGGCACCTCCCTGATCTGCGTCATCAGAGGCTCGGGCGGCCGACTGCTCTGGGCCAATGTGCGCGACGGCAACCACTTGTCCTTCACCTCCTGGCCTTTCCAGCCGATGCCCGGCCCCGACGGCTACAGCCGGCCGGCACTCACACGCGGCCAGGACGGCGCGGCGTACGCCACAACCACAACATCGAACCCCAGAGAACCCGCTCTGCTCGACGTGCCATGCCAAGGTCGACGCATCCCGAAAGAAAGCCACACAAAACCCTTAGCAGCTCCTGCTCTCAACCAACGTGCCTGATCGTCGGCTCGCTCAAGGGGCTGGCAGCCTCAGAGGACGTCACGGAGGGGGAATGCGATCAACGGCTCGAATCGTCTTCAGGGCCGGTGTCGTTGCTGGCGGCATCTGGGGCCACACCCGCCGAGGCGGTCCCACCAGGTCTCACGTCCTGCCTCGAGGCGTTGTCAGGACCAGAGCCCTGACCTTTCGCTTCACTTCCCACACTGCGACCCCGCTGGACACCGCGGCGCAGATTGCTCAGCCTGCCCCGTACGTCGTCAGGGGCGCGGGAGACCTCGCCCTGTCGCCACCGCTCGTCGTTCACGGAGTACCTGTCGCGGCCGCTCGAGGCGCGCCGGGGCAGTCCGGCAGCGGTCCGCCCCTCGGTGAGCAGTCTGTTGTCCGTGAGAACCGGATGGGCGATGAGCCTTTCAGCCCACTGCCGTGTGCCTTGGGCCTCTGTGCCGGACAGTTCGACGCGGACGGCCGGGGCCTGCGCGGCCTCTACGTCGAGGTGAGCGCGGAAGGTGATCTTACTGCCGGGCGCGGAGTACAGGCAGGTGCGGACGCTGTCGTGCGACTCATCGGTCATGACCTGTCTGCTGCCCACATACAGCTCCACCTTCACGTCATCGAGTGGCACGCCGGTGATCTGCGCAACCTCAATTACCAGTCGCCCTCCGCCGCGGGGGAGCAACATCGTCGTAGTGTGGGTGACTTCAAAGCGGGGCCTCATATGCTCCAGCACGATTTGGTCGCGCATCACGTTGACCTGTTCCTCGGCCGCCTTGACTTGGTCGCGCATCACGTTGGCCTGTTCCTCGGCCGCCATGACAGCGCGTTTGGCACTATGCGCCTGCCACCAGCCCACCCCCGCCGCAACAGCGGCAACAAGCGCGCTGACAGCAGAAATCAAGTCGCCCGCATCCAACGGCCCGCCCCTGTCTCGCGTCCACCCGGCTTCCCCCCACAGACGATGAGGAGCATCAGGTTCTCAGCAGAGACGGGAGTCCGGGGCCATTACGGGCGAGCCGGTTCGCTCGGATCGGTGATGGCACCACACCTGTTGCACTGATTACGCTCAACCACATCACCGCTGAGCTGCACCAACCCGGTTCGCGGCACCTCTCAACCCCAGAGAACCCGCTCTGCGTCGCGTGCCTGACGGAAGTCCGGCAGAAACAGAAGCCGGCATCAGCCGCCTGAACTGTCCTAGCCGCCGGGGCGCGGCTCGGCGGTGATTGCTGCTGAGAGCTCCGATGGCCGGTCAGGGCGAACGTCGCGGACCGTCGCCTCTTCAGTCGGGTTGGACTGTAATCGTCATTTCACGTGCTGCGATCGCAGCTTCACTGAGGGCGTTGCGTTCCTTCCCATTCCTTGGAGCCCTCATGAAGCGTTACGCCTTATTGGTCGGCTCCGTAAATCCTTCGGGGGTTGACGCGAGGTCAGGCGGAGACGGCTTGGAGAAGGGCTTCGGCTGCGGTGGTGCGGGCGTAGAGGACGGAGCGGCCGGCGCGGTGGGCGCTGACCAGGCCCGCGTTGCGTAGCGCGGTGAGGTGTTGGGATACCCCGGCGGGGGAGAGTCCGGTGCGGTGGGCCAGCTGTGTAGTGGAGGCCGGCATCTCCAACTCGGTCAGCAGCAGGGGCCGCGAGCGGCCCAGTTCGGCGGAGAGGGTGTCGGTCCGGGTTACGGGGTGCGGCTCATACCGACATCGACCGGCACCACAGAGGTCATCAGGTCGTCCCCTGTGGTGATCGTCCGACTGGGCTCGGTCGCAGCAGGTGCTGTGATCGAAGGTCCGCCACGTACTTGGTGATCAGGTGCTGCGACAGATGGGGGATGTCGTTTTCCTTGTTGAGGGCGGCGGCTCGTACTCCCGCGCGGAATTGGTCCGCCGGCAGGGCAGAGCCGGACAGGGGCTTCTCCGGCCTTGCGAAGGCGTGCAGCAGGGGGAGCAGCGAGTGTTGCCGCTGGCGGTCGGGCAGGCCGCGCAGGGCGGTCTCGAAGCGGTCGAGCCACGCGTCGTAGTCGTGGATGCGCGATCCATGGGGCCCTCAGGGCCGCACACCGCCTGCCGACCAGCCACCGGATCACCGAACTTGTCTTCGGCAATCCGGTCATCCCGTTCGACGCGGTGCCCTGTACAGGTCGTCGAGACGCAGTGGCGCGGGTTCGGGCAGCGGTGTGTCGTCCGTCGGCCGACAGGACTGGAGGAAGTAGGCGAGCAGGCGGCGGGACGCGGCCATGGAGGCCGCCGGGGAGTCTCGCAGGACGCCGTTGTTGGCCAGGAGCAGCAGCGTGACGTCGCTGCTCTCGAAGTCATTGCGCAGCTGTCCGGTTTCCTTCGCCCGCTGTACCAGCCGGGCGAGGCCCGACTCGGCGCGGGTGCGTTCACGTCGGACGTCGGGAGCGTCGGGGAACTCGGCGAGGAAGGCGGCACTGAAGCCGCGGTCCTCGGCCTGCATCCGGCAGACCTTGGTGAGGGCGGTGCGAAGTCCGCGCCAGGGATCGTCGTCCTTGAGGGCCTCGTCGACGGTCGCAATGCACTGGCCGAGTTGTTCGGAGAACGCGGCCGCGATCAGCGAGTCGCGGGTCGGGAAGTGCCGGTAGAGGGTGGCGGCACCCACACCGGCTCGGCGGGCGATTGCGCTGGAGGGCACGTCGGTGCCGTCGAGGGCGTACGCGTCGCGAGCGGCCTGGAGGAGCCGAGCGCGGTTGTTCCGGGCGTCGGCTCGCTGCCCCGGGGCGGGGGTGCCGGCGGGGGAGGTGGATGGGTTCCGAGACAGTCGGTCAGGCATGTCTCCCACTTAAGCACAAACGGAAGAGGTCGACCGTTTAGCGGGTTAGCGTGACGTGATGCCGCGGGTTCCCGCGGTCGGCTCCCGGCCGCGGAGGTGAGCGGCCGTGAGTTCTCCTGTCGAACGACGTGCCGTGTGTGTATGGAGGCTGTCCGTGTTTGCTGTGCAGTACCACCGCTATGGCGGTTCCGAGGTTCTTGCCGTCGAAGAGGTCGAGGAGCCACACGCCGGGCCCGGTCGGGTCCGCATCGCCGTGCGTGCCACCGGCGTCACCCCTGCCGACTGGTACCTGCGTTCAGGGATGTTGCAGGACTTCGTCTCCCTGGACTTGCCCCATGTACCAGGCATGGATGCCGCGGGCATCGTCGACGAGGTGGGGGAGGGGGTGACCGGCACCGCCGTGGGAGATGCGGTCTTCGGTCTCGTTCCCGTCGTGGACCAGGGCGGCGCCGCGGCCGAGTACGCCGTGCTGGAGGCGTGGGCGCCCAAGCCTCGGTCGTGGTCCTTCGGGGAAGCGGGTGGCGCCGCGGGCAATATCGACACGGCCACGCGTGTACTGGAAGCCTTGGACGCCGTCGAGGGCATGACCTTGTTGATCGAGGGCGCCGCCGGCGGTGTCGGTACCATCACCGCGCAACTCGCCCGGGCCCGCGGCCTCACCGTGATCGGCACCGCCAGCGAGAGCAATCACGGTTTCCTCAAGGCGCTCGGCGTCGTACCGGTCACCTACGGGCCGGGGCTGGCCGATCGCCTTGCCGCACTGGCTCCGCACGGTGTCGACGTGGTTCTGGACGCGGCCGGCAAGGGCTCCCTTGCCGAACTGGTGGCCATCGTCGGCGACCCGCACCGCGTGGTGACCATCGCGGACTTCGACGCCGCTCGGCACGGAGTGCGGTTCTCCCGCTCCGAGGCAGGGGAGTCACCGGGCTGGGCAGGACTGCCGTTGGCGGCGGACCTGGCCGATCAGGGCCGCCTCACCGTCCCCCTGCACGCCGCGTTCCCGCTGAAGGAGACCGCCGCGGCCCATGACGCCAGCGCCGCCGGCCACGCACGCGGAAAGATCATCATCACCGTGCCCTGAGTGATCGTCTTTGAACTGCCCCGTCCATCTACGCTGTTGGGGTGGGCGGCGGCAGGGTCGCGCGACTGCGGGTACGTGGCCGGATCGGTTGTGTCCGGCCTGCGGCGCTGTGCTGCCGCCGGGCTCGAAGCCGGAGCGGGTGTACTGACCGGCGGCGCTGCAAGCAAGCCGAGCACCGCCGCCGGTCAGCCCTCTCCGACCGCTGACCGGCAACATCAACTGAGACAACCCCGCGGAAACGTTGCTGAGCGGCAACATCAACTGAGACCCGTGCTCTCAACGCCGCCCGCTAGCTGCGCTCCGCGCTACATCTCCGTTCGCCGTAGCTATACGAGAACAGGGCCTGCTCAACCCGATTCCCCGCGTCAGGGGTCGAACCGGCCGTCCCCGCCACCGGCCACGCGAGCTGTTCGCCGATCGGGGCTACGACTTCGACAAGTACCGCCGCTTGCTGCGGGAGCGCGGGATCAAGCCCGTCATTGCCCGCCGTGGTACGCCGCACGGGTCCGGTCTCGGTGCTGTCCGCTGGGTGGTGGAGCGCACAAATGCCTGGATCCACGGCTTCCGCCGTCCGAGGGTCCGCTGGGAGCGACGTGACGACATCCATGAAGCCCTCCTAAAGGTTGCCTGCTGCGTGATCACCTACCGACGTGTCAGAGCGATCGACCGGCTTTCCTGAACTTGGCGGGCGTGCGGTACGGCGTCAACGGTGCCGACGGCAGCTCCGAGGCGCGGCGCTCCGGTTCGAACCGCGCCGGTACGAGGGTGGTTGGGCTCAGGCGGATTCGAGGATCGGGCGGATCTCGATCGTCTCCGGGGTGGGCAGGGCCTTGGCCAGTTCGACGGCCTCCGCACGGTCGGCCACCTCGAGCACGAACCAGCCGCCGAGGGTCTCCTCGCCGGTGTGTGCGGGCCCGTCGGTCACTGATGACGCTCCGTCGGTCGTCTTGCGCACGGTCGCCGGGGTGTGGTGCTCGGTTTCCAGGGCGTCGCCGCCGACCAGCTTTCCGGCCGCCGCAAGCGTGCCGATCCAGGTCTGGTACTCCGCGCGATAGGTGTCCCGGTCGGCCTGGATCCGGCGGCGTGACTCATCTGTCTCAAAGATCACGAGTGCGTATTTCACGGATGTTCCTCTCCGGCCGCCGTGCGGGCGGCCGTTGTTGATGTTGGCGGGTGTGAGGGTGCCGTTGGTCAGGTGGCGTTGTCCACAGGGGTGATGCGGGCCAGCGCACCGATCTCCAGAGCTGTCCACAAGGCGCCGTCGGGGCCGAGGGTGATGCCGTGCGGCTCGGAGCCGGGGGTGGGCAGGTCGTGCACGGTGATGGTGCCGTCGGGAGTGATCGAGCCGACGCGGTTGCCGCCCCATTCGGTGAACCACGCGGTGCCGTTGTCGGCGACGGTGATGGCGTGGGGCCGGGCTGCGCGGTCGGGCAGTGGAAACTCGATGACCTGCCCGTCGTGGGTGATCCGCCCGATCTGACCGGCGGCGATCTCGACGAACCACAGGGCCCCGTCGCGTCCCGTGGTGATGCCTGTCGGCGCGGCGTCCTTGGTCGGCAGTGAGTGGAGGGTCACTGCGCCGTCCATGCCGATCCGCCCGATAGCGTTCGCCTGGTTGAGCGTGAACCACAGCGCGCCGTCGGTGCCGGCGGTGATCGCGGAGGGGAACGCGCCCGTGACGGGGAGCGGGAATTCGGTGACCCGGCCGTCGAGGGTGATGCGACCGATGCGGTCGGCGGTGGTCTCGGTGAACCACAGGGCACCGTCCGGCCCGGTGGTGATGGCGTACGGTCCGGCTTCGCTGTCAGTCACAGTGTGCTCGTCGATGGACACCTGGGTCACAGAGGTTTCTCCAGATCGTGCTCGGCGGCGATGCGTGCGATGTCCGCGGGAGTTCCGGCCATGATGGTGCGGGCGTGTTCGGTGACCAGGTCGACAGGCCAGTCCCACCATGCTGCGCGGAGCAGTCGCTCGATGTCGTCGTCGGTGAACCGCTGCCGAATCGGCCTGGCCGGGTTGCCGCCGACGATGGTGTAGGGAGGGACGTCGGCGGTGACCAAGGCGCCGGCCGCGATGATGGCGCCGTCACCGATGCGCACACCCGGCATGACGGTTGCCTGGTGGCCGAACCAGACGTCATTGCCGATGACGGTGTCCCCGCGGCTGGGCATCGCCGTGACGATGTCCAGGGTTTCCTCGGCCCAGCGGCCGCCGAACATGGTGAACGGGAAGGTGGACACACCCGCCGTCGGATGCTCCGCGCCGGCCATCAGGAAGCGGGTTCCCGTGGCGATCGCGCCGTACCTGCCGATGATCAGGCGTTCCGGCCCGTAGGCGTAAAGCACGTTGCGGTGCTCGAACTCCGTCGCGCCGCCGGGATCGTCGTAGTAGGTGTACTCGCCGACGACAATCTTCGGTGAGGCGACCAGCGGTTTGAGGAACACCACCCGGTCGTGCGCGGGCAGCGGGTGAACGGTGGTCGGATCAGGTGCCAAGGTGAGGATCCTTTGTGCGGTGCGGTGCGGTCCGCGGCGGCGGACGATACGGAAAGGAGAAGGGGCGGGCAGGCAGGGCTGACGCTGTTCCCAGCCGGGTGCCGGTGGGTCAGTGGGACAGGGCCGAGTCTCGTTTAGGCTGTTCGGCCGGAACAACGCCGGTTTCCGCAAGGTAGCCATAAGCGGGAGTGATAAATGGGGGAGCCGTGGAACTGCGGGACATCGAGATCTTCCTGACGCTGGCCGAGGAACTGCACTTCGGCAGGACCGCGGAGCGGCTGCATCTCTCCCAGGCACGCGTCAGCCAGTCCATCAGCCGGCAGGAACGCCGCCTGGGCGGCGCCTTGTTCGACCGCAGCACCCGCACCGTGACACTGACGCCCCTGGGGCAGAGGCTGCGCGACGATCTCCACCCCGGCTACGGGTTGATCCGCAAAGCCCTGACCCGTGCGGCGGAGACTGCCCGCGGTTGCTCCGGGACCGTGCGGCTGGGGGCGATGGGCGCACTCCCCTCCGAATTGGCCTGGCTGGTCGAGGAGTTCTGCGCCCGCCACCCCCAGTGCGGTGTGGAGTTCGTGGAGTACCACTTCAGCGATCCGCTCGCCCGGATACGGGCCGGCGAGGTAGCGGCGCAACTGATGTGGCTCCCGGTGCCTGAACCCGGACTCCGGCTCGGGCCCGTAGTGCTGACGGAGGGCCGGGTCCTGGCTGTGGCCACCGGCTCCGATTTGGCGTCACGGGCTCGCGTGTCGCTTGAGGATCTGGCCGGTCGGACAGTTCCGGACCCCGGCACGCGTACTCCCGATGAGTGGTACCGGGCGATGTGCCCGGAGCGGACGCCGGGCGGGCGCCTGGTCCACCGTGGCCCGCAGGCGAGGACCTTCCACGAGGTCCTGGCCCTGGTCGCCAGCGGGCGCGTGGTCTGCCCGCTCAACGGCCATGTCCCCCGCTATTACACCTACCCCGGAGTGGTGCTGGTCCCGATCGATGACGCGCCACTCACCGAATGGGCGCTCGTCCTGCCCGAGTCCGCCCCCGCGCCGCATGTACGGGCGTTCATAGAGACCGCCCGCGAACTCGGGGCGCGCGAGATCGACAGGGATGGAGCCCGTGAAGAGCGGCCAGGACGAGCCACAGCTGGTCATGGTCCACGCTCCTCAGCGCCTGACAACTGAGCCCGACAGGAAGAAGCCGGCCCAACCGCATTGTGTTAGTGGTTCTTAGTGAAAGTGGTTCAGAACCGGGCTGTGTGCGTGCACCGATGCAGGTCACGAAGTTTGCTCCCCGCACCCGCGAGGATGGTCCCGACCTCTCTTGCGCATCGAGCAGCACCTCGACTTGCTCCCCGCACCCGCGGACGGGTCGGGGCTGATAG